>JBKPPP010000274.1:0-9326 GCA_046733615.1 Acidobacteriota bacterium | reverse complement strand
GGAAAGCTAACCGTCAACTTGGTCGATTCTCCGGCGCCCTCACGCCGGAGAACCAGACCCCGCCCGTACTTCGAATGCTTCACGTACGAACCCGGCACGAATTCACCGGCGCCTGCGGCCGACTTCGCACCTGCGGAAGGTTTCGCTCCTCCGGTCGGCTTCGGCGTAGTTGCGCCCTGTTCTCTGGCTCTCGACGGCGACGCGGGCATCTCCCCCAACTGCCGGTTGCGTTGCTTGAAAAACTCCGCGATCGAGTCGACGCTGTCGTAAGTCTTACCCATATACTTCTTCTTCTCTTTGCGAAACTCGCCGTGCTCGTAATCGATGGCTGACGAGCCACGCGCAAATGACAACCACGACTTACCCAGACTCAAATCTTCGAGCAAGTCGATCGGCATCTCGTTCAAAAACTGCGACGGCTCGGAAGCCAGCTCTTCGCCGTACACGCGACGCTTCATCGCGTGCGTCACGTATAGAAAACGTTCCGCGCGCGTCATCGCAACGTAAGCAAGCCGGCGCTCTTCTTCGAGCTCGGCCGGATCTGTCGCCGAGCGCGAGTGCGGAAACAGACCGTCTTCGAGCCCCACGATGAACACGAGCGGAAACTCGAGTCCCTTCGCCGAGTGGACCGTCATCAACGTGACCGGCGCGTCGCGTTTGTACTCGTCCTGATCGGAAACTAGCGCGGAGTGATCGATGAAATCGCGCAAGCCTTCGAGCCCCTGCTCGTCGTAATCCACGGCCGCATTGACGAGCTCCTGCAAGTTCTCGAGCCGGCCTTCGGCTTCGTCCGTACTTTCCGAGCGGAGCCACGTTTCGTAACCGGTATCGAGAATCGCCGCGCGCACGACGTCGGAAACAGGCGACGCCGAATCCTCGAGCAGCGGCTCGGTTGAATCGATCGTACCGGCCATTTGAGCCAGGCGCACAACGATGCGGCGAAAACTCCTCAGCGCCGTAATCGCGCGCGACCCGAGGTTCTCGGGCCTCTCGATGATGAGCGCGATCGCGTCCCACGGCGAGAGTTCGGCCTCTTTCGCGCGCCGCTCGAGCTCGTCGAGTGTCTGCTTGCCGATGCCGCGTGGCGGACTATTGATGACGCGTTGCAGCGCGATCGAGTCGTTCGGGTTCAGCGCCAACTTCAGATACGCAATTATGTCGCGCACTTCCATCCGCTCATAAAACGAGAAGCCGCCGATGATGTTGTACTGCAACCCGGTCCGGCGCATCGCCTCTTCAAACACGCGCGACTGCGAGTTGGTGCGATAGAGCACCGCCGCGCGCAGATCAAACTCGTCGCGCCGGTGCTCGAGAATCTTTCCGGCAACCCAACGCGCTTCAGCTTCCGCGTCGAGCGCCTGGTAGTACCCCACTCGTCCACCCTTCGGATTGGACGTCCAGAGATTTTTCCCCTTGCGCTCGAGATTGTGCTTCACCACGGCGCCCGCGACGTCGAGGATCGTCTGCGTCGAGCGGTAATTCTGTTCGAGCCGGATGGTGCGCGTGTTCAGAAAGTGTTTTTCGAAATTGAGAATGTTGCTGATGTCGGCGCCGCGCCACTTGTAGATCGACTGATCCTCGTCGCCCACGACGCAGATGTTCTGCTGCTTCTGCGTGATCAGGCTAATCAGCGCGAACTGGAGCGAGTTTGTGTCCTGGTACTCGTCGACGAGAATGTACTGAAACTTGTTGTTGTACTTTTCCCTGACTTCCGCTACGTCGCGCAGCAGTCGCACGGTCTTGATCAGCAGATCGTCGAAATCGAGCGCGTTGTTCGCGTGCAGCCGGTCTTCGTACATCTTGTAAACACGCGCCATCGCCGCGCGGCGTTCGTCGACATACTCGGCGCGCGCCGCAAACGCTTCGGGATCTTCACCCCTGTTCTTCGCCGAGCTGATCGCCGACTGCGTCGCGCGCTGGCCCAGATACTTCTCGTCGTAACCCAGCTCTTTGATGCACTGCTTGATCACGCGCAGCGAGTCGTCCTGATCGTAAATCGTAAAACGGCGCGTGTACTTGTCGTTCAGCTTCTCGATGTCCTGCCGCAGAATGCGCACGCAGAGACTGTGAAACGTCGAGAGCAGCGGCAGGCTGGAGCGCTCGCGTTCGCGCAACAGCCGCTGCACTCGCAGGCGCATCTCTTCGGCGGCTTTATTCGTGAACGTGACGGCGAGGATGTTCCAGCTCGGAACTTTCTTCTCCGCGATCAGGTAGGCGATGCGATGAGCGATGACTCGCGTTTTGCCCGAGCCTGCTCCGGCGAGGATGAGGAGAGGCCCCTCGGTCGCGAGCACTGCTTCCCGCTGCTGCTCGTTTAATTGTGCCAGGAATTCAGAATCCACTTTCGAGAGGCATTTAATCATCCACTCAGTTTGATCGCAAGAAGCCGATAGATCTGGTTTGCAGTGTGGCTTATCATTCTTCCGCAATGAACGATCAACTCTGGCAAGCGGTGGTAACAAGAGACGCGCGGTTCGACGGGCAGTTCGTGTTTGCAGTCAGCTCGACGAAGATCTACTGCCGCCCGTCGTGCCCGTCGCGGCGTCCGCAACGCGAGCGCGTGACGTTCTTCGACTTGCCTGATGCCGCCGAGGCAGCGGGCTTTCGTGCCTGTCTGCGTTGCCAGCCGCGCAGCAAGAACGCCGCCGATCCGCAGCTCGAGCTGGTGCAGCGTGTCTGCGGTTATCTGGATTCGAGCGAAGGCGGAACCGCGAAGCTCGCGGAGCTCGCAGCGCACGCCGGCGTCAGTCTGTTTCACTTGCAGCGCACGTTCAAGCGCGTGATGGGCATCAGCCCGCGACAGTACGCAGCCGCGCGGCGTTTCGGAAACTTCAAGCAACTCGTACGCGAAGGAGAGTCAGTGACAAACGCACTCTACGATTCAGGTTTCAATTCCAGCAGCCGTGTTTACGAGCAAGCGCCTCAAGAGTTGGGCATGACGCCGGCGACTTACGGTCGCGGCGGGCGCGGCGTGAAGATCAGTTACACGATTGCCGCTTCGCCGCTCGGGCGTTTGCTCGTTGCCCTCACTGAACGAGGCGTATGTGCGGTGCGCATGGGCGACAGCGATACCGAGCTCGAAAGAGATCTGCGCGCTGAGTTTCCCGAAGCCACGATCGAACGGGCAGACGCAAAATTGCGCGCGTCCGTCCAAACGATTCTGAATCACCTCAACAACAATGAACGGCGCCTCGATCTGCCGCTCGACATCCGTGCGACCGCGTTTCAGCGCCAGGTGTGGGAACACCTGCGTGCGATTCCTTACGGCCAGACAGTTTCATACGGCGGCGTTGCGAAGGCGCTCGGCAAACCGGGTGCTGTTCGCGCTGTCGGACGCGCTTGTGCCACCAATCCCGTCGCGCTGGTGATTCCGTGTCATCGTGTCGTGCGTGAGGATGAGAGTCTCGGCGGTTATCGTTGGGGATTAGAGCGAAAGAAGAAACTGTTGGAACTGGAAAACAGCGCGCGCGCGAAATAACTTCTGAATACTCTCCGAATAAAGTTTGTACCTTTTTCCGATCTCTTTGCGCGTTTAGTGAAAGTGGGGGGCGAACGTGCACTCGCGGGGCACACTTGGGGGAATGTGGTGCCGGCAGCCGTTCGCTCCCTCGAGGGGGCGCGAAATGCGGGATTTACTCAAGCCGTCGATCTGATCGGCGGCGACGGGCGTGGTCTACTCAACCGTCACTGACTTCGCCAGATTTCGCGGCTGGTCCACGTCGCAGCCGCGCCGCACGGCGATGTGATAAGCGAGTAACTGTAGCGGAATAATCGAGAGTATCGGCGACAGCAGATCGCTCGACGCCGGAATCTCGATTACGTGATCCGAAACTACCGACGACATCGTGTCGCCTTCCGTCAAGACCGAAATCACGATCCCTTCACGCGCTTTCACTTCGACGATGTTCGAGTGCGTCTTCTCGTAACGCAGCTCCGAAGCGCGATTGCCTTCTTCACGCGTGTTGATGAAGAGCACCGGCAGCCGCTCGTCGATCAGCGCGTTTGGCCCGTGCTTCATTTCGCCGGCCGGATAGCCTTCGGCGTGGATGTAAGAGATCTCCTTCAACTTCAAAGCGCCTTCGAGCGCCACCGGAAAATTGATCCCGCGGCCGAGATAGAGAAAGTCAGTCGAGCGGAAAAACTCTTTCGCAAGCTCCTCGATGTCGTCGGAGTTGTTTAGCAGGTGTTCGAGCTTAACCGGCAGCTCCGCCAGCTCCTGCGCGTGAAAACGCGCCTGGTCTTCCGAGAGCGCGCCGCGGACCTGGCCGAGATACAGGCCAAGCAGATACAACGCAATCATCTGACTCGTGAAAGCCTTGGTCGAGGCGACGCCGATCTCCGGACCAGCGTGCGTGAGTATCGTTCCATCCGCCTCGCGAACGATCATCGAACCCTGAACGTTGCAGATCGCCAGCACCTTCGCGCCGAGCTCTTTCGCTTCGCGCAGCGCGGCGATCGTGTCCGCCGTCTCTCCTGATTGAGAGATGACGAGCAACAGCGTGTTCTCGTCCATCACCGGATCGCGATAACGAAACTCCGACGCGTAATCGACGTCGACCGGCACGCGCGCGAGCTGCTCGATCATGTACTTGCCCGCAAGACCTGCGTGCCACGACGTGCCGCACGCGGCGATCTTGATCGAAGCGAAACGTTTGAAGTCGGCCTCGGTGATGTTGCGCATCTCGTCGAGAAACACTTGCCCGCTGTCGAGCGAGACACGGCCCTGCACGGTGTCGCGGACCGAGCGCGGCTGCTCGTAGATTTCCTTGAGCATGAAATGCTTGAAGCCGCCCTTTTCCGCCATGATCGGGTCCCACGTGATGCGCTGAATCGAAGGCTGCACGGAGTTGCCTTCGAAGTCGATGACGCGCACTGCGTCTTTGTTGATGATCGCGATCTCGCCGTCACCGAGAAAGAAGACGTCGCGCGTGTGATGCAGGATTGGTGGAATGTCTGACGCGACGAAGAACTCGCGATCGCCGAGACCGATCACGACCGGCGGGCCCTGGCGCACTGCAATGATCGTGTCGGGCTCGTCGGCGTTGATGATTGACAGCGCGAAGATGCCGCGCAGCTCCGTCACCGCGGAACGCACTGCCTGTTCGAACGTGACATGTTCCTTGAGATGTTCCTCGATGAGATGCGCGATGATCTCCGTGTCTGTCTCGGTGACGAACCGGTGATCGCCTTTGCGCAGTCGCTCTTTCAGTTGCAGGTAATTTTCGATGATGCCGTTGTGAACGACGACTACGCGGCCGGTGCAGTCGCGATGCGGGTGCGCGTTCTCTTCAGTCGGGCGGCCGTGCGTGGCCCAACGAGTGTGTCCGATGCCGTACGTGCCGTCCAGCGGACTGAGCCGGATCGTCTCTTCGAGGTTGCGCAGTTTTCCTTCGGCGCGGCGGATCTCGAGATCGTGATCTTCATTGACGACCGCGATGCCGGCGGAGTCATAACCGCGATACTCGAGCTTGCGCAGCCCATCGATGATGAGCGGCACCACCTGTTTGTTTCCGACGTAACCAACAATTCCACACATGCTTGGCTTAACTCCTGAGTTTCTGGCTGCTGACTTCTTTGCTCCGGAGGGTTCTTCGCTCGAACCCCGATCCACTCGTTGCGTTCTCTTTCGCGAGCATTCCTATTTATCTCAACTTCTTCTTCACTTCGGCGGGCACTCCCGCCACCAGCGTGTCGGGCGGAACATCTTTCGTGACTACCGAACCCGCGCCCGTCTTCGATCGCGCACCCACCCGCACCGGCGCGACCAACATGGTGTCCGAACCGATCTTAACATCATCCTCGATGATGGTTTCGTGCTTGTTCTTGCCGTCGTAGTTGCACGTTATGGTGCCGGCGCCGATGTTCGTGCGCTCGCCGATCGTGGCGTCGCCGAGATACGTCAGATGCTGCGCTTTCGTCCCGCGTTTCAGCCGCGACTTCTTCACTTCTACAAAATTTCCGACCGTGACGTTCTCCTCCAGCGCCGCGTTCATCCGCAGGTGCGCAAACGGCCCGACGGAACAGTTAGATGCAATCTCCGAGTCGATGATGATCGAGTGATCCTTAATGGTGACGTTGTCGCCGACCCGGGAGTTTGTGATGCGCGTACCAGAGCGGACGACGCAGCCTTCGCCCAGCACGGACGCCCCTTCGATCGTGACGTCCGAATAAATGATCGAATCGCGCCCGATCTGCGCTTCGGGACTGATGTAGGCGTGCGACGGATCGATAAACGTGACGCCGTCTTCGGTCATCAGCCGGCGAATGGCGTTGCGGCGCAGCAGGTTTTCAAACTCCGCCAGCTCGGCGCGCGTGTTTACGCCATACACCTCGCGCGCGTCGCTGTGCAGATAAACTTCCACTCTGAGGCCGGTTGATTTGATGATCTCCGCAACGTCAGTGAGGTAATACTCGCCCTGTTCGTTCTTCGGCTCGACGCGCCGCAGCGCCGCAAACAGATCGTTGGTCTCGAAGCAGTAGATGCCGGAGTTGATCTCTTTGACCTGGCGTTCCTGCTCGTTCGCGTCTTTCTGCTCGACGATGCGCTGAAACTCGCCGTCGTCGCTGCGAACGATGCGTCCGTAACCGGTGGGATTTTCCAGCCGCACGCTCAGGATCGAACAGGCGGCCCCGCTCTCGCGATGATGATCGATAAGCTTGCGCAGCGTCTCGGCGCGAATCATCGGCACGTCGCCCGACAGAATCAGCAGCAGCGAATCTGAGTGTTCGAGTTGCGCGCGCGCCGAGTTAACCGCATCGCCGGTGCCGCGTTGTTGAGCCTGCATCGCGAAACTCGCGAGACTGCCGACTTGCGCCAGCACCGCCTGCTCCACCTCTTCCGCCTGGTGACCGACTACGACGAGAATCGTTTGCGGATCGAGTGACTGAGCCGCGCGCACGACATGCGCGATGAGCGGGAGTCCGGCCAGTTCGTGCAGGACCTTCGCCCGGGTCGATTTCATTCTGGTTCCGAGACCCGCCGCCATCACGAGCACACTCAGCGGCCTGGTCGATGCGGTTTCGTTGTTCAAGGAGTTCTCCCGAATGTTCAGACGGCGACAGTCACTTTCGACTGCGCTCGTTCGCGGCACTTCAGCACTACCTGCGCCAGACGATCGGCGTTGTGTCTGACCTTTTCGCCCTCGTCGAGCAGGTCGGCACGGACAATCTCAGTCGCCTGGTCGAGAACGTCTTCGATCGGATCGTCGATGCCGATCTGGTACGCGCCTTCAGCCGCGTAAAGCTCGGCCTGCTCTTTGCTGATGCGGCGGTCGTTCACGACGACAAAATCGAAATGAATCTCGGGCGCATATTTCTTCACCGTCTCCAGGTGCGCGCGCGCAGTGTAGCCGTCAGTCTCGCCCGGCTGCGTCATGAGATTGTTGACGAAGATCTTTGTCGCCGACGTTTGGCCGATCACACGCGACACCTGCCATACGAGCAGGTTCGGCAGGATGCTGGTGTAGAGCGAGCCCGGACCGACGGTGATGATGTCGGCGCTGCGAATCGCCCTCAGCACTTGGGGCAGCGGCAGGCACTGTTCGGGCTCCAGCCGCAGACGGCGGATCGGAAGCTTCGAGGCGGAGATCGTCGTCTCACCACTGACTACCGAACCATCTTCGAGCTCGGCAACGAGCCGGACGTCGCTGATCGTCGCGGGGAAGATGTGACCCTTGCTGGCCAGAATCTCCGACGAGAGGCGGATCGCTTCGGTGAAGTCGCCGGTGACCTCCGTCAATGCCGCGAGAAAGAGGTTGCCGAAACTGTGGCCGCCCAAGCCCCCGGCGCCGCGGAAGCGATAACGAAACAGCCGCGAGAGCAGATTCGAGTCTTCCGACAACGCGATCATGCAGTTGCGAATGTCGCCCGGAGGTAGCATCTGCAACTCGTCACGCAGCCGGCCGGAGCTGCCGCCGTCGTCAGAGACAGTGACGATTGCCGACAGGTTTTCAATCCAGAGCGGATCGTCAGTCTTGCCGACTCGCTTCTTCAGTCCGGCGAGAAGGGTTGAGAGTCCGGTGCCGCCGCCGATGGCGACAAGATTTTGACCGCCCGTTGTTGATCGGTTCTGCACCGGAAGAATCATACCTCAATCCGAGATGTCGTGTGACTTACAACGGAGGCACAGACGAACGGAGACTCGCGCTCGAGTCTGCTTAGGAAGGGTTACTGAAGATCAGCCGATCGAAATCGGGATCGTTACGAAGCGGGTTCAGGTCGTGATCGTGCTGCGCGCGCACGCGTAGATTCGGTTGCAGGTCGAGTGCTCGCTGCAACGACTCCAAAGCCAGATCGATCGAGCCCAGCCGGGCGCGGGTGGCCGCCAGGCCGTAGTGAATGTGCGCCGCTTCGGGTTCGCGTTTGAGGGCCCGCTCAAACATCTCCTGCGCCGCGACATACTCGCCGCGGTTCAGCTCAATCACGCCGCGATCGTAAAGCGAGTCGGCATCGCGCGGCAACATACTTTCGGTTCGCAGTCTCGACTCCGCAATCGCCAGGTACGTCCGCGCGCGAGCCGCGACTTCCGACACCTGCGAATACTTGTCGACGAGAACGCGAAACTGGTTGCGGGCCTCCGCGAACCGGCCGCGCACAAACTCCTTGTGAGCACGTTCAAAAGCTGCGAGTGCCGCCGACTCATCCTGCGTCGGTTGCCGTGGCGGCGGAGGAAGCGGAGCGGGTCTGACTGCGCGAACAGCCGCGAGCTTTTGGGTCTTTTTGACTCTTGAGACGGCGACTTTCTTGGCCGGAGCAGTTTTGCGTGCGACCGGCTTCGACGCTGCCTTCTTCGCTTTCGCGACCGGCTTTGGCTTCGGCGCTGCTTTCTTAGCCGCAGCCTTCACCGGTTTGCGTGCAACGGGCCGTGCCGATGACTTCGCCGCAGTAGCGCGTTTCGCTTTTGCCTTCGCAGCCGGCTTCGCCTTTACGGCGCGCTTCGCGGTCTTTGCTGACGCTCCCTTACTTTTTGAGCGTGTGGAGGACCGGCGTAGGCCTTTGGCGAGACTGCTACTCATGGGCTGAATCTCAAAAGGCTGCTCACTTTACATGAGCAGCCGCGGAGTTGTCGCGCAGCTTACCATAGACCCACCCCTAAATCAACGGAGACAAGTATTTGCGGGTGCTTTAACAGGTGCAGTGGTCCGTCTTCTTCGTGACAAGTGCCAACAAAGAAAAATCTTGAAGGTCATTGTTGGCTATGCTACAGTGCATTTCGGCTTACGGAGGCTTAATCCACCTCGGCATAAGGCCCCAACCGATTTAGTAACCTCTTTTAGTTTCAAAACTTGCGATCAAAGCCAAGAGGCGTTCAGGTTTCACTCTCCAGG
>JBKPPP010000273.1:0-8508 GCA_046733615.1 Acidobacteriota bacterium | reverse complement strand
ACGACACCGAACGTCAGCGGATCGGTCGCACTCACGCCGTAAAGCACGCTCGTGATCGCGCGCGTCGCCAGGCAGGCGCCAAACAGACCAATCGCCGCGCCGATGATCGTCAGCTTCAACCCGTGACTCAGCACCAACTTCAGCACGTCGCCCAACTGCGCACCGAGCGCGAGCCGCACGCCGATCTCGTGCGTGCGCTGCGCGACCGTGTACGAAGTGATGCCGTAAATGCCGATCGCGGAGAGCAGCAGCGCCACCAGTCCAAACACGCCCAGGACCGTCGCTGCGACGCGCGCCGGAAACAGCGCGAAGCGCATGTGCTCGGTCAGCGTCTTCACGTCAAACAACGGCAGGTTTGGATCGAGTGTCTGCACCTCTTTTCGGACCGCGCCAAACAGTGTTTCAGGATTCGCGTTGGTGCGCACCGTCAAAATTCCCTGCGCCGAATAGTCCTGACTCATCGGCAACCAGAAGAAGGGGCGCGGATCCTCGGCGATGTTGAAGTATTTCCCGTCTTGCGCGACACCGACGATCTGAACAAACGGACCGGCCGGATCTCTGTAGCTGAAACGCTTGCCCACCGCCTCGGCAGTCGAATTGACGTGCATGAACTTACGCACAAAAGTCTCGTTGACGACCGCGACCTGCTGGCCTTTCTCCGTGTCCTGGTCAGTGAATTCGCGGCCGTGGACCAGCGGCGTGGCCATCGTTTCGAAGTAACGCGGTCCGGCGTCGGCGTTCATCGCGATCGGCGCGTTCTCGCCGCGCTCCACGGGTTCGCCTTCGATGAATACGTTGCGACTGTTGTAGTTCAGAGTGAGAGGAATGTAGCTCGATACGGCCGCGGACTTGATGCCGGGCAACGCCTGCACGCGTTCGGTGAGCTGCCGGTAAAACTGCTGCCCGCGTGCTTCGTCGTAGCCCTGCAAGCCGAGATCAAACGACATCGTCAATCCGTTGCGCGGATCGAAACCTGGATTCATCGTTTGCAGTTGCTGAAGCGTGCGCACGACCAGTCCGGCCGAAATCAGGACCACGAGCGAGATCGCGATCTGCGCGACGACGAGCACGCTGCGCAAACGCGTGCGGGCCGCGCCGCCCTGCGCCGCTGTTTCTCGCAAGGCTGTTGAGATTCCGGGACGGCTCGCTTGCAGCGCCGGCGCCAGACCGAAGATCACGCCGGCCGCCACTGAAACGGCGAGCGAAAAGACCAACACACGCCAGTCCATCGTGACATCCATGGTCAACGGAAAGTCGATCGGCGGCTTGAACGCCAGCAGCACGTCGATGATCCAGAGCGCGAGCAATACTCCCGCCACACCGCCGACAACCGACAGCACCACGCTTTCGGTAAGCAACTGCCGGATCAAACGAAAACGGTTTGCGCCCATCGCCAGGCGAATCGCGATTTCCCGCCGGCGATCGGTCGCGCGCGCGAGCATGAGGCCGGCGAGGTTCGTGCACGTCACGATCAGCACCAGCGCCACCGCCGCCATCAACACCCAGGTGAAATTGACGACCGCGCCACGCAGATCGGGCAGGATGAATCCCGGCGGCGTGATCCGGATCGACTGGCCTTCGTTGCTGTCGGGATATTCCTTCGCGAGCTGACCGGCGAGCAGTGTTAAAGAGGCTTCGGCTTGTCGCGAATCGACGCCCGGTTTGAGCCGGCCGATGCCGAAAAAGTTTTTTGAGTCACGCTGCTCGAGCCACTTCGCGCCGGGCTCAGCCCATTCCATCATTGCCGCCGGTACCCAGATCTCCGGCATGTAGACCAGCTCGGTCCCTTTGAAACCTTTGGGCGCGATGCCTATGACTCGGAACTGATGACTGTTCAGCAGAATGTCTTTGCCGACGAGATTCGGATCCCCGCCGAAACGCTTTTGCCACGAGTCGAAACTCAGCACCGCGACCGGATGCTGAAGCGGCGCCTTGTCTTCTTCCGGTAGAAACATGCGGCCCTGGATCGCCTTCACGCCGAGCACGTCGAAGTAGTTGCCCGCGACTTCGTAACCCCAGACACGCTCGTTCGCGCCGCTGCGGCTCAGGCTTAACGGCACAAACCGGTAGACAGTCAGTCCGGCAAGCACGGCGTTGCGATCGCGAAAGTCTCTGAAGTTTGGAAACGAGAAGGCTGACATCGAGTCGTCTTTGCCACGGACGGCAACCGAGACGATCTCGCGCGGCCGTTCGACGGGCAGCGAGCGCAGCAAGACGGTGTTGACCAAACTGAAGATTGCTGTGTTGGCGCCGATGCCGAGCGCCAGCGTGATTATGGCGATCGACACGAAGCCCGGCCGCTTCAGCAGTCCGCGAATGGCGTAGCGAATATCGTTGATTAGCGTTTCCATAATTCTTCACTCGTATCTCAACGCAACCAATGGATTGATTTTCGTCGCGCGGCGCGCCGGGAGATAACATGCAACCAGCGCCACGCCGGCGAGTAACACCGGCACCAGCAGGAAGATCGTCACGTCGTAACCACCGATGCCGATCAGTAACGACGAGACGAGCTTCACCAACCCGAGCGCCAGCAGAAGTCCGATCACCACGCCGACGGCGGCGAGACCCATTCCCTGCCTCGCGATCATCTTCAGCACGTCCTGGCGGCTCGCGCCCAGCGCCATCCGAATGCCCACCTCACGCGTGCGCTGCGAAACGACGTAGGCCATTACGCTGTAAAGACCGACGGCGCTCAACAAGATCGCGAGCACCGCGAACGCGAGCGAGAACGTCGCCGCCATGTTCGGCGCCCAGAGCGCGTAGGTCATGTGCTCAGCCATCGTCTTCACTGCAAACACGGGCACGCGGCGATCGAGTGTCTGCACTTCCTTGCGAATCGCGCTCGCGAGCGCGCCAGGCTCGATATTGCTACGCACCACCAGCGCCATCGTGCGCGGCCGCCGCTGGGCCATCGCGTAGTAGAAGAAGGGCTGCGGATCTTCGGCCAGATTGCGATATTTTCCAGTCTTCACCACGCCGACGACTTCCAACGGCGCTTTGTCGTTGACGCCGAGAAAAATGCGTTTGCCAATCGCGCTCTCACCGGGCCACAGCATCTGGGCCAGGCGTTGATTAACGATCGTCACCTGCTGCGTATTCTCCTGATCGCGATCGTCGAAGTCGCGGCCCTCGAGAATCGGGATCTGCATCGCCTTGAAGTAACCCGCACCGATGACGTTGGTAAGAATGCTGCGGCCGGCGGCGCCCTTCGCCAGCGTCTCGCCTTCTTTCAGGACTGGTCCGTTTGAGTTGGTGCTGTCGCCCAGCGGCAGTAGCTGCGCCAGCCCGACACCTTCAACGCCAGGCAAATTGCCGACGCGCTCGACAATCTGGTGATAGAAGTTTCGCGACTGGTCCTTGTCGAGCCCGACGAGCTGCGGGCTCAGCGACACGATCAGCCCGCGCGGATTGTCGAAGCCGGGATCCATCAACTGCGCCTGGCGAAAACTCTTGATGAACAATCCGCCGCACACGAGAACCATCAGTGACAAGGCGACCTGCGCGACCACCAGCGAGTTGCGCAGGTTGAAGCGGCTCAGCCGTCCTTTGGAAACTACGTCTTGCGCGCCTTTCAGCACCGGCACGACGTCAGGGTTCGACGAGTGCCACGCGGGCGCGAGTCCGAAAACCAAACCCGTCGCCAGTGATACGATCAACGTGAAGACGAGCGCGCGCGAGTCGAGCGCGAAGAAGTTGGTGATGATCGTGTACTGGATAACCGGAACGAAGCCCTGCATCAGATCCGTGACCCAGAGCGCCAGCAGCAGTCCGAGTCCGCCGCCGAGCACCGAGAGAATGAGGCTTTCAGTCAAGAGTTGGCGGATCAACCGCCCGCGGCTCGCGCCCAGCGCCAGGCGAATCCCGATCTCCTTGCGACGCGCCGCCGCGCGCGCCAGCATTAGGTTCGCGACGTTCGCACAGGCGATGAGCAGGATGAGACCGACGATCGCCATCGCAATGAGGCCGCCCGTCTTGAAGACTGGTCCGAGATCCTCGAAACGTGCGTCAATCTCGGTCATGACTTTCGCTTGTGTGTCGTTAGAGCGCTCGTCTGGGTACGCCTGGTTCAACCTTTTCGCGATGCCGTTGATTTCCGCCGACGCTTGCTCGATGGAAACGCCCGGCTTCAATCGTCCGATGATGTTCATCCAGTGGTCGCCGCGATACTCCAACACCTTCGGCTGGCGCCGTAGCTCCTCGACCATCGAGAACGGCACCCAGAAATCGAGCGCCAGTGCAAACTTCGATCCGACGAACCCTTTGGGCCCGACGCCGATCACTTCGTACTGCCGGTCGTTGAATTTGATCCGCTTGCCGACGATGTTCGGATCGGAAGCGAATCGTCGTTCCCAGAGACTGTTACCGAGCACCACCACCGGGTTGCCGCCGACGACCGTGTCCTCGTCGGGCGTAAACGTTCGGCCCATGATCGGCTTCACTTGCATCACGTCGAAGTAGTTGGCCGACACGACCTGTCCCCAGATCACGTCGCTCTGGTTCTCGGTGTCCAGCGCGACCTGGATCATGTCTTCGGCCGCGAGGCCGGAGAACGACGTGCTCTGGTTGCGGTAGTCGAGATAGTCCGGATACGACAAGTCATCACTCACGCCACGGTCCGCTGCAACTTCGAGCGGACGGACCAGCTCGCCGGCTCGCGGCACCGCCAGTGGCCGAATCAGAAACGCACTCACGCCGCTGAAGATCGCGGTGTTGGCGCCGATGCCGAGCGCCAGCGTGATGATTGCGACGATCGTGACGCCCGGATTTTTCAAGAGCATTCGCACGCCGTACTGAATGTCTTTAATCATGATCTGTAGTGAGCTACTCGTATTTCAGTGCCTTCAATGGATCGACCTTTGTCGCACGCCGCGCGGGCACGTAACACGCCAGCAGCGAAACTGCCGTCAGCGATAGCGCAATTAGCGCAAACGTAAACGGATCGGTGGCCGTCACGCCGTAGAGCTGCTGTGTGTCGACGAAGCGCGCAGCAATCAGGGCCGCAAGCAAACCGATTCCCACTCCCACCAGCGTCAATACCAATCCCTGTTTGATAACGAGTGTCAGTACATCGCGTGACCGCGCGCCGAGCGCTATCCGAATGCCCAGTTCACGGGTTCGATTACTGACCATCCACGCCATGACGCCGTACAAACCGATGCTTGCCAGGAACAGAGCCACCAAGCCGAAGATGGAAATCAATGTCGAAGCCAGACGAGTTCCGGCGAGCGCGTTATCGATCTGGGCCGACATCGGCGCAATGTCTTCAACCGACAACGACGGATCGACCGATTGGAATATCGAGCGCGCAGCGGGAACCAGATCCTCCGCGGGCCCCTTGGTTCGCGCGACGATGTTCGTATAGCTGTCGTAGCCGCGTTGCAACGCCGGCAGATCGAAATGCGGCAACGGGTTTTCCGTCATGTCGTGGTGTTTCACATTGCGGGTGATGCCGACGATTTCCAGCGGCGCGCCGTTGGTCTTCAGGCTCAATCTCTTCCCCAATGCGTTTTCACCCGGAAAGAGCCGCTGGGCCAACGCTTCGTTTACTATCACGACGCCCGGCGCTCCTTCGCGATCCTGATCCGTAAAGCCACGGCCGGCTACCATCTCGATTCCCATCGTCTCGTGATATCTCGGACCCACGACGCTGGCGTCGAACGCCCTCTCTTCGTTAGCCGTTGCCGGTCGCCCGAGCACGAAGATGCTGCTCACAAAACGGCTGCCACTGAGCGGAATCACGAGGCCGTTGCTGACCGCGGTCACGCCAGGCAGGGCCGCCAGGCGTGTGTAGATTTCTTGTTGCGTCACCCTGCCACGCGCTTCGTCATACTTCTTCTCGTCGAGCTCCAGTGGGAGCACCAACAGCGTCTCGGCTTTGTAACCGGGATCGATCGCCAAGAGGTTGCGCATGGTCCTGATGCAAAGGCCCGCAGCAATCAGGACGATGACGGCGAGGGCGAGTTGCGATACGACCAGCAAGCTGCGGAAGCTGAACCGGCGTTCGCGTTTACTTGAAACTCCGCCTTCGTCCTTCAACAACGGCACCAATTCCGCTTTGGAGCTTTGCCAGGCAGGAGAGATGCCGAAGATCATGCCGGCCGCGAACGTGGCGACCGTCGCGAAGATCAGTACCCGATGGTCCAGCCCCTGGCCCAACAGCGTCCGCGCAACGTCCAAACGCGACTGCGTGTTGACGAGCAAGGAAATCAACCACGGCGCAACGAGCAGTCCCGCCAGGCCGCCGATTGCCGCCAGCAGGAAACTTTCAGACATGAGCTGGCGCACTATTCGCCAACTGTTTGCTCCCACGGCCAACCGGATGGCCATCTCCTTCCGGCGAACAAGGCCCCGCGCCAGAAGCAAGGCTGCGATATTTGCACAAGCTATCAGCAGCACCAGGCCGACAACGGCCATCAGCAGTTTCAACGGAGCAGCGAAGCGTTTGCGGAGAATGGAAATCCCTTTTCCGCCGGGTTCAAACTTGATGTGTTGCTCGCTGAACGGCAGGCCCTTCGTGATCGTTCCGGGAGGAGTGTGGGCCGCTTTGATTTGCTGGGCCAGCAGGTCGAGTCCCGCCTCGGCCTGGGCTTGCGATACTTCGGGTTTCAGTCGTCCGAGCAACTGAAGAATCGCATCGTTCCGGCTCTCGATAAACTTCGACTGGGCGAGTTGTGGGTGCATCAGCACCGGCACCCAAAGCTCAGTCGGCCGCTCCAGCACCATGCCGCTGAAATTTTCGGGAGCTACGCCGACAATAGTCAGAGGGAAGTTGTTGACCGTGATCTGCTTCCCCACCGGATCCTCAGTGTCGCCGAATCGTTTGCGTCGAAAGGTATCGCTGATCACGACCACCGGTTGCGTACCCGGTGTCTTATCCTCCTCCGGCAGAAACGTGCGTCCACGCGCCGCCTTGATACCCAGCACATCGAAGTAGTTGCCCGACACAAACTCGCTGATGACTCGCTCGGCGCCATTGTTCGTAGTCAGCTCCAACTCAGTACGACTGAAGGCGAGCAAACCGGAGAATACATTCTGTTGCGCACGATAATCGGAGTACACCGGATAAGAGAACGCGTTGCTGACGAAATGCGGACTAACGCTGACGGACGTAATCAGGAACAGTTGCTGCGGCTCCGGAACCGCCAGTGACCGCAGCAGAAGTTTGTCTGTCACGCTGAAAATCGCCGTGTTGGCGCCCAGGCCCAGCGCGAGCGTAATCACAGAAACCAGCATCAGGCCCGGCCGCTTCACGAACATGCGAAGAGCGTACTGAATGTCTTTGAACATATGGCCCTTTCAGCCTCTCAACCGATCTGCTTGTTCTTCAGCAGCGCCGACAACACACGCCCGCGCTCGTAATCAGACTCGATCGATTCGACGGCTTTCAAAAATGCACTGCGCAAACGCGCGTCGCCCGTGTAGGCGTTCGAGACCTCAACCAGGAACGTGGCCTTCTCGTAGTCGGAGTGCATTTCGGTCGCGGAGTCGAGCAACAATCGCAACACCTCTTCGCTCTGGATCTTCGTCTGGGCCAACGCGGTCAAAACCCCGCGGCGCTCGTAATCGGAAGAGATGCTCCTGGTTGCGGAAGCCATCAGCATGAGCAAAGCATTGCTCGGCTTACCTTGCTTCAACACAGTCTTCAGTACCCGGCTGCGTTCGTAATCTGATTTGATCGTGGCAAGGGCATCGAAGAACGGTTGCGTCGCCGCGTCTTTGCCCGCCAGCGTGGGCGCGACTTCAATGAGCAACTGCGCCTGCTCGTAATCGGAAGAGATGTCGCGCGCCATCTGGCGCAAGGCATCGCGCAAGGCGTTGGCGTCGAGATCCGCTTGGGTGAGGAGCTGTGTGTAGTAAAGATGTTTTGCGTAGTCGCCCGAGATTTCCTGAATCTCGGCCAGCACACCGGCAACGCCGCGTTGGTTGAGGATGGTGCGCACTCTCTTCTCGGCATCCAGGCCGCCCTGGCGAACCGCGTCGAGCACAAACTTCGCCAGCCACTTCCTGTTATTTTCATCGAGCGGTCGCGCTTTACCGTTAACAAAGAAACTGCGCGTCAATTGTCCCGCCGGGTCTCGGCGAACTTCGTAACGAAACGACTGGTTGTCGCGATGCTCTTCAATGATCACCCAACCACCCTCGGAGACAGTTTTGATGTCGGTGTAATCGTCCGTGAACTCTGCTTTGCCGCGTATCTCGAGCCGGCGTTTCAATCCGTCATCGGTATGCTCCCAGCGCGTGATACTGATGTTTTCGTCGGCGCGCTTCTGCGCCTGAAGAGCGGAAACCGACGACGAAAGCAGTAACAGAATGCATGACGTGAGCACGGTGCCGGAACGTGTCAGAGTGTACTTGAGTGTGTCTTTCATATTATTCCTCTCTTAACGCAACCATTGGATCTACACGCGACGCGCGCCGCGCCGGAAGATAACCCGCCAGCGCGGCGATCGCGGCCAGCAACAAAGTCGCAAACGTGATCGTCAACGGATCGTTGGGCTTCAGCTC
>JBKPPP010000272.1:0-9137 GCA_046733615.1 Acidobacteriota bacterium | reverse complement strand
GTGCTGGCCATCGTAATTCTCCCTTCGGTTTATCGGGCTCACGCGGCTTTGGCGGCGAGCCCCAGGAGCGCGCCCGTGTGACGCGCGATCATCAACTCTTCATTCGTCGGAATTACCCAGACTGAGACTTTGCTGCGTGACGTGGAAATTCTGGGGAGACGCTCGGTGTTCGCTGCTCCGTCGAGCTCGATGCCCAGCCACGCGGACGCCTCGCAGATGCGCTGGCGCAGCTCCGCGGAGTTCTCGCCGATGCCGGCAGTGAAGACGATCCCGTCGATGCCGCCCAGCACAGCCGCCAGCGCGCCAATCTCTTTCGCCGCGCGATAGACAAAGTAGTCCACCGCGAGACGCGCCGCCGGCGCCGTCTTGCCAAGCAGGTCGCGCATATCGTTGCTAATGCCGGAAATGCCGAGCAGGCCCGACTTCTTGTAAAGCAGCGTCTCGACCTCTTTCGCGGAGAGATTCAGACTTTGAAACAGATGAAGAACCACGCCGGGATCGAGCGAGCCGGGACGCGTGCCCATGCAGAGACCGTCGAGCGCCGTGAATCCCAGCGTGCTGTCGACACTCTTCCCCGCCCGCAACGCACACAGGCTCGCACCGCTGCCAAGATGGGCCACGATCACTCGGCCACCCGCAATCTCCGGGGCCGTTTCCGGCAGAACGGAGGCGATGTACTCGTAAGACAGCCCGTGAAAGCCGTACCTTTGCAGACCTTGTTCGCGGAGCTCACGCGGCAGTGGAATCAACTCCGCCACCTGCGGCTGACCGCGATGAAAACTGGTGTCGAAGCAGGCGACTTGCGGTATGCCAGGCAGCCGTTCGCGGACGGCTTCGATCGCCGCGAGGTTGTAAGGTTGATGCAGCGGCGCCAGTGGGATCAGTTGGCGCAGTTCACGCAGAACTTCGTCGTTCACTTTCGTCGGCCCCGTGAAACGCGCGCCGCCGTGGACCACGCGGTGTCCTACACCAAGCACGCGCGAGCCGCCCCACTTCGAACGCAACCAACCAGCAAGCGTGTCGAGCGCCTCGCGTCCATCACGAGCGGCGACGTCCTGGTTCGCGAGACTTTGGCCCTGCTCGTCTTTGGCGGACAGTCGGGGAGCTGTGCCGATGCCTTCGATCTGGCCGCGCGCCTCGAGGTGCCAGCGTTCGGAGGGCGGCCGTTCAAACACACAGAACTTCAAACTCGACGATCCCGCGTTCAATACCAGTGCATAGTCGTCCATCAGTACCGCTCCCTAAGGGTTCGCGCGCCGCGCGTGGGCCACCAGCTTGGCAACCGCACAACTCGCGATGCGCGAGCGCACGCTGTCCGCACGGCTGGTCAGAATTACCGGCACACGCGCGCCGAGCACCATTCCGGCGCTGTCCGCGTTTGCGAGAAAACTGAGTTGCTTCGCGAGAATGTTGCCGGCTTCAAGATCGGGCGCCAGCAGAATGTCGGGGTCACCGGCGACTGCCGACTTGATGCCTTTCGTCTCGGCGGCCTGCTTGCTGATCGCGTTGTCGAAAGCGAGCGGACCGTCGAGCAGCGCGCCTTTGATCTGTCCGCGTTCGGCCATTTTGCAGAGCGCGGCTGCGTCGAGTGTCGCAGGCATTTTTGAAGTGACTGTCTCGACAGCGGCGAGGATCGCGACTTTCGGCTTCTCCAGTCCGAGCGAGATCGCGAGATCGATCGCGTTTTGGCAAATGTCGACTTTGTCTTCGAGCGTCGGTGCGATATTGATCGCGGCATCAGTGACGATCAGCACTTTGTGATACGTCGGCACGTCCATGATGAACACGTGACTGATGCGACGCCCGGTGCGCAGCCCACCCTCACGCGAAACGACCGCCGCCATCAGTTCGTCGGTATGCAGACTGCCCTTCATCAGGATCTCAGCCTGGCCTTCTCGAATGAGCTGAACGGCCCTGGCAGCGGAGCCGTGACTGTGAGGGACGTCGAAGATCTGCGCGTCGCCGAGATCGATGCCCGCAGACTCGGCGGTCTCGTTGATTTTGGCGGCTGGTCCCACGAGCAGTGGCACAATCAACCCGCGTGCGGCAGCTTCGACAGCGCCAGATAAAGCTGTCAATTCGCACGGATGTGCCACTGCTGTTGGAACCGGCGCCAACCCTTCGCACCGCGCCAGCAAGCGTTCGTACTTTCCAGTTCCCGGTGTAGCTTGCATCTTCATTTCTCCCGCACCGCAGGTCCCGTTTCTTTCAACAGCAGCGTCAACACGATCGCGATCGCCACGCCGTAGAGCAGCGGCGTAAACGTCGACCGGAAGTCCTGCACCTCCAGCGACCCGCCGCCCGACGTGCGCTGCAAGATCCAGCCGAACACAGGACCAAGCAAGGCGCTAAAAGTGAAATTCAAAAAGTTGACGACGCCCGTGGCCGTTCCGCCGAACTGCGGCGGGTTCGCTTCTTTGATCACCGTATAAGGCAGCATCGCCGCGCCGGACACGAAGCCGGCAATCAGGCCCAACACGTACGGGGGAAAGACTCCGGCTTGACCGTAGAGGATCCAGGCGAGACAGGCGAACAACACGATCGACGCGCCGATAATCACCGGCTTGCGACGGCCGATTCGATCGGAAAGAAAACCAAGCAAAGGACAGCCGATGATCCAACCGAACGGCACCGTCGCGGATCGCATCACCGCCTCGCCGTACGCGAGGCCGTGTGCTTCCTGGAGAAAGCGCACCCCCCAGATCATGTCGAAGATGGTTGTGGGGATAAACAAGAGGCCTGCGATCAGCCCGCACAGGATCGACTGCGGGTTCTTGAAGACGGTCGCGAATGCGCGCGCAATCGGTTTCAGTCCGCCGCCGGTTTGTGGCGCGCTCTCACTCGGAATCAGAAAGAAGAGCGCCACTCCGATCAGCAGCCCGATCACGCCCATCCCGATCCAGAAGTGGTTCCATGCCACTCCGCTGCCAATGAGTGGCCCAACGACAAACTGTCCAGCCGAGCCGCCCGCCATGCCAAACATCTGCGTCGCGCCGATCAGGGTCGCCGCTTTCGCGGGCGAAAAGTTTTTAGTGGCGATATAGATCGCGCCGACCAGCGCAAACACACCGCCGGCGCCCTGAAGAAATCGGCCAACGCTCGCGACAGGTGAATTGCCGGTCGCAAACAACAGCGCTCCAATACCGACGACGGCTGCGGCTCCCGGCAACAAACGCCGGGGCCCAAGGCGATCCATCGCGGCGCCGGCAACCAGGCTGAACGGTGAGTAGCCGTAGTAGAAGAGTCCGATGATCGAGGCAACGCCCAACGCGCTGATGCCGAACGCGCTGCTCAGCTCCGGCATCATCACCGACGGCGCCGATCGCAACGCGTATTGGTAAAAGTAATAGACTGCCGTGAGGACCCAGGCAACTACGGCTATTCGGACGCTTTTGGTTGTCTCCACTTTGGTCTCGAAATGTGCGGTTGCCTGGGCCATCTATTGTTCTCTAGCTCATTTCTTGTCCTCGTCGTCCAACACGGGAGTCCACGTCTTGTCAGGATTGAACCGATCGATTGCCGAGGCGAGCTCGGTAGTCTTTGGTCCGAGGTCTTTCTGGTAGACAACTCCGTCGTGGCTGACCATGAACGTCTGCACGCCAGTGACCCGGTACTCCGCGGGGAATGCGATGAGCGCAAAGCCGCCGATCATTACGCCTTTGACGACGAAGTCCATCTCGCCGAGCGGCGCCGCCGGTCCCTGACCTTTCAGCACTTTGAAGAAGTAGCCGTGGAAGGGTTCAGCTCGCGACGAGTAGCCGCGCGCGATCGCCGCCGCGACTTTCTCACCGATTGGCCCGCCCCACGTGCCGTCGGCCTCTTGCCACGCGAGACCATCCTGCGTTCCCGGCGTGCTGATGATCCGTTGCGCGTACTGGTGGACGCCGTCGGTCTTTTTCATCAGCGCGTACTCGTGCTGCGCTTCAACGTAGCCGCGGCAGATCTGGATCGCCGTGAGCTCGTTGCTTCCGACTCGCCGGTATAGAAGCTCCGTGCGGCCCGCTTTCGCGTCGAAGGACCAACCGGAAGCAGTCTTCACGATGGGCACGGGAAACGGCCAGTCGTCGTCGCCGATCGACAGGAATGCACGTCGCGGGTTCTTCGGCTGGGTTGCTACGTTGGTTTTTACGCGTGCTTCCGCCGCAAACTCCTTCGCCACTTCGCGATCACGCGCGGGTTCGCCGGTGTGAAGGATGTCGTAGCTGTCTGGTCCCAGGATTTCGGCGAGCGCCGGCTCGTCATACTTTTCTGCCGCGTCGATGAGCGCGTTCGCTGCTTCTTGCGCGGTCGCGAAAGATTTGGCTTTCGTTGTCACGGTCGTCTGCGCGCGTGTCAACGAGGCCAGACTCAGCAGGAAAAGCACTCCGATAACTAGATTGGTCACCATCAAGATTTTGCTTGGTCTCATGACTCATTTACCTCCTTCGACCACCACCGCCACCACGGCCGCCACCACCGCCGCCGCGACTTCCGCCTCCGCCGCCGCCGGCACTGCGACCGCCACCTCCGAAGCCGCCGCTACTGCGGCTACCGCCGCCGAAGCCGCCCATGCTCGAGGAGCCGCGACTGCTACTCGAGCGAGCACTCGCGCCACTGCCGCCGTAGTCGCGTCCGAAACCGCCGCCCGGACTTCGCGAACTGCTGCTGCCGCCACCGCCGCCAACGCTGCGGTTGCCGATGCGATCGCCGCTGGCGCCACCGCGATTCGATCCGATGCCGCTGCTGCGATCGCTAACGCCGGCGCCCCGATTTCCGCCTCTGTCGCCCACGCCACCTCTGTCGCCGACGCCACCGCGATCGCCGACGTTGCCGCGGTTGCCACGATCACCAACACCGCCGCGGTCGCCAACGCCGCCACGGTCACCGACTCCGCCACGGTTGCCGCGATCACCGACACCCCCGCGATCGCCAACGCCGCCACGGTCGCCGACACGATCGTTACTCCGCAGATTGCCGTTGTTGCGTCCGATGTCTCGTTGCGCCGCGCGCTGGCGGTTCGCCAACGAATCACCGCGCGCTGAGCCGCCAAACCTGTTCGCCGTGTTGCGATCGCCGTACGGCGCGCCACCACGATGCGACGGATTGTGTTGCCACTTTCCGCCCTGGCCTCGATTACCGCCCTGAATGTTGTTCACACGGTTGCCGCCGTTGACGTTCGTGTTGCGGTTGAAGTTGTTGTTGACGTTGACGTCGATGTCGCCACCGCCCCAGCCGCAACCCCAACCCCAGCCGCCGCCCCAGGCCGCACCCATCGCCAAGCCGACACCGAACGAGATCGCGCTTGCCGCGATCACCGCTCCGGTCGAAGGCGGATAGTAAATAGGTGGATACGGATAAACGGGCGCGCCGTAAACAACGGTCGGGTTGTAGGAAGGAACGTAAACGACCTGCGGGTTCGCCTGCTCGATTACGATCACTTCCTTGCTTTCAATGACCTTCGTCTCCACCTTCTGCTGCTGGTTCGACTTCAGCGCTCCACTGTCCTCGGCCTTGTTGCGCATGCGCTGGACCGCATCCATCACGTCTTTCTGTTGCGCCAGAAACGCGTTGCCGAGATCCGTGGTCCACTGAATGTCGTCAGACAGACGCTTCACCACGTCAGGCAACGGAGCCATCGCCTGAATGCTCGGATCCCAGGGCTGTTTCTTCACCGCCTCCGTCAGCTTCTTCTGGTCCTTGGCGAGATCCGCATTCTTCTCCAGCCACTGCTGGAGCTGAATGATCTCCAACGGATAAGTCGAAGCCACCAGCGTCTGGCTCAAAAGGTTGTCGGGGTACAGAGCGATTGGCGCGACGAGCGAGTCGAGTTGCTCCGGCGGGATCTTCACCGCCGCGTCGTCAACCGGCTGCACATGGCGCGCAAACGTCTGCGGATTTCCCGGCAACAGGATGGCCGCACAGGTGAGGACCGCAAGGCAGCGAATCACCGTTTTTGTCCGTCGTGATTGCATAATTTTTGGGCTCATATCTACCCTCCTGAAGCTGACTTCGCGTGCGCGGCTTCCCAACTGCGCACCCTGCGTCTCGCTTCATCAAAGATTCTTTCGTAGTTCTTCTTGCGCACTTTTTCGCTGGCGTCGGGCGTCAGCAATTTCCAGAACGGTTCGTACTGGTTGTAGACGTGCAGATACTTCTCCTGATTCGGCGGTGCGACTTCGTCGGTGCCGAACAGAAAACGATCCGGATTGCGGTTGACGACCGCCGCGGCGTTCTGCGTTGATTCCGGAGTCGCGACGATGTACTTCGCTACTTCATCCCACGAGATGTCGAAATGGACGTTGCGCAACTGTCGGTCGCCAATGATCTCCTCGACGATCGCGGCCTGCTCTTTCACCGGACGAATGATCCGGCCGACGCCGATGTGCGCCCAGATGAACGTCGTGTTCGGATGGCGTTTGAAGAGCGCCTTCATCTGCGCGGCATACGCCGGCGGAGCACCCGGTTTGGCGAACGGAACGTCGACGTCGTTGTGGATCAAAACGACCAACCCGACTTCGGTCGCGAAGTCGATTAGGCGATCGAGCGCCTGGTCCTGAAGACTCGCCACTTCACCCGCGATCTTCGCGGAGACAAATTCTTTATGAATGCTGAACTCGCCGATGCCGGTGAAGACGCCGGGAAACGCAGTGAGCACGCGGCGAATGTGATCCGCGGCGTACATGTCCGTCGGATTGAAACCGGTGATCATCGGATCGAAGCGCGCCTGCTCTTCTTTCGTCAGCGATTTGTACTCAGTGGCGATCCAGGCGTCGGTGAACGAGTAGTAGTAGAGCGGCGCGTCGGAGTTGAGGTAGTAAGTTGGGCCACGGTTCTCATCGACGCGATACGACCACTGCTGTTGCAGCGGAATTCCGAACAGAGCCACGCGCCCGACTTTGTTCCCCATCAGCTTGAGGAAGTCGTGAATGTCGATGCCTTCCTGGATGTAGTTGGTGAGGTGAAAGTGAGAGTCGTTGAAGAGGTAGTCATTCGCCGGCGCCTGCGCGATCGCTCGTCCGCAAACGAGCAGCAGGATTAGAAGTGTGAATGACTGTGCTGCTCTTTTCATGCGACAACTCAAAACGCGAGCTCCATGCTCGAGTGAAAGACCCAGCCTCTGCCGCCGACCGGATAAGGCACGGACGTGTAACCGACCGGCGAACGGTAGAGATAAAGAGCCTCGTTGTTCCAACGAACGACTTTGTTTTTGAACGGGAAAAAGTTGGCGCCGGCGCGAAAATCGCGTGGCTGGCCGTACTGACCGAAGATCTTCGAGAAGCCTGCGTAAGCCTGAAGAGTTTTCGGCACGACCATCGCGGACGCCTGGATCTGGAAAGAATGATCGAACAGTTGCGCTGGAACTGGGTGCAGTTGATCCGGCGTAGGAGTGTTCACGAATTTGAAATTGTCGAGCCAGCGCCAGAAGTATTCACCTTCGAGCGCGAAGCCGCGGTACTTGAAGCCGCCGTCGACGGTGGTCATGCGATAGCGCGCATCGGTGATTGTGACGCCGGGAGCAAACAGGTCCGGCGTGAAGATCACGGTTCCATCTGAGAGCCGCAGTTGCGTATTCTCAAACTGCTCCGAGTTTGGTTGACTCTCTTTGTTCTCATTGCTCCGACTGAAGTGGACCGCGAGCCGCGTGGAAAATTTCTCGTGATGCTCGAAGTCGCCCCAACCCTGACCGCTGAAACCCTTTTCGAAGTCGCCAGTGGGAAACCAGATTAGCGCGCTCGACAGAGTGTTGAATCCGTTGTCGAGCCGGCTCGCGGGAACACCCAGCGTGCTCATGTTGTTGCCGAGCATCACCTGGTACTTCACCCTGTCGGTGATGTTGCCGACGGCCCAAATGCCGGAAGTGTAGGACGGACGCATAAACTCGTCGGCGATGTGACGGCTATCTACATTCAACCAGAACGGGAAATTGCCTTCGACACTGCGCGTGCCCGGCAGCGATCTGATTCCCCCGCCCAGCGTGAAGTACTTGTTGAAGGTGTATTGCAGATTTCCGGCGAGGACCACCTGCGCGCCCTGACCCTGGTTCGCGTTCGAGGTCCAGGCGTAGAGGAAGTAGCGCAGCTTCGGATTCAGGATCCAGCCGAGGAACTTGATCTGGAGCTTGAGAAGCTGCATGTCCTGGCGTCGCTGAATATTTTTCGTAACGCCGAATGCATCGGTGTACGTCGGGTCGAGACCGAGTTGATTCAGATAGCGGACGTAGGTGTAGATGCTGACGTTCATGTCGCCATATTCGGTGTTCACGACTTTGAAACCGAGATTAGGCGTGTAGCGGCCGTCGAACTTGTCTTCGTCATCTTGCGCGGCCGGCTTTGCTTCCGCGGGCGCTGGCGCTTCCGTGCTCGTCGGCTGATCGGACGGGGCCGGTGTGGTTGCGGCACTCGGCTCCGCGGGTACGGATGGCTTGGCATCTGCTGTCGCAGATGCTTTTGCGGCAGCAGGCTGAGCGGCTTCGAGTTTTTCGACTCGCTCCTGAAGGCTGCGAATCAGCTTCAACAGCTCGGCACGCTCGTCTGCCGTCAACGGTTTGTCCGGCGAAGGTTTTGCCGACGGAGATGCAGGCGCGCCGCTGTCAACCTGCGCGAAACAAACAACGCTCAGTATCAGCAGAAGCTGGACCAGCAACGCGACGCGCAGTATCGAGCTGCGACCCCGCGTTGCCGGGTTTGTTAAGAGGAGAATTGACATTGACACGACCCTGTGGCTCATTCGCTCCTAATTTTTTACTCGGTCTTCAAACCAACTGACCGCGGTGAGAAGAGATTGAAGTCGAGCTTGTTCGCCACGTACTCGATCACCTTCTGCGCCTTCACGCTGTTGCCTGCTTCATCGAGTGGCGGGGCAAACACGGCGATCGCGCCTTTGCCCGGAACGACTGCAACGATGCCGCCGCCCACGCCACTCTTTGCCGGGAGCCCAACGTGCCAGGCCCATCCACCGGAACCGTCGTAAAGTCCGGCCATGATCATCGTGGACAGGATGTGCGGCACGTTCTCAGGTTTTATGACTTGTTCGCCGGTCGCGGGGTTCTTGCCGTTGTTGGCGAGTGTCGCGCCCATGCGCGCTAGTTGGGCCACGTTCACGCCGACCGAACACTGCTTCGTGTAGACATCAACTGACTCAAACGGATCGGCATAGAT
>JBKPPP010000271.1:0-21555 GCA_046733615.1 Acidobacteriota bacterium | reverse complement strand
TGTCGAGCGTCTCCATCGCCAACCGGAAACCGTCGCCTTCGCTGCCCACCATGTCTTCGGCAGGCACGCGACAATCGTTGAATGCGATCTCGCCGATCGGATGCGGCGACAGCAGCGGGATGCGTTCGACAACACTGACGCCCTGCATTTTTGCACCGACTACAAAGGCGGAAAGCGTCGCGCGTCCGTCGGCACGTGCGCCTGTGCGCGCGAACACGGTATAGAAATCGGCAATGCCGGCATTCGAGATGAAACGCTTGCGGCCGTTGATGACGTATGTTTCGCCGTCACGCTGCGCAGTCGTCTTGATCGACGCGACGTCGGAACCGGCCTCGGGCTCGGTCAATGCAAAGGCTGCAATTGCTTTGCCGGTGGCAGCGCGGGAAAGCCAGAAGTCACGCACGTGGTCCGGCGCAGCGTGAGCGATCGCGAAAGTGCCGAGCCCTTGCATCACAAAGGCGAGGTCGGCGAGCGACGACGAGTAGCTGAGCGCTTCACGAATTAGGCAGAGCGCGCGAACGTCGAGCTTCGTGCGAGCGACTGAGTAGTTCAACAGACCGCCCGCGGCGAGCAACCCGACGAGGTAGCGCGCCAGGCCGTCGACGTCTTCTTCAACGTCAGCGTGCGGCTCGATCTCCTGCGCCGCAAACTGCGCCACACTCTCGGCGAGGTGACGATGCTCCGTGGTAAAGAAGGGGAGTTCTTCGATTTTCATGAAAACTTTGGCGCGCGCTTGGCGATGAATGCTTCGTAGGCCTCGCGGTAGTCGGGATGCTGCATGCAGATCGCCTGTGCCTGCGCTTCACTTTCGAGCGCGGATTCGAGGTTCATGTCGAGTTCGCGGTTGAGCATCTCTTTTGTCTTGCCGAGTGCGAATGCCGGCCCACGAGCAAGCCGGTCCGCGAGTTCGCGAGTGGCAGCCGCTAATTGGTCCGCAGGCACGACGCGATTGAATAATCCGATCCGTTCCGCTTCCGCGGCGCTGATGAAGTCGCCGGTGTAGAGCAACTCAGTCGCTTTCGACAGACCGACGACGCGCGGCAGCAGATGTGAAGCACCCATGTCGGTGCCGGCCAGTCCCACCTTCACGAACAGGAACGCGATGCGCGCCTCTTCACTCGCAACACGCAGATCGGAGGCGAGCGCGATGCAGGCCCCGGCGCCGGCAGTCGTGCCGTTCAGACTCGCGATGACCGGCTTCGCCAGCGTGCGGATGTTCGCAATCAGCTCGCACGTCATGCGAGTGAACTCGAGCAACCCTTCCATGTCGCGATTGAACAGCTCGCCGATGATGTCGTGCACGTCGCCGCCGGAACAGAACGCGCGACCGGCGCCAGTGATGATCACTACGCGAACGTCTCGTTCCTCGCGTAACGCCGCAAAAGTGTTTGTCAACTCGCGATAAACTTCAAACGTGAGCGCGTTCAAACGCTCCGGACGATTCAGCGTGATCGTAGCCACGCCGTGTTCGTCGCCCTCGTAGAGAAAGGTCGTTGGCTGCTTCATGCCGGTATCAACGCGATCCCTTCAATCTCAACTTTCGCCGCGTCGTCGAGCAAGCCTGCGACTTCCACCAGCACCATTGCCGGAAAGTGTTTGCCCATGTGCTTTCGATAGCGATCTCCGACTTCGCGCGTGCGCTCGCGATACTCGCGTTTGTTGGTGACGTAGATGATCAGGCGGACGATCTGTTCGGCTTTGCCCTGCGCTGCCTGTACGACCGTAACCACGTTCGCCAGCGCGCGATCAAACTGCTCGACGAAATCGTCGCTGACGATCCGCTGGTTTTCGTCCCAGGCGATTTGACCGGCGATGAAGAGTAGTTTGCCTTGGGCTTCGGCGAGCAGTCCATGCGAGTAACCACTCGGAGTGCCGAGTGGTTCGGGGTTAATCAGCGTGAATGCCATGCGGAGGTTATAGAAGTTTATCCAGCCGCGGTGCAAGTTGTGCGGCCAGATTGCCTTGCGGATCGAGCCCGCCGATCGGCGCGCCCGAGATATTTCCGTCTTTGTCGAGAATCACGATCGACGGCAACTGGTCGATGCCAAACTTCTTCGACACCACACCGTCAGGATCGCGCAGCACCGTCACTTTCAGTCCGTACTTCTGCGCGAACGCTCGCAACTGCGCGTCGCTCGCGTAATTCTTCGACTTCTGATCTTCTGATTCGGTGCTTACCCAGTAGACGACCAGCGCGCGATCGCTGTATTTGTCGGCGAGTTTTCTGACGCCCTCGAGCTGGGTCTTCGACAACGGCAGCCATGAGGCGCCGAAAGCCAGCACGACCACTTCGCCGTGCAGACTCTGGGAGGACACCGTCTGCCCGTCGATTGAGCGGAACGAAAAATCTACTGGACCAGCCGCACGATTTTGGGCGATTGCAACGGCCGCGATGAGTACTGTCGCCAACCCCGCCAGGACCCGCTTCCGAATGTTCAGAACCATCTCTTCTCCTTCGCGAAACGCCCGCAAAAGACGTTCGACTGGTGTGTTAGATGAGTCCCTCCAGCCTTTCGTTGGACTGATTATTCAGCCCCGCCAGGCGCCGGCTCGCCAAAGACTTCCTTGTAAAGCGTGCGGTAATCATCCCACGTATCCAGGTCGCGAGCAATGTAAGGCGAGTCAACCGGCAGTCTCTTGACCTGCTCGGGGTGGGCGTGGAAAAGAGCTTTCAGGCCGCGGGTTGGATCGAGTTTTTCCAGCTCAGCGCGGTACTTCAGATCGACCAGCACCGGATGGCCGCCGCGGTTTTGCCACGTAGGTATCAGCAACTGCGAACCCTTCTGCCACTCGGCGAGGAGACCGGAGACGACCACCGGCGGCACGGCTGGATAATCCGCGAGCGCGATGAGTGTGGCCCGTGCGGTCGGTGGGAGCGCTTTGAGACCCGTCGCGATCGAGGCGTTCATCTCGCTGTCGGGATCGAGGTTTACTGCAAACGTGAGCGAGAGGTGTTTTGTCTGTTGTTGGATCTCTTCGGCACGATGGCCCAGCACGACCACGATCGTTTCCACGCCGCCCGCGCGCAGGTAGTCAATGCACGATTCGATGACTGTTTGATGTCCCCACGGAAGCAACGGCTTGAACGCGCCCATGCGCGTGGACTGCCCCGCAGCGAGGAGGATTGCGGCTACGTGCTGCACGTCTGAAGGTCCCTCAGAGCGCGGAGGGTGTATTGACGCGCCATCTGTTTGCGCCATTGGTAGACGAAGTCGGTGTTGTCGAGCGGGCGTGCTTTGATGTAAGCCGCTTCGGCGGCAGCGTCGATTCGTGCGTCGCTGAGGGGCTGTCCGATCAGTGCATTCGCGGCTTCCTTGATCTCGACTGGGTTGGGCGCGATTCCACCCAGCACCACCTTCGCATCGCGCACGGATCCCTGGCTCATGTTCACCCACGCGGCCACGCCGAGCACGGGGAAGTCGAACGCGCCGCGGCGTCGCAGTTTTTGGTACGAAGCGCGCCAGCCGTTCGTTGGTGGTAGCTGAATGGCAACCAGCAGTTCGTCGGGTCGTTTGCGGAGGTAGTCGATACCGTCGTCGGTGTAGAGGCCCGCTGCGTCCACGACGCGTTCGCCGAGGGTTGAGGCGAACCTGAGTTTCGCGCCGATGGCGACCATCACCGGAACGAGATCCGACGATTGCACGGCCCAACACTTCGAGCTGCCGGGCGCGACCCAGCAGACGTCACCGTCTTTCTTGAGACAGAAGTTGATTCCCTTGCGCCACTCGAAGTTCTGATCGTAGTAGTTGCAGCGCGTGTCGAGCAGGAGGTTGCCGCCGATCGTGCCCATGTTTCTCAGGATCGGCGTGGAGATCGTTCGGGCAGCCTGAGCGACGACGGGGTAATCGCGATTGATGAGCGGATGCTCGCAGACTTCCGTGAGCGTGACGGAAGCACCGATGCGCACACCTTGCGCGCCATCGCCGGTGATCTGGTGCAGCTCGGCGAGACGCATTACCGAGATGACAGTCTTTGGCGTCTGCTGCCGGCGCTTCATGTTCGGGTAAAGATCCGTCCCACCCGCCACGAACTGCCCCTCCGGCCCCGCGGCGGCAATAATCTTCACCGCCTCCGCGATCGTCTGCGGGGTGTGATATTCAAATTTCGGCAACCGCATCATAGCTTTGTTCGAGTCGTCCGAGCTCGCGCCGAAGTTTTTCGGTTTCGACTCAAAGATTTATTGGCTCGTACCGACTGACGTTTCGCCGCGTTGGCGATAACTCGGAGTGCATCGTTAACAGACTTGTCGTCAGGAAATGCTTCCCTGACATCTTTGTCTAATAATGCCAGGTTAGTACCAGAGCGAAATCGCTCCGCATATATTCCACGCCCAACACTCTTCATCTTTGAAAAGTCATACTCAGCTCGAAGATCTTCGTCGGGTTCAGAGTTACTCAGTTTCTTTTTCATATAACGTTCTTTCGCGCCGGCTTGCTTTGCGGGCGCTGATGATTCTTATCTCGTCACGGACGGCTGTATGGGAAACAACCAGCACCCGGCCACGGTCCGACATCCCCATGGTAATGAATCTTTTCTCATCAATCGAATGCGCGTCGTCATAGTAGGTGATAGCGCGACTATCGCCGAAGACCATAGCCGCTTCTCTAAATTCAACACCATGTTTCCGGCGATTGCGTTCGGCCTTCTTGGGGTCCCAGCTAAACTCCAACAAGCCGTCTCTTATTGGCTTCACGAGTGTACTGCCACGTGGGGCATCTCGGTGCCGTCGCCGCCTTCCGCGGGGGTTAGGATGCGAAGCGGGTCGGGCCAGGAGATGGGAGGGATGGCGTCCGGGCCGTACCGTGCATCGCGTCCACGTGATTTGTCTTTCAAGGCACGCAGCACCTTTTCCGGCGTGATCGGAACTTCGTCGATGCGCACACCCACTGCGTTGTAAACTGCATTGGCGACGGCCGGCGGAATGGGCAGCAACGGTCCCTGCCCAACCTCCTTTGCGCCGTACGGACCATTCGGATCCGGATCCTCGATCAAGTAAGTCTTGACGTCGCACATCTCCATCGTCGTCGGACTCTTATACTCGAGCATCGAGGGAAACTTATGCACGACATTTCGATTCGTGCGATACACCATCTCCTCCATCAGGATCTCACCGAGCCCCATGTAAACGCTGCCCTCAACCTGGCCCATCACCAGCACGGGATTGATCGAGCGGCCAATGTCGTGCGCGATCCAGACCCGTTCCACCACGACCATTCCCGTATCCGGATTCACGTCAACTTCCGCCACAGCAGCGGAGTAGCTATAAGCCGGCGATGGCCCAACTCCCGATCCCTTGTACTTGCCCGGCGAACGTGGCGGCGTGTACGAACCAACTGTTCCGATCGTCCCGTACTTCGACTCCGCCAGCACCACTGCTTCAGCAAACGAAACACCAACCTCCGGGTTCTCCACGTCAAACACGCGACGCTCCGCCAGCGACAGGTTCTCAATCGGCACGCCCAGCTTCTCGGCCACCGCCATCACCAACAACTCGCGCGCGCGTTCCGCCGCCTGAATCGCGGCGTTGCCGGTCATCAACGTCACCCGGCTCGAATAACTCCCGAGATCCACCGGCGTCAGATCCGTGTCCGCCGTGACGACTCGAATGTCAAACGGATCGATCCCCAGGATCTCGGCGACGATGTAGGCGAGTATCGAATCAGACCCCTGCCCTATATCGGTCGAGCCGCACATCACGCAAACGCCACCCTGCCGATCGAGCCGCAACTGCACGCCCGACTGCGGCATGTTGTTCCAGTAGATCGGCAAACCGGCGCCGCAGATGTACGAGCTGCATGCGATGCCGATGCCTTTGCCGAACGGAAGTTTTCGATTCTGCGGGTCCCAGGTGAAACGATTCTTCCAGTCAGAGCCGTCGACGACCTTATCGATGCACTGGCCCAGGCCCATGCTGCCGATGCGCAGGTAGTTGGCCGTCACCGAGTCGGCGGGCACGAGATGCCGCCGACGGATCTCGACAGGATCCAGGCGCAACTGCTCGGCAATCTTGTCGAGGTGAACTTCGAGCGCGTAACGCGGCTGCGGCGTGCCGTGCCCGCGCTTTGGCCCACACGGAGGTTTATTCGTAAACGCACGCAGTCCCTGAAACTTGTAAACCGGCACGTCATACGTCACCGTCTGCAACGCGCCCGTGTAAAAGGTGCTCGCAACTCCGTAACTGCCGTACGCGCCGCCATCGAGCAGCGACTGAAAGTGCATCGCCGTGATCGCGCCGTCGTTCTTTACTCCGGTCTTCACTTTCATCAACACCGGATGCCGCCCGCGGTGACAATAGAAAACCTCTTCACGTGTCAACGTCACTTTCACCGGCCGTCCCGTGATCATCGACAGCTTGCAAACCGCCACCTCATGATTGAACGGATCGCTTTTGCCGCCAAACCCGCCGCCGTTCGGCGTCGCAATCACGCGAATATGGCTCGCCGGCATCTCCAGGACCTTGGCTAGCGCGCGATGAACGTAATGAGGCGTTTGCGTGGAACTCCAGAGCGTCAGCTTCCGATCGGCGTCGTAGTGCGCGACTGCGGCGTGCTGCTCCATCGGCAGGTGCGTGTTGCCTTCGTAGAAAAACAGATCCTCACGAACAAGATCCGCTTCGGCAAATCCCTCGTCGACGTTGCCGAACTCAAACGAAACTTTCTTATGAACGTTGCCGCCGTCGCCGTACTCGTGAATGCGCGGCTCGTCGATCAGCACCGCCTCTTCAATCGACGAGATCGTATTGAGCGGCTCATATTCGACCTCGATCAGATTCATGGCGTCGAACGCGACGTCTTCATCGATCGCCGCCACGGCAGCGACGGGATCGCCGATGAAGCGCACCTTGTCGATGCAGAGCGCATGCTCATCCTGGCTCACGGGCAGAATGCCGTACGGAATCGGCAAGTCTTTGCCGGTGATGACAGCGAAGACGCCGGGCAGTGCGAGCGCTTTGGAAACGTCGACGCTTTTGATAAACGCGTGCGGCAGGTGCGTGCGCAGGATCTTGCAGTAGAGCATCCGCGGCAGCACGATGTCGTCGGCAAACTTCGTCTGGCCCACACACTTCGCCCGCGCATCGACCTTACGAAAAGGCTTGCCGATCACATTCAACGAATTGCCGTTCGTCTCTTTCACTCTAATCCGTAGACGCTTTCCTTCGGCAGCTCAAAAGCCTCGCCACGCATTCGCGCCGCGGCGAGCTCGACTGCCTCGTAGATTTTTATGTAGCCGGTGCACCGGCACAGATTACCCGACAACGCTTCCTGAATCTCGGCGCGCGAAGGGTTGGGCGATCGGGCGAGCAGTTCTTCCGCCACCAGCAGAAATCCGGGCGAACAGTATCCACACTGCGCCGCGCCGAGGTCGGCGAACGTCTGTTGCAATGGATGCAGCTCGGCGCCGTTCGCCATACCCTCGATGGTTTTGACTTCACGTCCCTCGGCGTCGAGCCCAAGCATCAGACACGAAAGAATCGAGCGCCCATCGACGAGCAGCGCGCACGTGCCACATTCGCCCAGTTCGCACCCATGTTTCGTGCCCGTCAGATTCAGATCTTCGCGCAGCACTTCCAGCAGCGTCTTGTGCGGCGCGAAGGCGACTTCTGTTTCTTCGCCGTTCAGCCGGAAGCGAATCTGTCTCTTATTGTTCATCAAGAATTACTGCTGCGCCGCGCCGTCTTTCTTCTTAACCTTATTCAGGATCGTGTTATCGATCAAGCGCGTCTTGCCGATGTAGGCGGCGAGGGCGATGAGGGTAGGCCGTTCGTCGATGCGATCGAGCTGCTCCAGGGTCTCCGCGTCGGCGATGCTCACGTAGTCGAGGCGCGCGCGCGGTTCCGCTTCGATCGTCGAACGGATCAGCTCGGTGAGTCTGTGCGCGCTGCGCTCACCTTCTTTGTAAGCCTTCTTCGCCTGCTTCAAGGCGCGGTGAATCACGGCCGCGGACTTCTGCTCGTCAGGCGTGAGATAGAGATTGCGCGATGAGATCGCCAAACCCGAATCCTCGCGCACGATCGGCAGGATGACTATCTCCGTGTCAAACGCCAGATCCTTGACCAGCCGCCGGATTACGAGCGCCTGCTGCGCATCCTTCTGCCCGAAGAAAGCGATGTCCGGCCGCACGGTGTTCAGCAAGATCGTCACGACTGTCCCAACACCGCGAAAGTGGCCCGGCCGCGATGCGCCTTCGAGCAGCTCGGAGAGTCCCTCGACGTTCACGTACGTTGAAAAGCCTTTCGGATAGATCTCTTCCACCGTGGGCGCGAAGATGTAATCGACGTTGTAATCGGTCAGCAGCGCCGTGTCTTTGGTCAGGTCGCGCGGGTAATGTTCGAAATCTTCGCCCGGCCCAAACTGCGTCGGGTTGACGAACACTGAAACCACCACCACGTCGCACATTCGTCTCGCTTCACGCACCAGGCTCAGGTGACCTTCATGCAGTGCTCCCATCGTCGGGACAAGACCGACAGTCCGGTCCTGCTCACGGCGGATTTTGCGCGCGACGGAACTCATGCGCTGACGGCGGTTAATGATCTCCATAGATTTGAGGATGGATCAGGACGTCTCGGCCTTCGAGTCTCTGGTGCGGTTATCTAAATCGAGTGCTTCGGCAGTCTCAGCGGGCAAAGCATACGATTCTGCTTCCGACGGATAGGTCCCACTCCTCACGTCGTCGGCATATCGGGTTACAGCCTCCGTCATCACGTCGCGCAGGTTCGCATACGGCCGCACGAACCGGGCTTGCTTACTGAACGAAAGACCAAGCATGTCATGCAGGACCAGCACCTGGATATCGCAGTTTGCTCCGGCGCCGATGCCGATGGTCGGAATCGTAATACTCTCGGTAATCACTTTCGCGATCTCCCGCGGCACGACTTCGAGCACGACGGCAAACGCGCCCGCGTCTTCGAGCGCTTTGGCGTCGTCGATCAGTTGCTGCGCGGCTTTCGCCGTTTTGCCCTGAACGCGGTAGGCGCCGAGCTGATTGATCGACTGCGGCGTCAGGCCGATGTGGCCCATCACGCTGATCTCTTCGTCGACGAGGCGCTTCACGAGTCGAACGCGTTTATGCCCGCCTTCAAGTTTGACGGCTTCAGCGCCGCCTTCCTTCACGAGCCGCAACGCATTCTTAACCGCATCGTCCTCGCCCGTGTGGAAAGTGCCGTAGGGCATGTCCGCGACGAGCAAAGCACGCTGCACCGCGCGACGCACGGCTTTCAAGTGAATCAGGATCTCGTCGAGCGTGACTGGAACCGTGTTGCCGTAACCCAGAACCACGTTTCCCAGGCTATCGCCAACCAGAATCACGTCGATGCCGGCTTCGTCGACAATGCGCGCGGTCGGGTAATCATACGCCGTGAGACAAACCAATCGCTCGCCTCGTTGTTTACTCGACCGCAACGAAGGGGCGCTCACCTTTTCCGGACGTGCAGGGGTTAGATATGGCATGGCTAGGTTCGGGCATTATAACGGCAAATCGGGAAGAGGGAAAAGGAACCGAACTAAGGCCGCCAGCGTGTCACCACCGATTTATCCGCCACTTCGTCCAATAATTCACGTACTGACTTGTGCAACACTGGGTGAACGAGATTAGGCGCCAGCTCGTGCAAGGGCACGAGAACAAAGCGGCGGAGGTGAAGGCGAGGGTGCGGCAATTTCAGAAAATCCGAGTTTGCCAGTTCATCTTTGAAGATCAGCAGATCCAGATCGATCGTCCGGGGTCCCAGCGGCACGTCCCGAGTGCGTCCGAGAGCGTACTCGATGCGCAGCAGGCGGGCGAGCGTCTGCTCCGGCGCGGACAGCGTCGAGCCGCGCAGCTCCGCGACCATGTTCAGAAACACGGGTTGCGCTTCATACTCGACGGGCGCTGTCTCGTAAATGCTCGAGAGGCGAATCACGTCCAAGCCCGCGTCGAGCATACCGCGCACCGCCAGCAACAGGTAGCCGGCGCGATCGCCGAGGTTGGAGCCGAGTCCGACATACGCGTTTTGAATCAAGGTTGACAATGTTGACAATTAAACTAACACGGATTTCTATTAGTTACTGATCAAATGTCCCAACTGCTCACGCTCGTCTGGCTCAAGTGGCGTCTCCTGCGCAACTCGCTGCGATCGTCGAGGGCCATCATCAACAAGGTGGCGTCGATACTCGGCATCCTGCTCGCGCTGATGTTTGCGCTCGTGGTGGCGTTCGGACTGGGCCTCGTTGCGTACTTCATCAGCCAGCCGGACGGCTTTCGTCACATCCTGCGCCGTTCGGCGGCGCATGAGCTTCCCGCGACCGCGACGACCGAGTTCATCCTGTTTTCGATCTTCGGCTTTCTTTACCTGATGTGGGCCACGCTGCCGCTGAGCATCGGCAGCAGCAAACAGTTCGACGCCGGCAAGCTGCTGATGTATCCGATCACGTTGCGAAAGTTGTTTGCGGTGGACTTCATCAGCGAGTTCACGACGCTGCACTCGGTGTTTGCTGTGCCGGCGATTCTGGCGCTGTGTGTCGGCGCGGGGCTCGGGTCGGGAAACCTGGGCCCGTCGCTGCTGGCGGCAGTGCCCGCGATCTTGTTTGGCGTAGCGTTGTCGAAGTGGTTGGCGACGATCATGGGTTCGCTGTTGCGTCGCAAACGCGCGCGTGGCGAGACGATCGTAGCTTTGATCGGCGCGCTCGCCGGATTTGGCGGCGCACTGGCCGGACAGATCGCGCCGATACTGTTTCGACATGCCGAATCGCTTCGCTCACTGCGTTGGACACCGCCCGGCGCAGCGGCGTTTTTGCTGGTTTTCGGTGGGCCAGGCGACACGTTCGGCTACGTGCTCGCATTTCTAACACTCTCCGCTTACGCCGTCGCTTTGATCTTCGGCACTTACCTGATCGCGCGCCGTGCGGCGCTGGGTTACGAAGGCAAGCGCAGACGAAGAGTGGAAGCGGAGACGCAAGCGGGGCAGCCGGTTTACGCCGGTTGGAAGTTGCCGTTATTGCCGGCGGACGTTTCAGCGGTGGTCGAGAAGGAGTTGCGCTACGCCATGCGGAATGCGCAGATGCGGATGATGGCGATCATGCCGTTGATTCTCATCGCGATCCGCGTCGTCAACTCGCAGCGGATGGAAGCGGGCATGAGCCGGCCGTCGCCAACGCGCGACTTCATGGTCTACGGATCGGGCTTGCTGGCGACGGGCGGAGTGCTCTACGTGTTCCTGGTGCTGGCCGGGCTTTCGTGCAATACGTTTGCGTTTGAAGAAGGCGGAATGCGGACGCTGATCCTGTCGCCCATTGACCGGCGCAAGATCCTGTTCGGCAAAAACATCGCCATCACGACCGTCGCGATCTGCTTCGCCACCGTGCTGTTGACGCTGAACACGATCGTGTTTCGCGACCTGACGCTGCACAACTTGCTGTTCGTCGTGCTGAGTTTCGTTTCCTTTGCCGCGATCATGCCGGTCTTCGGCAACTGGCTGTCGATCCGGTTTCCCAAGCGAATGCGTTTCGGCAAGCGTCTGAACGTTTCGGGCGTGGCCGGGCTGATGTTGATTCCGATGATCCTCGTGCTCGGCTCCGTGCCGCTCGCGGCGGCAGTGGCGGGTTACCTCACACGCAGTTTTCTGATCGAATTCGTGACGCTCGCGTTGCTGGTCCTGGTGGCGATCGGTATCTACTCGCTGGCGATCAATATTCATGGCCGCACGCTGGCGCGGCGCGAGATCGATATCCTCGAAGCCGTGCGAGAGCCCGCCGACGAGTAGTTGTGTTACACTGCGTTCGAACACTTTAATCCAGTGACGCGGACGCGTCCGGGCGGGTTTAGAGCCCCGTCAATACACAAATGGCTCGCAGAAGATTTCGCAGCAACCAGCGGCACGAACCCACGACGGAGCGTTCCTTTCAGGAATACATCCTCTCCACCCCCGCGCCCCAAACATCACGCACCGAATTACTCCGCTTGATCCGCGGCGGCGAAGACACGTATCTCGAGCTCAAAGTTAAGCTCTCAAACACGGAAAAGATTGCCCAGGAGATCGTGGCGCTGGCCAATACGGGCGGCGGCGTGATCGTGTTTGGCGTCAACGATCAATTGCGCGTCGAAGGCGTGGACGATCCCGAACGCGTGCAGGAAGATCTGGTCCGAATCTGCCGCGAGGAGATTCACCCGCCGCTGGTTCCGTTCATCGATCGCGTCGCGCTGGACAACGGACGGCGCATCGTGGCGTTGGACATCGAAAGTAAACGACGGCCGTACCGCACTCGCGACGGCCGTTTATACCTGCGCATCGGGGCAGAAAAACGCGAAGCTTCGCGCGAGGAGATCTCCGCGTTGCTCGACGAATCGCGTCCGCTTCGTTACGAAAGCATGCCTGCGCTCGGCGCGACGATCGCGGACATCGACGAAGCGCATCTGTGGACTTATCTGCGTGCGTTTGAAGGCGGCGCGTTTGAAGAGTCGGCAGTTGCGGATTACCCGACGAGCGAAGTGCTGGAACGCGATCTGTTGATGGCCGCTTCGGACGGTCATGAGGTTGTACCGACGGTCGCCGGGCTGTTGCTGTTTGGCCGCGATGAGCGAGTCGCTGAACTGTTGCCGCGCGCGGCGGTGACTGTGACGAGGTTCTCCGGTGATTCGCAGCAGGCGAGCGTGATCGAGCGCGTGAAGATCGCCGGCAACCTGCTAACCCTCTACGAGGAGCTGACGCGATTTATCACGCGATACGCCGACCTGGGCGAGTCCCGTCCTCGAATGGTCACCGCCGACGATTCACCCGTGCCGGCGCGCGCCAACTACCATCGCGGCGTCGTCGCCGAAGCGATCACCAACCTGCTGGCCCACAGAGATCTCGCTCTCCGAGATCTGCCGAGCCGTCTGCACGTTTTCGATCATTCGCTGGAGTTTGTGAACGCGCGTCGCAGTGCCGGCTTTTCGCCGGTGGCCCAGAAAGCGATTCGTTACGGCATGCCGCAACGGCTTAACCCGCAGTTGGCTGCCGTGCTCACCAGTCCTGCATACGGATTCCAACTCAGTCTGCGTGGTTTGCCGTCGCTATTGCGTGAGGCGAGACGATTCTCAAACCGCAAGGCTGAGATTGTCTCGTTCAACGATGAGTTTCGGCTGCGGATCTACGGCGCGTGAAGTTACTGTTTCTGCGTGTCAGGCTTAGCGGCGTCCGGCTTCGGCGAGTTGTAAAACTGCCGCGCCTGAATCACGTACTCCTTGTCGTCGTACGTCCCGTCACCATCTACATCCACGCTGATCTTCAACTTGTGCTGCTTGCCGTCGCGAACGTCTCCCGGATTGAAACCGAGACTGTACTGGCTGCGCAGTAAAGCATTGATGCTGCCGAGCACCTTCGGCAACTCACCTTCAAATGTCACCGGAAAATAGGCGCCGCCGGTTTCCTTCGCGAAGGTTTGCAGCGTGTTATCGGCCTGGAGCCAGCTCATGCGGCCCGGCATTCCCAACATGTCGTCAGTCGCGCCCAGCCGGTCGCCGTAGATCTTCTTGAATAGGTTGGCGGTGCCGATGATGTAAACAGGCACGCCGGCGTTTTGCAGGACCTTACGCGCGTCGCCATAGTTGATCTTGCTGAACGTGTCGATGCCCGACGCGACCAGCAGCACGGCGCGGCGCCGGCCCTGGACCGATGCAAGACCGGCGTAGTCTGACTTCGAGCTCTTGTTGTCGTCGAGCACTACGGAATCAGCGCGGCCGCCGACCAGCACGAACTTCAACGCGTCGAAAAGATTGGTTTCACGAAACGCCGGCTGGTTTCGCAGGAGCAGGCTGACGACCTGGCCCAGGCGCGTCGGATCGTTGGTGAAGTCGGTTAAGGGCGTGGGACGGATGTCGAAGGCGACCACTGAAACGTAGTCGTCGGGTGGCTTGATGAATTGCGAGAGAAACATCGCCGTCGGGCGAATCACTTCATACGTGCCCGGCTCGTAGCCGCCGTTGCCGTAGAGTCCAAAGGTTTCGGTCCACTTGCTGTACTCGACCACCATCGCGACGGTGATCGGCGCTTCGGGCGTGGAGAAGTTTGTAATTGTTTGCTGCGTGCCGTCGGCGTAGATAGCAAAGTTGGGTTTCTTCAGGCCGGTGACGATCTGACCACTCTTTTTGTGATAGACAACGGCGTCGATGTTGACGAGGTTGGTCGTCGTAGACACCTTTTCGATGTCGCCCGGTTTGGCCGGTTCGATATCACGGGGCACTGGCTCCTGCTCGCCCTCTTTTGGCGTCTGGCCGGGCGTGGGGCGCTTGTTCTTCTTTTCGTTGCTGCTGGGCGGTTGGCGGCGCGACTGCGAAAGTCCGGGAACGGTTGCGCCGAGCACCAGCAGGAACGAAAGCGCTACCGCAAAAAACGCGTAAACTCGATTAGATCTCATAAATTCCACTCCCGAAGATAAAGCGAGGAGTTACAGGCGCTGATTCAGCAAACCTCTCCAGCCAGCGAATCCCTGCGAGATTAGTCCGTTCGGTCTGATGCGCTGATACTGACCCGAGTTTACCACTACCGGCCGACTGCTTCCGCTTCGATAACGATGTCGTAAGTGCCGGTGTTGTCGGCCAAATCACCCTCGTTTACGCCGAGAAACAGCACGCCATCGCGCTGCGCGACAAACTCGCGGCGCGGGCCGATCAGGATGAAATCGTCGTTGTCGTCGCCAATAACGGCGATGAGCGCTCCGGTGGCCTCATTGCGCATCAACTTGTCCGCGTCCTGAATCGTCGCGACGCCGCCAGGGGTCGAGAAACGTCCGCGGCCGAGAGACACGCGGCCCGAAGCACTGATGCGCAGGCGTTGGCCTTTTCGCACGACGAGACCGCTGTTTGTCCAACCGTTGTTGGAGTTGTCGGCGCGCACGGGGACTTTGATCGTAAAGAAAGTCGTCGGCATAGACGACGTGGACGGTGAATCGATCGAGCGGGAATTTGAAGAGTCGATAGAGCGCGAGTTGGAAGCGTCGGGCTGGCTGGCGGGAATTGACGGCCGCACTCCGGGCGGATTGTTCGCCGCGGTCATGTCCTGAGTGCTGTTGCCGATGCTGCTGGTGTTGGCGTCGAATTCGATCGACTCGACGTCTTCGACGTAAACAGTTGTCTGTCCGCGCCTGCCTTTCGCGTTGCCGCCGATCAGGATCGTGAACTGCTGATCCTTGAAACCAATTACCTGACCGCGAATGACGCTGCCGTCTTTGAGACGAATGGTGTCGGCCAGCAAGGGCGCGGCGAGCGCCAGGACCAGCGACAGCGCGAGCAGGAGTCGAAATGTTTTTCTCATGATACTTCTCCTTGAGGGCATTCCGTTGGAGGAGGTTTAACAATAGTCAGTTGCTTTTGCAAGCGGGAGAGAAGGAGAGTGTACAGTGTTTTGCGCGTTTCGATCAGGCCGCGGCGAGGGCGGCCGGATCGAACGTTGAAATTGAGGCTGTTTGCGGCGTCGCGAGAAGAGCGACTCAACTCTGGCGCAGCGCCGGCATCGGTATCGGAATGCCGTACGTCGTCGCGCCGACGCCGACTCCGCCTTCGCAGGAGTTTGGTGGCGTGGTGCAAACTCGACGAGACGAGGGACACTCCGCCGCCCAGAACATGTAACCCAGCATTCCGCTCGTCGTTCCCGCTCCATTCGGGGCCACGGTTTGCACGTACGTTCCGGTCGAGTTGATCAGCGAGCTGCTGAAACTGATGCACTCGGGACACGCTCGTGTGCCGGTGACGATATACAACGCGCCGGTAAACTTCGCCGGCGCCAGCGGCAGAATCGGCGGCGAAAACTGCGGTTTGCCGTCGACGTGCTCCTGCCAATCAGCGGTCGCCGCGGAAGCGCTGGTTGGTTGCTTGCTCGGCACCATCGCATTCGCGTAATCCAGCACCGGCGTCGTGGTGTTGAGCCAGTCGGCGGTCGCCTTGCGACAGAGCGCGATCAACCAGCGATCGCCCGCGGCGAGATCAATGGTCAGTCGGGCGGCATGATTGTTTCCAGAAGCGTCGTAGGGCAATACCGAACGGTAAGCATTGATGAACGCCTGCAAGCCGGTGAGGTTTGGGTTTGTGTTCTCTTCGTAGTCGATCTCGATGCCCACGCCCAAACGCTGGGCCGCGTCGGCTGCGTTGAGCCCAAGCTGCACCGGGTTCGTGGCGAGCGCCTGGTTCCACGCGTCGGTGTAAGTGATGCCGCCGATCGACAACTGGACGCGGACGCCGCGAGTCTTGAAGTAATCAACCACCGCCTGATTCATTCCGATCGGAATGCCCAGCGAAGTGCCGGCATCGTTTGTCTTGTTCAGCAGCTTCAGTGGCTCGACGAAGCTGAGGACCACCAGATTGACGGAAGGCGTGCCGTCTCCGCGATCGATCAGCCAGCGGTTGCGCGTGTTGAAGTCAGTCATGTTGCGCACGCTGGCCCAGGTACAAAAGTCGTTTCCGCAGTGCCACGCTCCGTAGATGGAAACATTGTTCGCCATCGGCGCGGCGCGCGGCGTCAGTGTTGTCGACGGTCCGGCGAGGAGTGCGGCAAAGATGAGGAAACTCAGCAAAAAGATTTGTCTTAGCATCCCAGTTCTCCTTTGTTGAAGTTCTCGGGGGGTTGGTAGTGTTAGCGCCGCGAACGGCTGCGTCTATAGATGCCCTGGGGCGGCGCGATTCCAGGTTGATTGTTCACCGCGGGATTCAGGTAATAGGAATTGCTGGCGCCCGGATAGAGAATTCTTCCTGTGGGACTCGACGAGCTCAAGACAGCGCTCATATCGGCCAGCGTTTGGGGAAGAGATCTGTACGAACCGTGAACGTTGGTTATTGCGCCCAGGTCCACCGTCACTTGAGAGCAATCTATGCCGGTCACAGAGTCGGGAATCGCATTCTCCGCAGGATAGCCATAAGGCCCAATCAAGCCGAGACGCGAAGGATAGACCTGGTTGTGAAACGCAAAGAAATCGTAGTCGGAGTAAACAAGATCGGCATCGGCGCCGGAATAATAGACCGTGACCTGTTTACAGATGTCGGTTATGGCGTTGCCAAACTGTCCCGACTGAAAGACGACCGCGGAGATGTCCGCCGCGAGCATGAGGGCGTTGTTGATGCCTGAAGTAACCTTCGCCGCCTGGAGACCCAACATTCCCATCAACAGCATGTAATTGCCTTCGGAATGGCTGATGAGGTTGAGATTCACGGGGTTGTTGTTGACCTGAACGCCGAGAAGGTCCTGGATCACGGTGACGAAGCTGTCGACGCTGCCGTTGATGTTGTCGCGAATCGTGCCCGAGGTGTTTTTGACAGGCCAGTTAATCTGAGTTGTCGCGTAGTAGTTGGCCAACTCCGCGACGAACATGCTGTAGCTGGGCCAGTCGAAGCCAATCACGAGTCCGCCGTATTCTCCCGGACTGGCGAGATAGGATCCGAAGGCCGCGGTTTCAGTTATCGCTTCGTCGAATGTATTTCCGAGACCGTGTATGTAGACGACTAGATTAGCTTTGCCGTTTGCGTCGACGGTGCTTTGCAGCTCCGTCTCGAGATTACTCAAGAATTCACCCGGGTCTACTGACGAGTAATCGTCCGCGGACTGGTCGTACGGATTATTGGCCAGATAATAAGTCAGTGGCCCAGGGACCACGATCGATTTAGAGTCGACCCAGAGAGTTGTCGGATCGTTGCGGTTGGTGATGAAGTAACTCTTATTGAACGTCGGGACGGTCATGTTTCCTCCTTGAGATTTGAGGGGGAGTTGTTTTCCGCAAAGAAAAAAAGCCCAGCACTGGAAGCATCAGCTTGCCGGAGCAGCAAGCTCATGGTTCAAGTTAACTGGGCCTTTCGTTTACTTGAAAAGTTTTGGCTGGGAGGCAGGGACTCGAACCCCGATAGCCAGATCCAGAGTCTGGAGTCCTACCATTGGACGACCTCCCAGCAGGAGGAGACGAATTTACGAAGCACTACGCTCTTTGTCAACCAAGCCCACTTTGCCTCACCAACGCTCGCGTGAAGCTTCACAAAAACTAATGCTTGAACTCGCGTCCACAACAAGGCACAATGGGCGCGCGTCATTGCGGCTAATGACGTCATTCCCACTTTTTTGCGACGACAACTGTTTTTACTTTTCTTTCAGCTTCCGAACAGAGTTGCGGGGAGTCGATGACTGAACACGAGAACGAAGCTTCAAATTCAACCAACAAAGAGCAGGACCAGCTAGCAAAATATCGCCTTCAGCTCGAACAGACGGCCGACCTCGTGGCCCGCATTCGGCACGAAATCAACAACCCTCTCACCGGTGTGCTGGGCCAGGCTCAGCTTTTACTGCGCGAAGACCTGAGCGAAAAATCCCGTAAGCGCGTGCAGACGATCGAAGACCTTGCGCTTCGTTTGCGAGATGTAGTGTCGCAGTTGCGTGAGATTCAGCGGCCGGGCAGCGATGGCGAAAGCAGTGGGAGCTAAGCCACCACCGTATCTTCTTCTTCAATAAGATAAGGCGTGGCGGATCCGGCAGGATCTTCAGCTTCTGAAGAATCCTGGGCCAACACGGCCTGGATCACGGGCAGGCTCAACGAATGCTTCGTCGTGTTTAGCGGGACGGGCTTGCCGGCGGCGTAGACTTTATGACGCCCGTGCTCTTCGTACCACTCGGCGAGGTTCGCGGTCTTGTGCATGTTCTCGATGATCTGCCGCCAGCCCACGCCCGTGTTGTAAGCACAGAACGAGATCTCGCCTTCCTGCGTGCCGTAAGGAATGACGCACATCTCCGTGCGGCGAAAATCGTAATTGAACAGATCCTGAAACCACATGCCCTCGACGCAGAGCACGCGCCAGTTGTCGGTCGCCGCGGCGTTGGACTGGGTTTTCATGCGATCGTTGCGGTCGGAGTTGGAATTCGTTGACGACGGTTTGAAGAGATTGACGATCTGCGAGATCGGAAATCCTTCGGGTGCGCGCTCCGCGTTGAAGTTGCGCATGATCGCCATGCCGAGCTGCGCGTAGGAAAGTTTGCGGCCGCGCGCGGTGTCGGTGATCACGGCGACGTCGCGCATGAACCGTTCGTAATCGAAAAACTCAAACAGCGATTTGAATTCGCCTGTCTGCTTGTTCACGACGAGCAGAGTGAAGATGCCGCAGTTCGGATGACAATTGCACGACGACCAGCCCCACGGCGCATCGGCGCCCTGCAACATGTCCATCACGCTGGTGAATGCCGAGTACGACGACAGCGGGAACCAGTCGCGCAACGGTTGAATGTTTCCGTTCAACTGATCTTTCAGATCGTGCGTCATGCCGGCGAGCGTGTAGCGCCACGTCTTGCGCATCTCGTCGGAGATGTCTTCATCGCGGCCCGTGAAGGAGACGGGTTGAAACGCGATCGTCTGCACCTTGTCGATGTTCTTCGCCGCAAACTCGACGATCTGCCCGATCGCATCGTTGTTGATGTTGTTGACGATCGTGACGACGAGCGTGACCTTGATGCCGACGCTCGCGAGGTTTTCGATCGCGCGCAGCTTCACGTCAAACAGGTTGCCGACACCGCGGTGCTTGTTCTTCTCTTCGCTGACGCCGTCGAACTGTAGATAGACGCCGTGCTGGCCCGCGGCTTTCGCGGCTTTGCAGAACTCGATGTCTTCGGCGAAACGAATTCCGTTCGTCGCTGCGAGAATGCGATAGAAACCGATCTTCTTCGCGTACTCGACGGCTTCGAGATAGTAAGGCGAGAGCGTTGGCTCGCCGCCGGAGAAGAGAATGATCACCTGCCGTCGCGGCTTGAACGACACGGCGCGATCGAGGATCGCTTTCGTGTCTTCAAATGTCGGCTCGTGAACGTAACCGACCTGGTTCGCGTCCATGAAGCACGGATTGCACATCATGTTGCAGCGATTCGTCAGATCGACAGTCAAAACCGCGCCGCGTCCAAACTTGATATTCGAAGTGCCGTGCCGGTGCACGTCTTTATCTTCCGCCGCGCGAAAGTCACGCCCGAAGAAGAGCGACTCGATGCGCGCGAGAAACGCCGGATCGGTCGACATCACGTCTTCAAACTCGCCGTGCTTCGGACAGGTCTTGCGCATGAGCACCTGGCCGTTGTCTTCGACTATCTGCGCTTTGATCTCGCCGGGATGCTCGTGCATCAGCATCTCGAGCGGAACCGCACCGGAGATGACTGCATTGCGAACTTCTTTTACACAGGCTGGACAGAGACTGTCGGTCTCGCGCGGGAAGCCAAGCGGAGGTGCGCTGCGTTCGTAGGATTTGAGCAGCGGACCGGGAGCCCAGTTCGGACGGATCGACTCGCCTTCGGGAAGCCGTTGGTTAACACTCTGAAAAGCTTTCCAGGCGATGTCTGAAAGACCGGAGATGAGCCGGGAGCCTTTAACTCCGGCCAGCTTATTCTTGTCAGATTCCCCGCGGCGAAACTGGTCACTAAACAACGGCTATCTTCTCCCCATCCGCAACACAACTATTAAAAGCCTACAACAGTCGAGCATGATAAACAGGATTTGCAGGATCCACAAGACACGATTATTCTCAAAGCCCTGCAAAATGCGCATTCACCCGACCGCCATAATCGAAGAAAACGTCGAAATCGGCCCGGATTGTGAGATTGCGGCCTATGCCGTTGTTAAGCAGTTCACCCGGCTGGGCGCGCGCAACCGCGTGTTTGAGCACGCGGTCGTGGGCGGGGAGCCGCAGGATGTAAAGTTCAAAGGCGAACGCAGCTATCTCGAGATTGGTGACGATAATCTGATTCGCGAGTTCTGCACGCTGCATCGCGCGAGCGGCGACGATCAGACGACGCGCATCGGCTCGCGCAACTTCTTCATGGTGGGCGTGCACATCGCGCACAACTGCGTCGTCGGCGACGACAACATCTTCGCCAACGAGGTGGCGCTGGCGGGCCACATCACGGTCGAGGACCACGTTTTTCTGTCGAACGGCGTGGGCGCGCACCAGTTTGTGCGGATGGGCCGTTATGCGATGGTTGGCGGGAAGTCGAAGATCGTGCAGGATGTGCTACCGTTTTTCATCACTGACGGGAATCCGCCGCGAGTGCGTGGTCTAAACTCGGTGGGTTTGACGCGCGCCGGGTTTTCAGAAGAGTCGCGACGGGCGTTGAAGAACGCGTACCGCACATTGTTCAAGTCGGTGGCGCCGCTGGCGGAAGTGTTGAGTGAGCTTGAACAGATCGATGACGAGAACGTTTCGCACCTCGTCAGTTTCATTCGTCAGTCGAAGCGCGGTTTTACAAGAAGATGAAACTTCAACAACTCGCTGAACTCGTAGACGGTCGCCTGCTAAACAACCGAGGGGAGGAGATTGAGCGGATTGCCGACCTGGACCAGGCGCGCGAGGGTGAGATAGCGTACGTCGATAACCAGAAGTTTTATGAAGCGGCGTTGGCGAGCAAGGCGTCGTGTTTGATCGTGCCGGTCGGTACAGCCGAAAAATTTCCGGAGCGCACGGTGATTGAGGTAGCCAATCCGAAGCTCGCCTTTTCGTTGATCGGCGCGGCGCTTCATCCGCCGGTGCGCCGTGAGCCAGAGATACACGGGACTGCGGTCGTGGCTGACAGCGCGGATGTCGCGTTGACGGCGTACATCGGTC
>JBKPPP010000270.1:0-10250 GCA_046733615.1 Acidobacteriota bacterium | reverse complement strand
CGAGATCGAGTTCGCCCGTTTCGCTCACGCCGAGCCACGTGACTTCGTAGCCTTCCTTCTCCAACGCCAAACACAGATTCCGAACTGCTTCGTGCTCGACAAGCGTCGTGATGATGTGGCGCTTGTTCGGCTGCGTCGCCAACAAGCCGCGAATCGCCCAGTTGTCTGACTCCGAGCCACACGACGTAAAGACGACCTCGCCGGCATCCGCCGCGCCAATCAAACTCGCAACCTGCTCGCGGGCGTTCTCAACGGCCTGCTTCATCTCGCGACCGAGCGCGTGCGCGGAAGACGGGTTGCCGAACAACTGGCTGAGGTATGGCTGCATCGCGTCGAGCACTTCGGGAGCCACCCGCGTGGTGGCGTTGTTATCTAGGTAGATCATGATGGCTTTCGATTATTTCCTGGATTAGTTGATGACACGAACCGCAACCGCCGCCTGCGTTGCAGGCTCGGGTAACCTCGGCGACGGTCGTCAGCCCGCGGCCTTGAATCTCGCGTTCGATTGTACGTTCAGACACGAAGAAACAGGTACAGATCAAAGCCTCATCGCCGACCCAATCGTCGCGCGCGGTGTCGCTGTACTGCCGGACCGCCGCCAGCAGCGCATCGCAAGCCAACGCGGGGCAGTGCTCTCTACAGGCTTCGAGAACGGGGAAGTTTGGTTTTAGTTCCTGCGGATTCTGTCCGATGATGGCCACTTCGGCAGTCGGGACACTCACGACCTTCTCGGTCAGCATCGACAGCGACGCAACGAGAACACTGCATCCGGCCGCCCGGAATCTGGCCTGCGAAACCCTTTGCACTTCATCGACCTGGATCGAGAACTGCGCCTGTCCGCCACAGATCAGCGAAGCAGCACGTCCCTCAAAACTCGGCTCATCCGCCTGACCAACATTGCGCGGCTTAAAGAAATGATCTGCGGCTACTTCCGGCAAACTCGACACTGGCTCCTGAAACTACCCGCGGGGTTCTCGTTTGTCAAAAACTCACGAAATCAGCTACGCTTCTCGCACGATATGAGCCAATTAAATGAACAATTAATTCTCGACAGTCTGCGCCAGATCAAGGACCCGGATCTGCACAAAGACATCGTCACTCTGGGTTTCATCCGCGACCTCAAAATCGAAGGCGGTCACGTCTCGTTTCGGATCGTATTGACCACTCCTGCTTGCCCGGTGAAGGCCGAAATGGAGAGTGCCGCGCGCGAGATCGTCGGCGGTCTGCCCGGCGTCACCTCAGTGGCAGTCACGATGGACGCAGAGGTGCCGAAAGGCCGGGGCCTGGGCGAAAAGCTCGTGATCGAAGGCGTGCGAAACATCGTCGCCGTCTCGTCCGGTAAAGGCGGCGTCGGCAAGTCGACTGTCGCGGTGAACCTGGCAGTTTCGCTGGCGCTCGACGGCGCGCGAGTCGGCTTGATGGACGCGGACGTTTACGGCCCGAATGTGCCAATGATGCTCGGCGCGAGCGACGCGCGTCCGGAAGTCGAAGGCAACAAACTCCTGCCGGCGGAAGCTTTCGGCGTGAAGATGATGTCGATGGCGCTGCTGCAACCCGGCGACAAACCGATGATCGTGCGCGGTCCGATCCTGCACGGGCTGGTGAAGCAGTTTCTGTCAGACGTGAAGTGGGGCGAGCTCGATTACCTAATCGTCGACATGCCGCCGGGCACGGGCGACGTCCAGTTGTCGCTGGCGCAGTTGGTGCCTGTGCAGGGAGCAGTCCTGGTTACGACGCCGCAAAACGTAGCGGTCGCCGATGTCCGGCGGGCGTTGAGAATGTTTGAGACAGTGGCCATCCCGATTCTCGGAATCGTCGAAAACATGAGCTACTTCGTCGCGCCGGACACCGGCGTGCGCTACAACATTTTCGGGGAAGGCGGCGGGCAGATACTGGCGGCGAAGTACCAGGTGCCGTTTCTGGGCGCGGTGCCGCTGGGTATCGAGGTCCGCGAGGGCGGCGACAAAGGCGTGCCGGTCGTGGTCAGTCATCCCGACTCGCCCCAGGCGCAGGCTTTCCGTCGCGTTTCCGAGGAGGTTGCGCGCCAGATTTCGATCGAGGCGATGAAACCCGAACTTGTCGTTTTGGGCAAAGGGCAATAAGATAGTCACCGACTGCGACTTGAATGTCGGATTTAATAGAAGGACGAGGAAAGATATGTCAGCAACCACAGCGCCCACCGTCACACTCAACGTTACCGAGTCGGCTGCGACTGAGATCAGGAAGTTCATGGCGGGCGAAGAAGATTTACCGGAGACTTCGGGCCTGCGCGTACGCGTCGTGCCGGGCGGATGCTCGGGATTTCAGTACAGTTTGAATATCGAGGAAAACTCCCGCGAGGGTGATTTCATTCTCGACGAGAAAGGCGTGCGCATGTTTATCGACATGTTCAGCGCGCAGTACCTGAATGGCGTCGAGATCGATTACGTCACCGGCGTCATGGGTTCAGGGTTTACGTTCAAGAATCCAAATGCGACCGGCAGTTGCGGATGCGGTTCATCGTTTACCGCATAACGACATAACGAACAGCAATTTTTGACGGGAGACGGGAGCGATCCTGTCTCCCGTTTCTTGTTTAGACCGGACCGTGACGTTACGAATCACCCAGGCCACCACCAGCGTCGACATCGAACAGGCGCGCACTCTGTTCAAAGAGTACGAGGCGAGCCTCGGTATCAGTCTGTGCTTCCAAAACTTCGAACGGGAACTAAACAACCTTCCCGGCGACTATGCGCCACCCAGCGGGCGATTGCTGCTCGTTCGCGAGTTCGATCAGGTCGTCGGTTGTGTTGCCCTGCGAAAACTCGAGCCTGACGTCGGCGAAATGAAGCGCCTGTTTGTTCGTCCGGCTTATCGCAACAAAGGCCTGGGCCGGGTGCTCGTCGAAGCGATCATCGAAGAGGCGCGAAACATCGGCTACTCCCATATGCGGCTCGACACCCTGCCGGGCCGCATGGATCGCGCCATCGAGCTCTACAGATCTATCGGTTTTGTTGAAATCCCGCCTTACAACAACAATCCGGTTGACAACGCGACGTTTATGCAGCTTGATCTAACGGCAAGAACCAACAGCTAAATACTCTCGGGGAGCAAGCCTAAATGCCAAAGGTCCAAGCTGAAACTGCCGCTGGTCTCGTTGAGATTGAAGCGCCTGCCGGAAAGAAACTCGTCCTCGCGATAGAAGATGCCGGCATCGACATCCTGCACCGCTGCGGCGGCAACGCACGCTGCACCACCTGCCGCGTCGAACTGCTCGAGGGCGATGCGGGCGAGATGCGTGAGCTCGAGCGCAATCGCCTGGCGATGGAGACGGATCTCGCGCCAAACATCCGTTTGTCCTGCCAGATCCATTTGCAAAACGATCTGAAAGTGCGGGTCGTCAACCAGGCCAGCGTTCGCGGAATGGATCCGGGACCACGGCCGCTCGATGAATAGCTGCGCTAATTTGCGTCGCGGGTTGGTCTGGGTGTAATCTTCGCCCGCAATCCCAGACATTCGTAGAGTTGCATCACGGAGGACGTATGCTAATTGAGTCAACTGCTCATCTCCCCATCAGTCTGGCTTTCCTTGACGGAGTTTTTCATTCACCCATCGGGGATCAGTTACCCCGAATCCTGCTGCGTTGGGGCCATTTCGTCGCCGGTATTACCTGGATCGGCCTGCTCTATTTCTTCAACCTCGTCAACGTTCCGTTTCAAAAAGGAATCGATGCCGATACCAAGAAGAAAGTAAATCCCAGCTTGCTGGGCCGCTCTCTTTGGTACTTCCGCTGGGGCGCGCTCGTCACCGTCCTGATTGGCCTGACTTACTACGCGATGTACATCCTCGCGCCTGATGTAAACAACGCCAACACGCTCGGCCGCGGCCACATCAACGTCTGGCTCGTGTTCTTCTCCTGGCTGACGTACCCGTTGTTCCTCTTCATCGTCGAGTTTTTGATCATCAAAAAGGTCCCGGCGGTGACGAAAGACGGGCGCATCTTCGCCGTTGTGATGTTTATTCTGGTTGCGTTCGTGACGTGGGGATTGATCCGCTTCTTCGAGGGCATGCTCACCGTAAACGGCGAGAGTTACGCGAGCAACAAGTCGTACTCGATCGGCATCGGCGGCGCCTACGGCATCGTGATGTTATTGAACGTCTGGGGAATCATCTGGCCCAACAACAAACGAATTTTAGCGGCAACTGCCGGCACTGGCCCCGCGGCGCCACCCGAGCTCGCGCGCCAGGCATTCATAGCCTCCAGGACCAACACGTGGATGTCGCTTCCCATGCTCTTCTTCATGGGAACGTCGCACGGTGATTGGGTAATTTTCGGTAAGTAGCGATGGGAGTTTAAGCAATGAGTTCAAGTGGGAGTTATCAGGCACGTCAGTTCAATCTCAGCGGCTTGAAAGGAATCTCGGACCAAACGCTGGAAATGCACTTCAAACTTTATGAAGGCTACGTTAAAGAAACCAACAAGCTGACCGAGCGAATTACCGAGTTTATCAGCGACGGCAACGTCGATCAGGAAGAGATGCCAGCTTATTCGGAGCTTACCCGGCGGCTCGGCTTCGAATACAACGGCATGGTGCTGCACGAATACTATTTTGAGAACCTGATGCGCGCGGGCGGTACGGGCGATCCGGCGCCGGCGTCGCAGTTTGCGAAAGCCGCCGAGGCGACGTTTGGCAGTTACGACATCTGGAAAGCAGACTTCGTCGGCATTGGGAAGATGCGCGGCGTCGGTTGGGCCATCTGCTATCAGAATCCGTCGAACGGGCGGCTGTCGAATCACTGGATCACGCTGCATGAGACCGGCAACGTCGCGGGGTTCACGCCGATTCTCGTGATGGATGTTTGGGAGCACGCGTTTCTGCTCGATTACAAGCCGGCCGAGCGGCCGAAGTACATCGAGGCGTTTTTCTCGAACATCGCGTGGGACGCTGTCGAGGATCGTTTGCAGAAGAACCTGGGCGTCCAATCTGCGCGGGCCTAGAGTCCGCCACGAATGAACACGGTTGCGCGTCCGGTGTTAGCCGTGGAGCCACTCAGGTTCGACGACTACCGAACGCCCGTAAGGAGAGACACGGAATAGAGAGTTCCAAACGTGTTAATCCGTGGCTCACTTCTGCGGCAGCGGCGGTTTCGTCAGGGTGCAGTCGACCGTCAGCGAGCGGAGAAAGTTGAGTAGATCTTCGCGCTGCTCGGGAAGGATCTTGTGCGGCTCGAGGTTCTTCTTGTCGAGATGCTCGTTTGGCTTGCCACCCGCCAGCATGATGTCGACGGCTTCTTCCAACGTCCCGGCGCTGCCGTCGTGGAAGTAGGGCGCTGACTTCGCGATGTCGCGCAGGGTCGGCGTCTTGAATGCGCCGGTGTCCGCCGGGTTGTTGCTGACTTTGAAGCGGCCGGGATCCGGCTCCTTCTGATCCATGCCGATGCCGATGTTGTGATACTGCTGGTCGGTAAACAGCACGCCATCGTGGCAGCGATTGCAGTTGATTGCCTGGAAGATGTTCCACCCACGCCACGCGCTCTGACTGATCGCGGTGTTATCCCCAGCCTTCCAACGATCCCACGCCGTGTTGCCGCTGATGATTGTGCGCTCGAACGCGGCGATCGCCTTCACCACATTGTCAGGCGTTGCGTCACTCTGAAAAACCTTCTGAAACTGCGCCTTGTAATCTGCGAGCGTATTTAACTTCGCGACGATCTCGTCAGCCTTCGCGCCCATGTTCGCGCCGGTCCAGGCGGCGAGCGCCTGCTTCTCGAGCGAAGGGCTTCTGCCGTCCCAGTAAAATTCTTTGTGATAACCGATGTTCCAAAGTGTCGGGCTGCTGCGCGGCAACTGCTTGTTACCCGCGCCGATCGCTTTCGGGAGTCCGTCAGTCAGACCATGCTCGCAGACGTGACACGAGTAACACGACTTCGATCCGTCCGCGCTGAGCCGCTCGTCGAAGAAGAGCTGCCGGCCGAGTGCGACTTTCTCGGGAGTCATGGGATTATCGGCCGGGATCGACATTGGTTCGTACGTTGCGAGTTGTGGCGGCAGCGGTTGAACGTCGGGCTGGAAGCCGCGGTTGCAGGCATTGATAAAAACGGCGGTGAGCAGGACCAGGCCTGGCCCAAGCAGGAAGAGAACATGTTTGCGCATAGTCCGCGGATTCTGCCACCTGTCTTTGCGAATTGTCTACAGAGATTTGTATGCTCCGAGCCGAGCGATGAGAAGTCTAAGACTAATCCTGATCGGAGTGTTGCTGGTGGCGTTGAGCGGCTGCGCGGGCAACACCGACAATGCGCACACAACCGCGACGACAGTCGTGCCGCCACCGCCACGGCAACAGTTGAATGCGTCCACGAGACCGGCGGCAAAATTACCGGCGCAGCCGGATCACGAAGATCCGCACTTCAATCCGAAAAATCCCTACTTTGTCTTAAACCTCGCGAACGGCGCGACCTTCAAAGTTGGCGAACCCGTCGTGCTCGACTTCTCACTTGCGAACGCAAAGCTGAAAGGCGACGGCGGCGACTTTCGGATGCGTTACATCGTCGACGACGACGAGATGCAGTGGATCGATCGCTGGGAGCAGATCGTGCTGACTGGCTGGCAACCCGGCAAGCATACGATTCGTGTCGAGCTGGTCGGCCCGGACGGCTGGCCCTATCGAAATGGGGATTACAACGTGGTCACCCGCGAGATGACGGTCACAAAGTGATTTAAATGAGCCGTACGGAGCAAAGATTATTCAACGAGCTCGTCGCCGAGGCAGCCAACTGCATACGCTGTCCCGCGATGTGCGGCCGCAGTGCGGTGCTGAGTGAACGCAACGGCTCGACTCGTGCTCGAATCATGTTCATCGGCGAAGCGCCTGGACGAAAAGGCGCCGACCGTACGCGCGTGCCTTTCTCGGGCGATCAGTCGGGCGCCAATCTCGATCGCTTTCTCGGTTCCATCGGCCTGAAGCGCCAACAGATCTTCATCACGAGCGCCGCGCTGTGTAATCCGCGCACGGAGTCGGGCGCCAATCGAAAGCCCACGCAGAAGGAACTGGCGAACTGTTCCGAGTTTCTGCGACGCACGATCGAACTGGTCGATCCCCGGGTGATTGTCACGCTGGGCTCGGTTGCACTGGAGGCGCTGAAGCGCATTCAATATCACGAGCTGAGTTTGAAAGAGTCGGCGTCGCAAATATATTCGTGGCAGGGCCGGGTGCTGGTGCCGATCTATCATCCGAGCCCGCAGGTGCTGGCGTCGCACCGGCGCGAATCGGAGCAGTTGCGGGATTACCAGATCGTGGCGAAAGCGGTGCGGGATCATTTATGAAGGAAGCAAAAGCGTTGGATAGCGAGTTGATGGCGGAGTACGCGGCCGTGCGTGACGGTGGCGCCGGGTTGATCGACCTGTCGTCGCGCGGGCGGATCTCGGTGAGTGGCTCCGAGGCGGTGCAGTTTCTGAACGGGTTGGTGTCGAACGATGTGAAAGCGCTCGGCGAGGATCGCTGGATGGCGGCGACGTTTCCGAACATTCAGGGGCGGTTGCTGGCGGCAGTGCGAATGCTGCGCAGGGGTGACGAGATCCTTATCGATACTGAAGCGATACTTCGTGAGAAGGTGCTGAAGATTATCGAGCGGTTTACGCTGGCGGGAGATTTTAGGGTGAAGGATTTAACGAATGAGATTTCTTTGATCTCCCTTCAAGGGCGCAACGCCTCCAGGCTCGTGGAACCAATGTCGAACGTTATTCCTGCAACTCACACCGGAGAAGAAGGCTTCGATCTGATAGTTGATACTGCGCGCAAGGATGAGCTTTGGCAGCGGCTTGTTGACGCCGGTGCCACGCCGATCAGCGATGCGACGCTGGAAGTCTTGCGCGTCGAAGCGGGCATTCCGCGTTACGGCGTCGATATGGATGAAAGCAACGTTGTGCCGGAGACGAACCTGGATGATGCGGTGAGCTACACGAAGGGATGTTATCTCGGGCAGGAGATCATCGTACGGATTGCGCACCGCGGGCACGTGGCGAAGAAGCTGACGCGGTTGCGGTTTGCCGAAGGTGCCAACGTCGAGCCGGGTGCGGCGATCAAGTCGGAAGATGGAAAAGAGATCGGGCGTGTTACTTCAGCGGTGTTCTCGCCCAGAGCCGGATCGGGGATAGGTCTTGGTTACGTGAGGTACGAGTTTCTAGCAGCGGGTACGCAGGTTTACGTTGAGAATTCTCCGGCAATAATTCAATGACATCGGAAAACGAACAGCCGCCAAGCAGTTCGCCGCAAGATCTCGACTTCGAGCAGGCGCAGCTCGCTTACTCGATCATCGAAAACCTGGTCGAGCACACGCGCATCGTCAGCGATCTGATCGCGCTGATGGCCCAGGTGCTCGACGAAGACACCACCAAAGCGCTCACGCAGACACCCACCTGGACTGCCTATCTCGACAGCCGTCGCTCGATGGAGCGCACCAAAGCCGACGTCGAAAAGTTTGCTGAGATACTGAAGGGCTTGAAACCGGAAGAGTAAGGGAACACGGATTACACGGATTTGTGTTAAGCCTTCGCCGCGATTACAGTCATAATCACCTGGCGCTCACGCGCGCCGTCGAACTCGCAAAGAAAGATTCCCTGCCAGCGTCCGAGCAGTAATTCCCCGTCGTGAAAAGGAACCGTCACTGAAGTTCCCACGAGGCTGGTCTTGATGTGTGCGTCGGAGTTCTCTTCGCCGTGATGAAAGCCCATGCCGTGTTGAGGAATCAGCGTGCGGAGCGCGTGCAACATGTCGCGCGGCACGTCAGGATCGGCGTTCTCGTTGATGGTGAGTCCGGCAGTAGTGTGTTGCGTGTAAAGCACGACGATGCCTTCACGCGCGCCGGACTCTTTCAGTTTCCCTTTGACGAGGTCGGTGAACTCAACCAGCTCTTCCCGCTGGCGCGACTTAACCTTTAGAACGTACATGGCTGACGACTACAATCCATGTCATCCGTGGCCCTACTTGCCCGAGGCTTTGCGCTTCAGCAACGCCCAGCCGGTTGGCAGCACGGCGGCGCCCAAAGCGATCTTGATCACATCGCCCGGCAGGAATGGCAGAACGGCGATCTTAAAGGCAGCGAGCGGCGCTGTATGCGTGAGAACCGAATACCAGGCCCAGCCTCCCAAAAAGATCAGCGCCGAGCCGATCGCCATCGCCGCAACAGCCGTCAAATACTTCCGATCCCAACCATGCTCGGCAAACGCGCCGGTGATGAACGCAGCCGCCGGAAACGCAACCAGGTACCCGCCGGTCGGGCCAAAGAAACGCAGCAGTCCGCCGGTCGCGCCCGCAAAGAACGGCAAACCGATCGCGCCCTCGATCAGATACGCGATCACCGCCGCCGCACCCAGCCGGGATCCGAGCAGCGCCCCCGTCAACAACACGGCAAACGTCTGCCCGGTGATCGGGATCGGCCCGATGTGAATCGCAAACTGCGCGGCCGCGGCGATGAACAGACTAAACACGATCACCAGCCCTGCCGAACGCGTCCAATCGAGAGGCGCGAGCGCCGCGCCCATCAACGTGTCAGCTCTTAACGTGTCGCTTCTGAAGTCAGTGCTCATCTGTGATTAGTCTCCTGCCGCAGTCTTGACGATCTCACGCTCGGTTACGACGGGCTCCAGCGCCGTTGTACCAATGCGCATTTTATGGAACGAGCGCCAGACAAAATAAACAGACACCAGGAAGAAAGCCAGCGCGAAGATCTGCGTCATCGTCGGGTTACCGTTGTTGCGCGCAGTCAAACTAACCGCGAGCTCAACCGCGAGCAGTCCAAACAGCGTCGTAAACTTGATCACCGGATTCAAAGCCACTGACGAAGTATCTTTGAAAGGATCGCCGACCGTGTCGCCGACGACCGTCGCGTCATGCAGAGGAGTTCCCTTCATTTTCAGATCGACCTCGACGACTTTCTTGGCGTTGTCCCAGGCGCCACCGGCGTTGGCCATGAAGATCGCCTGGTACAAGCCAAACACCGCGATCGAAATCAGGTAACCGATAAAGAAGAACGGTTCCACAAACGCGAACGCCAGCGTCGAGAAGAATACCGTCAGGAAGATATTGAACATGCCCTTCTGCGCGTACTGCGTACAGATTTGCACGACCTTCTTACTGTCTTCCACCGACGCTTTTTCCACGCCTTCGAGCCGGATGTTTGCCTTGATGAACTCGACCGCGCGATACGCGCCCGTCGTCACCGCCTGCGTCGAAGCGCCGGTGAACCAGTAGATCACCGCGCCGCCGGTGATG
>JBKPPP010000269.1:0-5114 GCA_046733615.1 Acidobacteriota bacterium | reverse complement strand
AGGGCGCTCGCGCCCAGGATGCCGATCAGCACCGCGGCGTTCAAAAGGAAATCCTTCAATCAACCCCTGCGCACTTCCATGCCTGTGCCTTGATAAGCCGAGCCGCGTTCATACCCTTCCCTGAACGCCGTGTCAAGCTCGCTCTCGCCGTACGCGGTCCTCAGCTCGTCTTCCACGTCCGCATACGCCTTCCCACGCCGGCGTGTGTGCAGCGCCGCCTGGTAACCGCGGCGATAACTCGGCTCGTCGCGATCGAAGTCGCGATCGGCCGTGTGATAGTGCGCGCGCTCGCCTTCTCTCAACTCACCCCACCACTTCTCGCGCAGCGTGTCGAGATCTTCCGCGCCGAACTCCGTGAAGATCTCCTGCACTCTGTCGGCCTGATCGTCGTCTTTCGCGTAGACCACCAGTACCGACTTGTTGTGCCGCAACGCGTCTTCATAAAGATAGACGTCTTCGTGTGGAATACCTTCGCCGAGCTCTTCTTCCACTGTGTCGCCGACCTTCGACCCGGCGGCCGCGCCGACAACACCGAGCAACGCCGCGCCCACCATGCCGAACGCCAGCACTGGCCCAATGCCCGGCACCGCGAGCGTCGCGACTGCGAGACCCAGCGTTGCACCGCCGGCAGCGCCCATCGCACCGCCGACTGCCGCGCCCATTGCTCGGCCCATACCCGGCTGTTCGGTGTCACTGACAGGTAGACCAGCTTCGAGCTGATCGCCGTCGCTTCCCGGAGTTACCAATCCGATTCTGTTATCCGTGATGCCCAGAGTTCTTACTTCATTAATCGCCGCGCGTGCGTCTTCACGCGATCCGAATACTCCCGATACTGCTTTCATGATCTGCCTCCCGAGTTGGTTAGTAGCAGCTACTTTCTAAGCTACTTCTAAGCTAGTGGCGGTCCACCGGCAAGGTAGAAGCCCGCTCGACACAAATCGTTGAGGAAATCCGCAAAGCTATGTTAGAGTCCAATTACGATCAACTACACAGCGAACGCGAGGGTTCAAAACGGGATGTTCGACATCGTAGAAAAACACTGGCCGATGTCGGAGGGCGACGGAAAGGCGACGCGCAAGAAGCGGCCACGCATACTTGCGATAACCACCGACTGCTGCACCGGCTGTTCAGGCTCACCGGCGTGCATAGAATACTGTCCGATCGAAGCGTGCATGTTCTGGGTGCCGGATGAGGACCATCCACCGTTCGGCCGCATCGAAGTTGATCCGTATCTCTGCATCGGCTGTCAGAAGTGCACCAGCAAAGGTCCCGATGGCGCGTTTCTCGATGGTTGTCCGTGGGACGCGATCGAGATGATCCCCACCGACGACTGGGAAGCAATGCACGGCATCAACTTGCCGGATGCGCCACCCGCGCCGCCTGCTTAATTCCGTTTCATCCGCGTCTGAATGGCGTTGAGGGTTTGCTTCGCCTGGTCGCGCACGCGCTCGGAAGCCTCTCCCGAATAGGCGTAAGGTTCGACCGCTGCAAGGTCCTCGCTGGTGCCGACAAGAGAGAGTCCTCGCAGCGCTTCCCACACGCTGTTTTCATCTGAATCCAGTCGCAAAATCTCTTCCTGTTTTGAAACTTGCGAGCCGCTTGTCTTCAAGAGTTTGGCGAGCCGGCCGAGCAGAGGCGAACGGATTTCGGCGACCCCTCCGTCAGGTTGTTCGATTCGAGCCAGCAGCGTTCCACGCGAGACCGTGGAGCCTTCCCGCAACGTGCTCGCCAACACGCCACTCGACGGGGCTACCACCACATACGGCTTGAGTATCCCCAACAGCTCTGCGCGTCCGCTCGCATCGTTGAACCTCACGAGCGCTAGCGCGGCATTGCGCCGAACGAGCGGCTCCGGATCCTTCACCAGCTTCAACAACGACTGGTGAAACTCGGGCGAGCTGTTGTCGAAGCCCATTAACCACGCGACCGTCAAACGAAACTCCGTTTCCGGACTGTTGCTGAGCGCTATCAGTTGGGGGTTCCAGTTCTTCGACGTGGTGTCGCCACGTTCGATGCGTTGCTGGATCTGGAGCAACGCGTGCTGCACGTGGCGCGGGTTCTTTTCGTCGGCGAGGTATTGCGAGATGTCGGCGTCTGAGAGCTCCCGGCCAAACCAGGTGAAGTACCAGGCGAGGAACGTGGCCGCCACGAAGAGTGCGGCGAGGATCAGAATCGGACCGGAGCCGCGTCGCCGAGTGTCAGCCATTGTGCGGGTAAATCTGGTAGAGCATCAGGTAAACGATCACACCTGTCACCGACACATACAGCCACAGCGGCAACGTGATGCGCGCGATGCGGCGATGCCTGATGAAGTCGCCGCGAAACGCGCGGTAGAAGCTGAGCGCGACCAGCGGCACGATCACGATCGCGAGGATCGTATGACTCGTCAGGATCGTGAAGTAGAGCGGGCGCACGAAACCCGTTCCCTGAAAACGGGTCGTACCGTGGTGGTAGTGATAAGTGAGATACGAAGCGAGAAACAGTAGCGAAACGATGAGCGCCGTGATCTGACAGGCGCGATGCGCGATCACGTTGCGCGCGCGGATGAAACCGTAGCCGGAGAACAGCAGCAGTGCGCTGGTCCCGTTCAGCAGAGCGTTGAGATGCGGCAAGTAAGAGACGTAATCAGCCACGGACAGAGAATATCACGCGTCCTTGGCTTCGGACTGGTTGAGGCGCGACATGAGTGCCTTGACGTCGGGCGGAACCGCGCGGCCCTTCGCGTCGAGCAACGGCGGCGTGGAAGCGGGTCGAACCTGCTTGGCGCCAGCCTGCTTTGAACCCACTGCGTTCCATTCAGTCGCATTCGCGGCCGGCACCGGCTTCTTGACGAAAGGAATCGGCAGTTTGCCTTGCGAATAGAGATAAGTCAGCAACGGCACTACAAACATGAGCGCCATCACCAAACAAACGGTGATGATGAACAGGTTGTCGATGGTGAGAAATTCGCCGGAGCTGAAGACGCTGATGACGGCCATCGCCAGAAAGCCGAGAACGACAATCAAGCAGATGAGGTTCAGTAGTCCGAGTTCTCTTTTCATCGAAGTCAGAGTTGTTTGCACGTTGGCTGTCTAGTGACGCGCCTTTCCCGCCGGTTTCTTCCGTTCGGCGACTTCTTCGTAACCGCACCGTTCGCACTGCCAGACCGGAAACGAGCCCGCCGGATCGGCGCCTGTCTGATAGACAGCGCGGTTCGACGGGATGATCTTGCCGCCGCAACGCGGGCAGACGCGACCGCGCGTCGTCTGCTTTTCTACGTCGAGACCGAGGGGATTGTCGTCAGCCATCGCCCCGGTGCCTTCGCAAAAGGATAAAGATCGAGCAGAAGATCGACACCGGCGGCACGAGCAACACCAGCACCGCCAGGTTGAAATTCTTGATGAATTTTCCGTCGGTCGAACTGGTCAGCGCGGCGCGGCACATCGAGCACTGCGCATCCACAGTCGAGCTGAGTAACAGCACGACTGCCGCCGCCAGAACGATCACCAGCACTGCATGCAACTTACGAAAACGCATTATGGTTCCTCAACCTGAGCGGGCGCGACCGGCGGATCTTCCTTGAACTGATAACGCAAACCCGCCGAGCGAAAACTGTCGGGGAAAAACACAAACAACAGACAGATACAGATCACCAGCGCCGGCACCAGGGTAATAATCAAACTCAGACGTTCAAATTTCAAGTGCATGAAGTACGCCATGATCAGCGCGGCCTTGATGATCGAGAGGCCCAGCAGGATCACCAGCATGTAGTGCAGCGGCATCGGGCGGTAAGCCAGGAAGATCTCGATCAGCGTCAGCACCAGCAGCCAGACCCAGATCGAAATGAACAGCTTGTTACTGCCGGCGAAATGCTCGTCTACGTGTGCTCCGTGGTCGCTCATCGTGCGATTCCCTCCTCTGAGTTAACGAGCCAGATGTCCACCAACGTCAACGGACATGATGTAGATCAGCGGGAAAACAAACATCCAGACGAGGTCGACGAAGTGCCAGTAAAGGCCGCTGATCTCGACGTCTTCATGTTTGAGGTGGTTGATGCGCAGCGAAACAATCAGCAGATAGACAGCGCCGGAAGCGACGTGAAACATATGCAAGCCGGTGATCGTGAAGAAGGTCGCGCCGAAGAGCGGCGAGGGCGGCACGCCGTCGGTGGTCGTAAACACTTTCACCCAGTGTTCGGGCAGAAAGAACGGACGCATCCCTTCGTCGATAAGGTGTCGCCACTCGATCAAGTGGAGCACGATGAATGCGACGCCGAAGAAGATCGTGGCCAGTATCCACTTCCGCGCCTTCGCCTTGTCGCCCTTGCTCGACGCCGACACGCCGAACACCATCGTCAAGCTCGACGACAGCAGGCAGAACGTCATGACCGACGAAAAGACGATGCTCGGATAGAACGGAAACGGCGTCGGCCATACATTCGACGCGCGCAGATAGCTGTAGCCAATGAGCAGCGCGGAGAACGTCAGCGAGTCGGAAACGATGAACAGCCACATTCCCAACTTGCGATGGCCCACGCGATACGGAAAGGCGCCGCCCTCCCAATCCACTGCCGGAAAAGTTTCCGCCCGTGCTTCAGTGCTCACCTGTCACCTCCAAAGGAATAGGAGTAGAAATAGGTAGATCCAAAGTGCGTCCATGAAATGCCAGTAAATCGCGACTGAGTCGGCGGCTGCGCGACGCTTCGCCAGCATCAATGTCTCAGTCAGTTGCCGCCGCGAACGCAGCCACAGAAAACCCAAACCCAGCAGTCCACCGAGAAGATGGACCGCGTGCGCGCCCGTCAGCAGGTAGAAGAAAGAACTGTGCGGATTGCTTGCCAGGTAAACCCCGCGCGCCGCGAGCTGGCGCCATGCAACCAACTGTGCCGCGAGAAAACCCAATCCGAGTAAGACTGTAATGAACAGCCACTGCGCGTACGCCCCGGTCAGCGCTCGTTTCAACTTGCGCCGCGCTGTTTCGAGCGTGACGCTGCTCGCCAGGATCAGGATCGTGCTCGTGATCAGCACGCGCGGCATCGGCAGCGGCGTCCAATCGTTTGCCGACGCGGAGCGCACGATGTAGGCGCTGCTCAGCGACGTGAACATCATCGCTACGGACGCCAGTCCGACCCACAT
>JBKPPP010000268.1:0-3436 GCA_046733615.1 Acidobacteriota bacterium | reverse complement strand
CGCTCGTTGGCGACGCCTGCTTTGTCAGTCACGTCTTCAAACTTCCAGTTACCGAGATTGTGAAAGAGCGCGGCGCGCGGCGGCTTCTCTTTGCCCTGAACGGCGGCGATGGTCGAGCCGTTGACGAGATAGATGTCCGGGCGGCCGTCGTTGTCGTAATCGAAGATCGCCACTCCGCCCGAGGGTGTTTCGAGGATGTAGTCCTTGGCCGCAGTGCCCGAGCGATGGTGAAAACTCGCGAGCGCGGTTTTGTCGGTCACGTCTTCAAAAACGATGGGCGCGTTTGGATCGGTGATGCCGGTGGTGCGGCGCGAGGTGTAGGTAGCGGGCGTGCCGGTGGAGGCGCCGCCCATCTGCTTTTGTGGTTCTACCTTTTGCGGCGGCGTTTGGGCCACCAGCAACGAGAAAGAGAGCGGCAGCGTGACGAGACCAAACGCGAACCGCCACTGCTGATGCGAGCTTTTCACCGATTACTTCGTGCCGATCACAACATAGTCGCGCCCTCGATAGAGCCGCACGTTTGCTCCATCCGCCGTCATCATCAACGGCCGCGGCCTGCGCAACGCGTTGTCTTTCGTCGTCGCAGTCGAAAGGACCTGATTGCCGGCCAGATCGAGAATGTTCACCTTGCCGTCGTTGGAAAATCCGAAGCCGTACGCGCCGGTCGGCAGTGTTTCGCCGCCCACGCTGATGCTCGAATCGGTGATGAAGAAGCCTTCGTAGCGCGCGCGAATCTCGGCGGAGTAACCGGACGTATCGACCATGCCGACGATCACGAAACGATTGGCGCCGAAGCGCGCGGCGGCGGCGTTGCGCATCTGGGTGGGCGCATTCTGGCCCTGAAAATAGAAGGACGCTGGAACCACTCGCGTCAGTTCAGCGCCGGTCAAAACAGCGCCACCAGCTTGCGCGAACACCGTAAGTGAGACGGACGCTGCGACGACCAGCAGCGCGATCAAAGCAAAGCGGGTTTTGTCCTGTGGTTTCATGGCGCACACAATACTAACTTGGTGGTATCCGTGTCTATTCGTTCTATCCGTGTCCAAAGATTCTTCGGTGAGGTCGTCAATCGAAGAACAGGAGAACACGGATTAGACGGATAAAGCCGAAAACTGCTAAGGTGAATTCTATATGCCTGACACAAGACGCGTTGGAGTTTTGACCGGTGGCGGCGACGCTCCCGGACTGAATCCGGCAATTAAGGGTCTGGTCTATCGCGGCTCAGAACTCGGACTCGAAATCGTGGGCCTGCTCGACGGTTGGCGCAGCCTGTTGAATCCGCTGCCCGAAGTCTTGCCGCTCGATCGCGAGACAGTGCGGCGTTGGGACCGTGACGGCGGCACAAATCTCGGATCGTCGCGCACGAACCCGTTCAAGCAAGTCAGCGAAGAGGGCGAAGCACGCGACCGCTCGCAGGAAGTTGTCGAGAACATCGCAAAACTGAATCTTGATGCGCTCGTCGTTTGCGGCGGTGAAGACACGCTCGGCGTCGGCGCCAAGCTCGCCGAACGCGGCGTCCGGATTGTCGGTGTGCCGAAGACGATCGACAAGGATCTCGCGGGCACCGACTACACGCTCGGTTTCGACACTGCGCTGCGCAATGTAACCGAAGTGATCGAACGTTCGCGCACACCGGCCGGCTCGCACGGCTGGGTGCAGATCATCGAGGTGATGGGACGGCACGCCGGACATCTCGCGCTGTGGTCCGGAGTGGCCGGTCAGGCCCACTTGATACTGATACCGGAGCATCCGTTTCGTTACGAGCGAGTGTTTTCGTTGCTGCGGGATCGTATGGGCGAGTCGCACTTCACCCACAGTCCCTGGCTGCACCCGCGTTACTCGGTCATTGTCGTGGCGGAAGGCGCGCGGGCGGAAGACGGTGAGATGGTGACGATCGACGATCGACACGATGCTTTTGGTCACGTGCGGCTCGGCGGGCTCGGCGAAGTGCTCGCGCGCCGAATCGTGAGCGAGACGCCCTACGAAGCACGCGCCGTGATCCTGGGCCACCCGCAACGCGGCGGCGCGCCCAGTCCAATCGATCGCATCATGGGAATGTTGTTCGGCGCGCGGGCGGCCGAGGCAGTGGCGGCGAATCAGTTTGGGAAACTGGTTTCAGCTCGCGGCGTTGCACCCGCCTGCGAGCTATCGCTCGTGGATATCGCAACCGTGCAGGGCCGGATCAACCTCGTCGACGTCGAGCGTTACTACGACAAGGAACGCTACCACCTCAAAGACATCGGTATGTGAGACTCAGTCGTTCGAGTGGGCGCTGAACGGGTTGGCGGTGCTCAGCCGCTCGTGCACGCGCGCGACTAGCTGCGGGATCGTCGGGTCGTCACTCTCTTTCGGAATGATCTTTGGATCCGGAGCAATCACTGGCCGGATCATCTTCTGCTGCAATTGCTCGCGCGCGTCCATCATCCAACCGAAACCACGGAAGATGTAAGTCAGCAGCGTGCGATCCTCTTCTTCGATTCCGAGTGCTTCCTGCACACACCAGGCGCCGAAGTCGGTATTCGCAGTGAGTCGCAGCGGCGCTTCGTTCTCGCGGCCCGGTTTACGCACCCCGTTGACGAACGCCGTCTGATAGATAAGACGCGCGATCGAGAGCCGCTCGTTTTGCGCCGGAGTGATCGTCAACTCGCCTTCGTCGATCGCGTTGAAGACGGGAGCGATGTAGATCGCGGGACGGGGATCCTGTTGCACCTGGTTGCCGCGCCCGGCGGCGGCGATCTCCGGATGGCCAAACGTCGGCAGTCCGCCACCCAGCATCTTCTCGCGAATGCGCGCGGCGCGTTCGTCGACGGTCAACGGTTCGAGCTCCTGAACAAAGTCAGACATGTCGTGAATCGCGCCGAAGTGACGAGCGCCGTCGAGCGCCATCTGTGAAGCAGTAAAGAAATCCGAGACTGAGAGCGTGTGCAGCGTCGCCATGTAGCGAGCGACCATGTTCGATCCGGCGGAGCCGTGATGAATTTGGATCGTTCCCATTCGTTCGAGGATCGTTCGCTCGTGATCGTTTGCGTGGTGACCGAGGATAAGACTGTAACTGACCTGAAACGCGTTTCTCTCCTGCGCGACTTCCGCGGCGATGAACTGCGTTGTCGAAGCGGCAAGATCGCTCTCGCTGATCTCAGCATTGTTCTCGAGCAGGTAATTCATGTACGCCGAGACGCCGCCAACCGCGACGTTCTCCATGTGCACGGAGATCATGTCCAGCAACAGCGCGGTGCCGTCACGCTCGTCGTGCATGCCGCTATCTTTCTGTTCCTGCCGGCCGAGTCTCGCCTTCCGCAACATCGAGAAATACTGCATTGCGATTTCCGGTCCCAAGCCTGGGAATTTGTGCACAAACGCCGCGACGCGATCGATCAGGTCGCCGCCGGTGAAGTTGCCGTCCTTCAGTCCGCCCATCCCTTCGAAAAACTTCTCG
>JBKPPP010000267.1:0-16157 GCA_046733615.1 Acidobacteriota bacterium | reverse complement strand
AGCACCATCGCCGCGATCGTCAGACCGCGGAAAACATCGAGCGAGACAAGTCTTCCTGACAACGTAGGGCGCATGTATTCGCTTTCTGTTCGTCGTAATTCCTGCCTAAACTACCTCACAATCGGGCGTGGTCCCAGCCCGAACTCCTCGGGGTTGGGCAAGATCGACGTGATCTCATAACTCCGCAACGCCTCTTCGAGCGCGCGGCTCTTCGCCAGCCACACACTACCCGCTTCATCGTAACGAGCAAGCACACTGTCGAGCCAGTACGGCCGGTTCTCCACCAGCCACTGCGTGCGATAACTCTCGCGCAGCAGCGTCAGCTCCTCAGCCATCTCGCGCAGTTGGTTGTAGATGGCGCTGTAGTAGCGACGCAGCCGCCGCACCTTAACACGATCGCCGAGATTCAGATACGCATCCCAGTATTCGCGGCTCAGCTTCTCGACAGTTTGCGAACGCCGGCCGAGATGATCGAAACGCTGCGCGGCCAGGATCAGGGCCGGAATCATCGACGCGTTGCGCCGCGCGCGCTGGCGATTGCGTAGCAAGCTCTCCAACACACTTTCAACGTCGAGCCGCATCTGCCGGATCTTCTCCGCATTGCCGCGCGACATGATCTGAAATGAAGTCGTGAACGGATCGCGCCAGAACAGGTCGTCGCTGGTGCGAATGCCGAGTCTAGTATTCACGCCGCCGAGCGTGCGAATCGCCTTCACAAACTGGTCGCCGTCGTTGCGAAAGAACGCCCAGTCAAAGTCCGCATCGAACTTCTTCTGATCGACTTCGCCTGCTTGCCACGACGCCGCGGCGCCCAAAACGATCCCGTACCAGCTCATCTCGAACAGCGTCTCGCCGTCGTCGTCCCAGGTCGTATTCAGCATGCCGATCGCGCCGGCAGCCTGGCCGTCGCGGACGAAGTTTATGATGTTTGTTGACGATGAGTCGATAAACGGAAAGACCTGGTTCCAACCCCACACGCCGGGACAGACGAGTTGATCGAGTCCGGCTTTCTTGAACGGATCGATCCGCGCGGCGTAATTCTCGCGCGGCGCATAATCCCAGTTCGCCACGATCATGTCTTTCGGTATGTTGCCGATCAGATCCGGATGATTGAGCGCGATGTCGCCCCAGAACATCAGCTTGCGATTGTGCGGCTTCAGTAGATCGCGAACGCGGTTCAGATGCTCGAAGTAAACCGAGCCGACGCCGCGTGAGCGCGCCGCTTCGCGGCTCTGTCCTTCGCCCAGCTCAAACGTTTCGTCGGCGCCGATGTGAAAGAAGCGGCCGGGGAAGAGTTCGTCCAGCTCGCGGTACCAGTCGGCAATGAGCTTGTACGTGCCTTCCTGCTGCGGCGAGAGCACGTCGCCGTACGGAGTTTCCGCCAGCGAGTTGTACTTCTCGTACTTCAGAGCTTTGTGCAGATGACCGAAGGTCTGTTGCTCGGGCACGAGCTCGATGTGATACGACTTCGCGTAGGCGACCAGCTCGCGGATTTCGCTTTGAGACAATGACCCTCCCGTTGGCCCAATCAACGGGTGCTCGCTGCTGGAGAACGCGTGCTCCATGTAGAAGGAGTGCAGGTTGAGCTTGTAAGCGGCCATGGTGCGCAACTGCCGCTTGATGTAGTCGACGGTCGGCACTGGGCCACGGCTGATGTCGTCGGAGACGCCGCGCCAGCGCATCGCAGGCCAGTCGACGATGTGTACGCCGGGAATAAATGCCGCCGGGCCATCGCCGCGCACGAGTTGTTTCAATGTTTGCAGACCGTAGAACACTCCCGCCGCCGAGCCGCCCGCCACGATCACACCATTCGCGCCGGCGTGCAAAACATAACCCTCTTCGTTCAAGCTTGCCGGCACGTCAACCTTCGCTGCTTTCAGCGCAGACTGAATCGCCGGCGAACCGATCTGCCCAATTAAGATCGCTTTGCGATCTCTCGCATTTCTAATGCGGAGCGCAAATTCTTCACTGAAATCCGTGGCCGCAAACCGATCCTCCGCCGAGCGCGGATCCGCCAGCGCGATGTGCGCGCGTTCGAGTCGAAACGTTTCGCCGTTCGTGGTTACTTCTCTTGGTTGCGGGATGATCGAGATGCGCGTCTGCGCCGGCGCGAGCTGAGCACAAAGCACAAGCACGCCAAAAAGGAGAGTTCGTGTTAGAGTGTTCGGCAATCTGGGTTAGCCCTCTGCTGTTTTTTGCCGGAGGACTTTACCATAGAGACACGCAACGATGTCTTTAATGCTCGCAGAGATCGCCGAGCAACCCGCCGCACTCGAACGCACCATCGCGGAGGAGCGAGGCAAGATCGCAAAACTCGGCAGCCTTCTGAAGGCCCGCGATATCGATCTCATCGTTCTCGTCGCGCGCGGCAGCTCCGACAACGCCGCGCTCTTCGGTCGTTACCTTTTGGAGATCACGACCGGTATTCCCGTCTCACTTTCCGCTCCTTCAGTGCACACGATCTACGATGCGCGGCTCAGGCTGGACCACGCGCTGGTCGTCGGTGTGTCGCAGTCAGGCGAAGGTGAAGACATCAATCGCGTGCTGGAGAACGCGCGACAGAGCGGCGCTTACACGATCGGGATCACAAACGAGCCCGCTTCGGCGATGACCAAGCTCGTCGACGAGACGCTGTTGACGCACGGCGGGCGCGAACGTTCGGTAGCGGCGACGAAGACGTTCACCGGCCAGATGCTCCTCTTTTACATGCTCGCCGCCGAGGTCGCCGAGCACGCGCCGCCGTTTTCGTACGAAGCGATTCCGCAACACGTCGCCGGCGCACTCGAACAGCGGCCCGCAATCCAGGAGCTGGTGCAGCGTTACGTGTTCATGGAGAACTGTGTGGTCGTCGGGCGCGGATTGGCTTACGCGAATGCTTACGAGATGGCGTTGAAGTTGATGGAGACTTGCTACGTGGTCGCGGAGCGGTTCTCGTCGGCGGACTTTCTTCACGGGCCACTCGCGATGGTCGAACGCCACTTTCCGGTTATTCTTTTCGCGCCCCCGGGAGTGATGCTGCCCGGCGTGAAGAGCCTGATCGAGCGGTTGCGTGAGCTGCACGCGGACACGCTGGCGATCACGGGCGATCCGGACGCGGCGAAGATGTGCACGCGCGCGATCATCATGCCGCGCGAAATCGACGAGTTTCTCGCGCCGATTCCCTACATTGTGCCCGGACAATTGTTCGCCGCGCTGCTGGCTGAGGCGAAAGGCTTGAACCCGGACTCGCCGCGATCGCTTTCGAAAGTGACGCGCACGCTCTGAGCAACGACGATGAAGATTGAACTCAAAGATCTGTCTCACAATCCTGTTTACTTGCAGGTGCGCCAGCAGATCGAAGCCCAGATTCGCGACAAGACCGTCGCCTCCAGTGAAACACTTCCCTCACCCACGTCGCTCGCGCAACAACTCTCGGTCGACAAGGGCGAAATCCAGCGTGCCTATTTCGAACTCGAGCAACTCGGCCTCATCATCAAACAGACCGGCAAAGACTTCCTCGGCAAACCCAAAATCAACTACCGCGTGAAGTGAGCTCGGGCATTCTTCAGAGCGACATACAAGGCACTCCGTTTGCTTTCTGGTTCATAAACCCTCGTATCGGAAACGTTGACGCATCGAAATGGAACAGAACGCAAACGGAGGTGAGCGCTCATGGGATTGATCCTGGTGATAATTCTGATTCTTCTTTTGATCGGCGCAGTCCCGTCGTGGCCGTATAGCCGGGGCTGGGGCTACTGGCCCAGCGGCGGTATCGGGCTGGTCCTTGTGATCGTCTTGATTCTTCTGCTTCTCGGACGCATTTAGGAACAAACGACCTGCGTTTGTTAGTTACCAAATAAACGCGCTAGACTCCCTCACGTGGCGTGGGCCTGGAACGCTGTGTTGCTCTAAACGCCGTAGTCCTTAATCGCGAAAGTGGCGGAATTGGCAGACGCGCCAGACTTAGGATCTGGTACCGAGAGGTGTGGGGGTTCGAGTCCCCCCTTTCGCACCAAGTTTGAGATTTGTCCATTACCATGAAAACCGAACTCACAGACGTCTCTCCAACACGCAAGGAGATCAGGATCGAAATCGAGCAGGCGCTCATTCGCAGTACGCTGGACCGCATCAGTCAGGAATACAGCAAGGCCGCGAAGATTCCGGGCTTCCGGCCGGGCCATGCGCCCACGTCAGTCGTGCGTACTCGCTACAAAAACGAGATCCGCGGCGACGTACTGCGCGAGCTGTTGCCCGGCGCCGTGAACAGCGCCATCGACGAGCTTTCGCTACAGGCGATCGGCGAGCCCGACGTCCGACTCGACAACGAGCAAGCGCTCGAACGTCTCGGCGAAGAGCCACTCAAGGTGAACATCGGCGTTGAAGTTCTGCCCGAAGTAAAACTGAACGAATACAAAGGACTCGAGGCCACGCGGCGCGAGCGCCAGGTGACGGATGCCGACATCGAGCGAGCGATCGAAGGATTGCGCGATGCTTCTGCTTCACTCGAGCCGGTCGAAGATCGCGGCGCCGAGTTGGGTGACATCGTGACGATCAACGCGGTGGGCAAACCGCTCGATCAGGAAGAGATCAAACCGGAAGACGAGATCAAGGTCGAGGACGTGGAAGTCAGTCTCGGCGGGCAGGGCGTGCAGCAGGAATTTACCGACAACCTGATTGGCGCCAAGCCCGACGACAAGCGAACCTTCACCGTAGATTACCCGGCAGACTTCTCCACGCCTTCACTCGCAGGCAAGAACGTTGAATACAAAATCGACGTAACCGCCGTGCGCCGCAAGGTATTGCCCGAAGTCGACGATGAGTGGGTGAAGAGTCTCGGCGAGGAGTTTGATTCGGTCGAAACTCTGAAGACGAAGATCCGCGAGGACCTGTCAGCACGCGCCAAATTCGACGCCGATCGCCGCGTGCGCGACGACCTGATGCGCCAGTTGCTCGCGTCGCATGAGTTCGAAGTGCCGGAGACTCTGGTCAATCACCAGACTCAGCAACGAATGCAAAACGTGGTGCGTGAGATGATGAATCGCGGCGTCGATCCACGCAGCGCGAACATGAATTGGGAAGGCGCGAGTGAAGAGTTGAAGGTGCAGGCGGAAGCAGACGTGCGTGCTTCGATGTTGCTCGAGCAGATCGCGGAAGCCGAAAATATCACCGTCTCGGACAAAGAAGTGGAAGCCGAGATCGATGCGATCACAATCGCTTCACAACAACCCAAAGAGCAAGTGCGTGCTGCCTTGACAAAGGATGGAGGCGAACGTAGCATCGCGCACAGATTGCGCAACCGCAAAGCGCTTGATCTTTTGATCGAAAATGCAAAGATAACCGAAGCTGAGTGGGCCGAATCACAGGACTCAGAAGCAGAGACGAGTAAGGAATAATCAGATATGGCTTTAGTCCCCATGGTTGTCGAGCAAACGTCGCGCGGCGAACGCGCCTTCGACATTTACTCGCGACTACTCAAAGACAATATCATCTTCCTGGGTACCCCGATCGACGATCAGATCTCCAACCTTATCGTAGCCCAATTGCTCTTCCTCGAAGCGGAAGATCCCGAAAAGGACATTAACCTTTACATCAATTCACCGGGTGGTTCGATCACGGCTGGGATGGCGATCTACGATACGATGCAATTCATCCGGCCCGACGTCACTACGATCTGCGTCGGTCAATGCGCCTCGATGGCGGCACTCCTGCTCGCCGCCGGCGCGAAGGGAAAACGTTTCGCTCTTCCCAACTCTCGTATCCTCATTCACCAACCTTCCGGCGGATCGCAAGGCCAGGCAACAGACATCCGAATCCAGGCAGAAGAGATCCTGCGCATGCGCGAGCTCACGTCGCAGATCATCGCCAAGCACACCGGCCAGTCGTACGACACGGTCGAACGCGACGTCGAGCGCGACAAAATAATGTCTGCCATGCAGGCGAAGGAATATGGTTTAATAGACGAGGTCATCGCGCACCGGGAATAAACACCGGGCCATTCCCCAAAGGAGCTCCAGCTAGCAAGACATGGTGAGACGAACCGATGATACTCTGCGCTGTTCATTCTGCGGCAAATCGCAGAATGAAGTTAAGAAGCTCATTGCCGGTCCGACTGTTTACATCTGCAACGAATGTATCGACATCTGCAACGAGATCATCACCGACGATCAGCAGGCAGAGTCGGTAGCCACCCGACCACCGCTGCCGAAGCCGGGTGAGATTAAAAATTTCTTAGACGAATACGTGATCGGCCAGGAGGAAACCAAGAAGCGCCTGGCCGTCGCCGTTTATCAGCACTACAAACGCATCGAGCTCGGCCGCCGCCGTTCCGACGTCGAGATCCAAAAAGCCAACATCCTGCTGATCGGTCCGACAGGAACCGGCAAGACGCTGCTCGCGCAAACGCTCGCGCGCATGTTGAGCGTGCCGTTCACGATCGTCGACGCCACCACGCTTACCGAAGCCGGCTACGTCGGCGAAGACGTCGAGAACATCATTCTCAAGTTGCTCCAGGCCGCGAACGGCGACGTCGAGCGCGCCCAACAGGGCATCATCTACATCGACGAGGTCGACAAGATCTGTCGTAAAGACGAGAACCCGTCAATCACTCGCGACGTCTCCGGCGAGGGCGTGCAGCAGGCCCTGCTGAAAATTCTCGAAGGCACGATCGCCAACGTTCCGCCGCAGGGCGGACGCAAGCACCCGCATCAGGAATTCTTTCCGGTCGACACGACCAACATTCTCTTCCTGTGTGGCGGCGCGTTTGTCGGTCTCGAAAAAGTGATCGAGAAACGGCTGCGCAACAAGTCGCTCGGCTTCCACGCCGAAGTTAAAACAGGCCGCCATCGTCACGCGGAAGCACTCGGGCAAGTGCAGCCGGAGGATCTGATTCGCTTCGGTTTGATTCCGGAGTTTGTCGGACGCCTGCCCGTCTGCGGCGTTCTGCACGAGCTCGACGAAGGCGCGCTGATCAAGATTCTTACCGAACCCAAGAACGCGCTGGTGAAGCAGTACCAGAAGAAGTTTGATTTCGACAACGTCAAGCTGAAGTTCACGGAAGACGCTCTCAAGGCCGTCGCCCGACAGGCTGTGGAGAGGAAAGTCGGAGCCGGTGGGCTGATGATGATTCTGGAAGAGCTGCTCCTCGACGCCATGTACACTCTTCCCTCTCAGAAACGCGTAAAGGAATTCGTCATTACGAGCGAAATGGTCGAGCGCCGCCGCGCCGTTCCGGGTGAAGGACTCGCCGGAATCGACGGCGCCGCCGCCTGAAATCCGTAAAATCCGTTTCTCCTGTGCGTCCGACCAGGACGTTTCCGTTCCATTTACGAAAGTAGCGCACCCGCCCGAAATGAATTACAATTAGGCCTCTTTTTACGACAAAGGGCCTCCCAGGAAAAGTTGTTTCAACCATGGAAGAATACTCAGACAGAACCCCCGCAGACGTGGCTTGGTACCCAATGGTGCCCATCCGCGATGTCGTGATTTTCCCCTTTACAAAAGTGGCTTTTAAGATTGGTCGTGCCGGTTCAGTCCGGGCCCTGGAACAGGCCCTGGCCACGGATCGCACCATTTTTCTGGCCACCCAACACGATGCGACCGTCGACGAGCCTTCGCCGCAGCAGATTTATGGAGTCGGCACGCTCGGACGGATTCTTCAGTCGCAAAAACAGGACAACGGCCAGATCAAAGTCGTAGTCGAAGGACGCGAACGCGCCACCACTGTGCGCGTTGAGAACAGCGACGGCGCGTTCATGGCGCTCGTGCGCCGCGCTCCCGTCGTCAACGAGGAAGGCACGCGTCTCGACGCGCTGATTCAAAAAGTCGGACAGCTCGTCGAACAGCACCTGCGGCTCGCCCCGGACACGCAAACCGACGCGCTGCAAACCGCGTTGCGTAACCAGGAACCTTCGCATCTCGCCGACGCGCTCGCCTCGCAACTCCGTATCTCAGTCGAAGACAAACAAGGGCTGCTCGAGATCTTCTCGACCCAGGCTCGTCTGCAACGATTGATCGAGTTGCTGGAGACCGAAATCGAAAAACGCCAGCTCGACCGCACGATCCAAACGCGTGTGAAGCGCCAGATGGAGAAGGCGCAGAAGGAGTACTACCTCAACGAGCAGATCAAAGCGATTCACAAAGAGCTGGGCCGCAAAGACGAGAAGGCCGAGCTCGAAGAGCTGAAGAAGAAGATCGAAGAAGCGGGCATGACCGACGAGGCCAAAGAGAAGGCCATGCAGGAGCTGCACCGGCTGGAAGCGATGCCGCCGATGTCCGCCGAGGGAACTGTTTCGCGCACCTACATCGACTGGCTGATCAGTGTGCCGTGGAAGCAGAAGTCGAAAGAGATCAAGGATCTCGTCAAGGCCGAAGAGGTGCTCAACGAAGATCACTTCGGGCTCGAGAAGATCAAGGAGCGGATACTCGAGTATCTCGCCGTGCGCCAGTTGGTGAAGAACCCGAAAGGCTCAATTCTCTGTTTCGTCGGACCGCCGGGAGTGGGCAAGACGAGTCTCGGGAAATCGATCGCCCGCGCGACGGGTCGCAAGTTTGTGCGGCTTTCGCTCGGCGGCGTGCGCGACGAGGCTGAGATTCGCGGCCACCGCCGCACGTACATCGGCGCGCTCCCGGGCCAGATCATCCAGATGATGAAGAAGGCCGCCACCGTGAACCCGGTGTTGCTGCTCGACGAGGTTGATAAGCTGGGCGCGGACTTCCGCGGCGACCCGAGTGCGGCGCTGCTGGAAGTGCTCGATCCGGAACAGAACCACACGTTCCAGGATCACTATCTCGACGTGGAATACGATCTCTCGAAGGTGTTCTTCATCGCCACGGCGAACGTGCTGCACACGATTCCGCCGGCGTTGCAGGATCGTCTCGAGATCCTGCGGCTCTCCGGTTACACGGAACGCGAGAAGCTCGAGATCGCCAAACGCCATCTCGTGCCGAAACAGGCTGAAGGCAACGGGCTCAAAGCCGAGCAGATCGACTTTTCCGACGAGGGAATTCTCGAAGTCATTCGTCACTACACACGCGAGGCCGGCGTGCGCAATCTCGAGCGCGAGATTGGTTCGTGCTGTCGCAAGATCGCTCGCAAGTTTGTCTCTGAACAGGCCGGCGAGAACGCGCACGACACGATCGACGCGGCGCGCGTGCGTGAGATGCTCGGGCCGATCAAGTTTCGGCAACAGGGCATCGCCGAACAGAGCGAGATCGGTTTGGCGACCGGATTGGCGTGGACGGAGATCGGCGGCGAAGTCCTACAGATCGAAGCGACGCTCGTCAAAGGCCGCGGCGGCGTCACGCTCACCGGCAAGCTCGGCGACGTGATGCAGGAGTCGGCGCAGGCAGCGTTGACCTGCATTCGCGCGCGTGCCGAACGCCTCGGCATGAGTCTCGATTTTATTCGCAAACGCGACCTGCACATTCACATTCCTGAAGGCGCGATCCCGAAAGATGGTCCGTCGGCGGGAATCACCATGGCCACGGCCATGGCTTCGGCGCTCGCTCGTGTGCCGGTGAAGAAGAATGTCGCGATGACCGGCGAGATCACGTTGCGCGGCCGCGTGCTGCCCATCGGCGGCATCAAAGAGAAACTGTTGGCCGCCCATCGCTTCGGCATCGACACGATCATCGTGCCGAAAGACAACGAAAAGGATCTCGGCGAGCTTCCGGAAGAAGTGCGCGACTCGCTCACCATCTGTCTGGTGGACACGATTGATGAGGTGTTGTCGCTGGCGCTCGAAGATGCCTGCCCGACCGACGCTGCCGCCGCCGAGGCGCCGCCGTTGTGGACGACCGAGCAACCTTCGCAAGGTATTCAAACCAGCTAACCGTTTTATGCTTCCTTGTTGTAACCCGATTACTTAGGAGAGTAATAGTATGAGCAAACACCATGATGCAGAACTGATCTTGAAACTTTATGACCTCCGCCGTGAGAAGACCATGCGCGAAGCGCGCAACTGGTTTTTCACTTTCGATCCGAAAAGCCCCCAGGATTTCTTCGACGTGCTGACCGGCGACAAGAGCGGCTGGTTCCGGATGGTCATTTCCTACTGGGACATGGCCTGCTCGCTCGTGAACAACGGCGCGATCGATCCTGAGATGTTCAACGACGCCAACGGCGAGCACATCTTTGTTTACGCGAAGATGGAACCGTTCATTCCGATCCTGCGCGAGCAGATGGGCACGCCGCAGTTTCTGGCGCACCTGGAAAAGACGGTGAAGGCGCTGCCCGATTGCGAGCAACGTCTGGCGGGGATTCGCGACCGGATCGCCAAGATGATCGAAGCCTGGAAACAAAGGAACGCCGCCCAGGCCGCGGCCGCCACCGGCGACTAACCCATACAGGTAAGACTTTTGTAAGAATCTGTGCAATCCGGTTCCATCCGAGTTGCACAGATTTTCAATTTTTGCGGATGAAGGTAAACAGCGCCGAGTTTCTCAAGAGCGCCTTCAAAGAAGCTGACTGGCCCCGCGACTCGAAACCCGAGATCGCCTTTCTCGGCCGCTCAAACGTCGGGAAATCGAGCCTGATCAATTCCCTGCTCTCGGTCCGCGGGCTAGCGCGCACCTCTTCCACGCCGGGGCGGACCCAGTCGCTTAACTTCTTCAACATCAACGATCGCTTCCGTTTTGTGGACTTTCCGGGGTTTGGGTACGCTCGCGTACCCGGGAATATAAAATCGACCTGGGGGGAGATGGCCACCACTTTTCTTGCCAAGCGCAGCCAGCTTGTGCTATCAATTCACCTCGTAGATTCGCGCCACGAACCCACAAAACAGGATTTGCAGCTTCACGAGTGGCTTGAGGAATACAACAAGTCACGATTAATTGTTGCCACAAAATCCGATAAGCTTTCGAACAACGAGTTGAGAAGGAACTTGGAGCACATTGCACGCGTGCTCAATGACGACAGCGTAATGGCCTACTCGGCCAAAAGCGGCCGCGGTCGCAACGAGCTTTGGCGTGCGATAGAGATTGCAATTGGGAAGTGATTGAAAATTTGTGTACCGCCTCTGTCATTCTTGTGGTGGTTTGCGATTTTCGAGCCTGAGCGAGTATCCTAAACGCAACCGGCAATCCGAATCTCATCTGCCCCCTTTTGGTCAACCTGAGTCTTTGGGCCACGCGTGTAGAGCGGGTGGCATCAAAAACGATTACTGAATTTGCCGCGCACGAGAAGTTGAGGTACAGTGCACTTTACCGATTGAGGAGAATCAGATTATTTGCCCCGCGATGAACTGGGGATCATTGCGCGCGTCCCACGTCTGTCGCTCTGACCGCACTCATTATTTGTCATCCCACTAATTGATAACCGCTTGAGACAACTGAAAGATCTTTAGAGAACAACTGATATGTCACAACGAACACGTTCACGCGCTTCAAGCGCGAACAACGACGCCAACGGAGACGACGGCGGCGCCACAGTAGCCACAGCCGAAGCTCCCGAACGAGAAACCCGAGAACCCCGCGACGGCAAAAACGAGGGCTTTCACAATCTTGCCGATCTCAAGGAGATGTCTATCTCCAAGCTGACGCAGATTGCCAAGAGCATGGACGTGCCCGGCGCCACCGGTATGCGCAAGCAGGAGCTCATCTTCAAAGTGCTCGCTGCCCAGACCGAAAAGAGCGGCTTGATCTTCTCGGAAGGCGTGCTCGAAACACTGCCGGACGGCTTCGGCTTTCTCCGTGCGCCGGAGTACAACTATCTGCCCGGCCCGGACGACATCTACGTCTCGCCGTCGCAGATCCGCAAGTTTGACCTGCGCACCGGCGACACCGTCAGCGGCCAGATCCGGCCGCCGAAAGAAGGCGAACGCTACTTCGCGCTGATCAAAGTAGAAGCGATCAATTTCGAGTCGCCCGATCAGGCCCGCGAGAAAGTCTTCTTCGACAACCTGACGCCGCTCTATCCGGAAGAGCAACTGAAGATGGAGACGACCTCCGAAAACCTTTCCGCGCGCGTCATCGACCTGGTGACTCCGCTCGGCAAAGGCCAGCGCGGATTGATCGTCGCGCCGCCACGCACCGGTAAGACGATGCTGCTCCAGACGATCGCCAACTCCGTCACGCAGAACCATCCGGAAACGACGCTGATCGTGCTGCTCATCGACGAGCGGCCGGAAGAAGTCACGGATATGCAGCGCTCCGTCAACGGCGAAGTCATCTCTTCGACGTTCGACGAACCGCCGACACGCCACGTGCAGGTCGCGGACATGGTGATCGAGAAAGCGAAACGGCTCGTCGAGCACAAGCGCGACGTCGTCATCCTGCTCGACTCGATTACGCGTCTCGCGCGCGCACACAACGCGGTCGTGCCGCCCAGCGGCAAGATCCTGTCGGGTGGTATCGATTCCAACGCGTTGCAGCGCCCGAAGCGATTCTTCGGCGCCGCGCGGAACATCGAAGAAGGCGGCTCGCTGACGATCATCGCCACCGCGCTCATCGACACCGGCTCGCGCATGGACGACGTGATCTTCGAAGAGTTCAAAGGTACCGGTAACTCAGAAATTCACCTCGACCGCCGCTTGAGCGACAAGCGACTGTTTCCCGCAATCGATCTGCAACGTTCCGGCACTCGCAAGGAAGAGTTGCTGATCAGCAAAGAGGATCTCAATCGCATCTGGGTGATGCGCCGGGTCTTGAACCCGCTGTCGCCCGTCGAGCAGATGGAAGTCGTGCTCGAGCGGTTGGAGAAGACCAAGTCGAACGCTGAGTTTCTCGCGTCGATGCAGAGCTAATTGTGAGGGTGGCGTTTTCTCGCCACCCCGCAAACCATCCGTTTTTCTAACGCCCCCCAACACAAGATGCGCATCGCGATCCTGACCTCTGAAGCTGTGCCTTTTGCCAAGACCGGCGGGCTGGCCGACGTGTCGGGCGCGTTGCCGAAAGCGCTGCGCGAGCACGACGTCGACGCGCGTTTGATTCTTCCGCTCTACGAGCAGATCGATCGCGAGCTGCTGAACGGCGGCGCGGTCGAGAACGTGCGCGTCGAGTGGCGCGGGCAGGTTCACCAGGTTCGTTTCTGGTATAGCGATGCGGCGGGAGCGCCGACGTATCTGCTCGAAGCGCCGGAGTTTTTCGCGCGTCCGAGCATTTACGGTTACCAGGACGACCACATTCGCTTCGCCTTCTTCTCTCGCGCCGCACTCGCGTTACTGAAGTATCTCGATTGGCAGCCTGACGTCGTTCACGGCAACGACTGGCCGTGTGGCTTTGCGACTGCGGAGTTGCGTGCGCGGCGTCGTTACGACGAGTTCTTTCAAAACACGAAGACGCTCTTCTCGCTGCACAACGTCGGTTACCAGGGGCTGTTCGACGCCGGCGAGCTCTGGTGGCTCGGCTTCGGCGATCCGCCCGAGCGCGACGACTTCATGCTCGATCGCACCGCATCGGCGCTCAAGGCCGGCATCATCGCCGCCGACGCGCTCTCGACGGTAAGCCCCCGTTACGCGCGAGAGATCCAGACGCGTGCACAGGGTCACGGTCTTGACTGGCTGCTGCGCGCGCGCAGCGATCGTCTGGCGGGAATCACAAACGGGGTCGATTACGACATCTGGAACCCGGAAACCGACCCGCACATCGCCGCCAACTTTTCCGCCGACGATCTTTCCGGCAAACGGGAGTGCAAGCTGGATCTGCTGCGCCGCTTCGGACTGCCGGAAGATCCCGATCGTCCGGTGTTGGCAATTATCTCGCGGCTCGTCGGACAAAAAGGCTACGACCTGATCCGCTCGATTGCGGACTGGATCCTCCGAACCGGCGCATTCTTCATCGCGCTCGGCGCGGGTGCGAAGGAGTACGAAGACTTTCTTCAACGCTGGCACGACGTTGCGCCGCGTCAGGTCGGGATCTACAAAGGTTACGCCGGTGAACCGCTCGCGCATCAGATCGAAGCCGGCGCGGACATGTTTCTCATGCCGTCGCTCTACGAGCCTTGCGGTTTGAATCAGATGTACAGCATGAGGTACGGCACCGTACCCATCGTGCGCGCAACCGGCGGTCTCGACGACACTGTGCAGCAGTTTGATCCGGCGACCGGAGCGGGCAACGGTTTCAAGTTTGGACCGTATGAAGCACACGCGCTGCTTGAAAAAATACGCGAAGCCCTTTACTTTTATGCGCGGCCCGACGAGTGGCAAAAGATTCAGCACAACGGAATGGTCCTGGATAATTCCTGGAATGCCGCGGCGAAAAAGTACCTTGAGCTGTATCAGGAGATAGTAAAACCCTGAATCCGAAATCTCTCCCATTCGAGGCGCGGCTCGCCCGGCGAATTCGCTCGCGCAAAGTTGCCGACGCCAGGCTGCGCGCGCGTCAGGCTCAGGGAAAACTGCGCCGCTTCGTCATTACCAACTTCCGCAAGGAAGAGACGATTGCCGCGCTTGCTTTGCGACGCGGTGAGTGCAACCGTTGCGGCGCCTGCTGCGAGCTCGTCTTCAAGTGTCCGTTCCTGAAGAAAAACGCAGACGGCACTTCGCTCTGCGGCATCTACGAAAATCGCCCCAACTCGTGTCGCCTCTTTCCCATCGAGCAGCGCGACATACAGGAAGTTCGCGGTACGTGCAGTTACTACTTTATTGAGAAACCGGTGCGACTCGGGAAGGCGAGCTAGTCACCCCTTTTTACGTCCATGTCAAAAGTCGTTGCAGTGATCGGCGCCCAGTGGGGCGATGAAGGTAAAGGTAAGATTGTCGATCTGCTCGCCGAGCAGTTTGACATCGTGGCGCGTTACCAGGGCGGGCACAACGCCGGCCACTCGGTGCAGGTCGGTGATCAGTCGTTTGTGCTGCACCTGCTGCCGTCGGGGATCGTGCATCGCGGCAAGACGTGCGTGCTCGGTAACGGCATGGTGATCGATCCCAAGGCTTTCTTCGTCGAGGCCGATCGACTGACGCAGCAAGGTATCGAAGTGTCGCCGGAGCGTGTGAAGATCAGCTCGCGCGCGCACCTGATTCTTCCCTACCACCGCGCGCTCGACCATACGAGCGAAGAACGGCTCGGTAACGAAAAAGTCGGGACGACGTTGCGCGGCATCGGTCCGGCGTATGAAGACAAAGCCGGACGCCGCGGAATTCGTACTGCCGACGCGCTCGTGCCTGACGTGCTTCGTTCCCGCATCGAGCGCAATCTCGAAGACGCGAACCGCATCATTGAAGCTTACGGCGGGGAACCGCTCGATGCCAGCGAGATCTTCAAAGAGATGTCTGTGTTGACTGAGCGCCTGGCGCCGTTTATCGCCGACACGACTCACTTCCTGAACATCGCCGCCGGCGAAGGCCGTTCGATACTCCTCGAAGGCGCGCAGGCGACGCTGCTCGACGTGGACCACGGCACTTATCCGTTCGTTACCTCTTCGACGACCGTTGCGGGCGGCGCGATCATCGGCACCGGCCTCGCGCCGCATCGTTTGAGCGGTGTGTTGGGAATCGTTCGCACTTACACGACCCGCGTCGGCGAAGGGCCGTTCCCGACTGAAATGCTCGAAGGTGAAGCGGAGTTGGGGCAGATGATTCGCGAGCGCGGTCGCGAGTACGGCGCTTCGACCGGACGTCCCCGGCGTTGCGGCTGGTTCGACGCCTTCGCCACGCGTTATGCGGCCGAGATCAATGGCTTCACTTCCGTTGCGCTCACCAAGCTCGACGTGCTCGACACGCTCGACGAGATCAAGGTCTGCACGGGCTACAAGCTGAACGGGCGCGTTTGTGAATCGCTGCCAGCTGTGTCGCAGGACTTGCGACGTATCGAGCCGATCTACGCGACGCTGCCCGGCTGGCAGACGTCGACGCTCGGCGTGACGGAGATGAGCGCGCTGCCGCCGAAGGCGCGTGCGTACGTCGATTTTCTCTCGTCGCAGATTGGAGTGGAGATTGGGCTTGTTTCAACGGGGCCGGAGCGTTCGCAAACGATCATCGTGCGCGATTCGGCGCTTGGTGGTTGGATAAGTTAAGAAATCTGTACGCGAGCACGATGTAGAGCGCCACGGCCCAGTCAAAACTGATGGCCTTAAGATACTTCCTTCCTGTTTATCTCGTCGTTTACACCGCTGTGGTCTTCTTTTGGCGAACGTACGTCGTGCGGAAGAAGACGGGAATCAACCCGATCGTATTCCATCGGCCTGATAGTCCGCATGACTTCATCGCCCGAGTGTCTAAGCACCTCTTTCGTGTGGTTATTTT
>JBKPPP010000266.1:0-4475 GCA_046733615.1 Acidobacteriota bacterium | reverse complement strand
TGAGCAGTGGCTGCGTCTGGCGCGTATCAAGGCGCCACGATGGCAGTTGATCTCTGCCGCGAGTGCGCCGTTTGTGCTGTTGGCGGGAGGTCTCGCGTTTCTCCTTGTCGCGGCCTTGTTGCGAACGGTGAGTGCTGAGGCGCTGCCGGGATTGTTGTTTTACGTTTGGGTGACGCTTATTCCGGCGCAACTGTTGGCGGCACACGTCGCGATGAAGAGTGTCCTGGTGAGTGGCGCGGCCGAGATTGGCGTAGCCTTCGCAGCATCTCCACCTCCGGTTGTGGGCGAGCCGCCGAATTGCCGCCAGTGTGGTGCGCCACTCTCAGTTCAACCGGATGACATTCTGGTGCGGTGTATTTACTGCGAAGCCGACAGCATTGTGCAACTTGACAACGCGGGCATGGCGACTCTGCGGACACGTGTCGCGTCGGCGCAAACGAGCCTCGCAGCAGCAATGAGCGCGCTTACCCAACATGCGAGACTAGCGAGCCTGGAGACGCGCGGGCGCACATACATCATCGCCGGTCTGCTTGTCTTACCCTTCGTCTGGTCGCTGGTGGAATCGTGGAGCTCGAGTTACTGGGCGCTGCTCATCGCGCTCGACGTGTTCGTACTTGCGGTCTGTCTGTTTTGGAACGTACGTGAAGCGTTTCTCCCGCCCGTCACGATGGAAGCGCTCGAGGCTGTGTTAGGAAGTTCCACGGAGCCGGATCAGAGCGGGGATACTCATCGAGCGGCGCTGCCCGGCACGCGCGGATGGTACGACAGCGCCTTTGATCGAGTGAATTTTATCGTCCCCGCTTTGGTGACGCTGATCTTCGTCGCTATTCAGATCGTTGTGCTGCGAGCGAAAGGATGATCTCGCCCGACATCACGGCGAACGCGGAAAGACGAATTCGCCACTCGGATCGCGTTGCCGCATCGCAACCACTTTTCCGTTCTCGAGCGTGAACGAGATGACGACATCGGGAAACTCCTTGACGCGGAACTGGTGCGGCCGCCAGGGCTGAAGGTCCGGGCCGCCGCGAATCGCGAGACCCTTTCCATGCTGAAACGTCAGCACAGTCTTTCCACCGCTCGGTGTGATGTAAGTTCCGGCATAGGCTTGCAGCGTATCGTCGGCAGTCAACGCCGCCGGCACTCGCCGAGTGAACGTGACCGCGGCTTCATCCAGCGAGATCTCGACACCTTCGATCTCGCCCATGGGATTGGTGCGGAAGTTGAGCGAGAACTTCCCATCCTGCTCGTCGTCGGGTGTATCGAACCGATCGTAGTGAAAGTGGTTCAACGGCATCTTGATGCCGTGAAAATCGAAGCTGAGCTCCTTCTCTCCGCGCGTCACCGTAACAACTCCGTAGGCCGGATGCGCGAACTCGCCGACGTAATCGTCGAGCGGGTGCGACGGTTTCGTTCCGGGTACGCGTCCCGCGTCCGCGACGGCGCGGGCCTTCGTTCCGGCGGCTTTGTTCTTGAGCCGGATCTGGTTGAGCCGTTCAGACCAGGGAGTGAGCGGCAGGCCGAGCAGCCGCTCGTAGATGTTGTAGGTGAGACCATTGTAGAGCGGCGCGACGTGGTCGCCGATAACCAACACGATCACTCCGATCGAATCGTTGGGCATGATGGAGATCTGCGAGTGAAATCCGGGCAAGTCGCCGCCATGAAGCGCCAACAGGTGACCGCGATAAGACGACACGGTGCGGCCCATTCCATAGTATGAATTCAGGTTCTCTCCCCAGCCGCGGCTTTCCAGCGTGGCGTTCGGCATCGCGAGCGAGGGCGCCATCGTTTCGCGCAGCACCGCTTCCGGAATCACTTGCTTGCCGTCGACCTTTCCCTTGTTGAGCAGCGCGATAACCCAGCGCGACAGGTCCTGCACGTTTGAATTGATCGCGCCGGCCGGAGCGATCGCGACCTCGGCGGTATAGTAGGGCTGCCTGTACAGCTCCGTGCTGTCGCGACGCTCCGAATACGGCACCGCGGGCTCGGGACCCTTCAGGTTGTCTTCAATGGTAAGCGTCGAGTGCGACATGCCGAGCGGATCGAAGATGCGTTGTTGGACAAACTTTTCCCACGTCTTTCCGCTCAACTCTTCGATGACCTGGCCCGCCGCCGTGAACATCAAATTGTTGTAGAGGAACTTCGTCCGCAGTGGCGCGGCAGGTTCGAGGTAGCGCAGACGATCCCAGAGCTCGCGGCGCGTGAAGCTGGATTTGTACCAGATGGAATCGTGACGCGTGACGCCGGTGCGATGCGACAGCATGTCGCGGATCGTCACTGAGCGATCGAGGTCGTCGTTGTAGAACCGAATCGTCGGAACGAACTGCTTGATAGGTTCGTCCCAGCGCAGCTTTCCTTCTTCGACGAGCAGGCCCACGGCAACGGCCGTGAAGAGCTTCGAGTTTGAAGCGATGGGCTGTGTGGTGGTGACCGTGTAGGGTAGCTTCTTGCCGTAATCGCGGAAGCCGTATCCCTTGGCGAAGACGAGCTTGTCTCCCATGACGATGCCGACGCCGATGCCCGGCGCATTCCAGTCCTTCATCACTTGTTCCATGTAGGCGTCGAAGCCCTTCAGACGAGTCTCGACACTCTCCTGCTGCTGGGCAACGGCGATGCTGGAAGTAAATGTAAGCGCGAGAGTCAGGCCGACCAGGCGCAGATACGCGTGTTTTAGTTTGAATGTCAGTATCGTCATTGGGGGCCTCCTACCGAACCTAAAGCTGTCAAAACTGACAATGTTGCGGTGTCAATCTTCAACTAGTCTAGTTCGCTGAATGTCTACCGTGAGGCGCAAGCAATGAGATTCGCCAGTGCGATCATCGCAACAATAACTCTCATCGTACTCTTCTCGCCAGCCCGCGTATCGACTCAGCAAAACACCGAAGAGAAAATCATCGGCGCGGAGCATCTGCATGTCCCATTGATCGTGGTCCTCGGACATGAAAGCTGCGGCGCGGTGACGGCTGCGGTTCAGGGTGAACCACCCGCAGGTCACATTGCGGCACTCATCGATCTTATCAAACCGGCTGTGGAGAAAACTCGAGGCATGCCCGGCGACCCGGTGTCGAATGCAGTTCGCATGAACGTGGAGATGGTCGTAAAGGAACTGCGCTCGTCAACACCGATACTTTCCGAGCTGGTGGCGCACGGCAAACTGAGAATCGTTGGTGCGGTCTACTCGATCGAGACCGGCGCGGTGACATGGCTAAGTTGACATCCAAATCTTAAAGGGAATAAGCTCCCGCAGTCTCATCTCAAAGTTACCCACCGAGCCCCTGCGTTCCTGCACACTCGGAATTCAAGCGAGGCGACACATGTGGCTGCTCATTGGTTTAGTGATTCTCTTCGGAGTCATCGGCGTTTTAGTTGTTGCGCTCGTGACACTTTTCCCAGCGCGCTCCGTGAGGCCGGCACCCGTCCCTCCACGAATCGACAGTTTTGACGCACACCCACGTCATGTCTGTCGAAACGATAATGTCACTGCGACCTGGCGCGGCGGCGAAGGCGATGCCGGAACCCTAAGTGCCACGATACCCGGCCCCTTGCCACCGTTTTTCTCTCAATCTCTCGACAGCTCGAATCTGGCTGAGGGTTCGTCAACCTTTCGTGCCGATACTCTTGGTTCGTTTACAGTCGATCTGATGCTGTCGCGTGGAAGTGGCACGGACAGAACAACCACCACGCGCAGCGTGAATATAACCGGGCATGATTCACCAAACGACGTTATTCGACTTTCCGTGCAGCCGACTCTTAATTTTCCGCCGGGAGAATGGGGCGGAAGGCGTATTTTTCGGTCTGATCCAACGGTTGATCCAGATGATTGGTCGTCCCGCATTACAGTCGCGGGTTTGCGATATCGCGAGGCAGGCGGCCGGGACATCAGAGTCGTGTGGAGAGGGATAGAATTGGCGACACTGTCGACGGTGGACCCCGATCATATAAATGTTATTGAAATCACAGTCGTTGGAGAGTGGGATCTGTTTGCTACAGCAACCCAAGAGGATCTTACTTTGAATACGCTCCTTCCGGAAATCGTTATCGATCTCATCCCCCGGTGCGTCACGCGTTAGCGTATTCGAGCTCAACGCATTGTTCATTCCGTCTTTACGAAAGTTTCTTCGCTGACGGCGCCCGGAACGATCTCCGCAGATGTCGCAACACTTCGCGCTTCAAGTCTGGAGACAAGTTGGCATCCTCAGTTTTGAAGTGCGACCAGGGTGCTCAGGCTCAGGAATCACTCTTCTCCGTCTGGACGTAGAAGTTGCGGTTGACTTCAAACGTCTTGATCTCTTCCGGAAAGTCGAGAGTCTGTTCCGCTTCCGTGGGTTTGATGACGGTCTCTTTACCGTTGATCGTTACTCGAAGCGGCATGGCGAAACCCTTGACGACTCGCTCGTAGCTAAACGTCACGCTCTTGCCTTTAACTGAATATCTTAACAACGGGATGTTCGTCGTTCGCAGATACTCGTCAAAGACCT
>JBKPPP010000265.1:0-9938 GCA_046733615.1 Acidobacteriota bacterium | reverse complement strand
CCGGACGACGACTTGGTAAGCTTCCTGCTCGCGGGCAACGACAACATTCCGCAGACGTTTGTTTTCGATCGACAGGGCCAGCTTGCACGACGGCTGATCGGGTTTGGCCCAAACGACGGCGACCGGCTCGATAAAGCCGTCGAAGCCGCTCTGCAAACACCGGCGCCTTGACGCGGATCCAAGTCAGGTCTCCAATTTTGAGAAAAGCAAAAATACTAATCACACTGGGCCCTGCTTCGCGCGAGCCTGAGGTCGTTGAGAAGTTGATCGCCGCGGGCGCGAACGGCGTGCGCATCAACATGTCGCACGGCACGTACGAAGAGAAAACTGAAGACATTGCTCGCGCTCGTGAAGCCGCTCGCAAAGTCGGACGCCCGCTCGCGATCCTGGTCGATCTCTCGGGACCAAAAATCCGCACGCGCGCGTTGAAAGACGGTCAACCCGTCACGCTGACTTCCGGCGCTCTCTTCACACTCACGACCGAGTCGATCGTCGGCGACGAAAACCGCGTCGCCACCAACTATCCGGATCTGCCACGCGTGGTCCAGCCCGGCACGCGACTCCTGCTCGACGACGGCGCCATCGAGCTGGTCGTCGAAAGCACCACCGACACGGACGTCATCTGCCGCGTCGTCGACGGCGGCGAACTGGGCGAACGTAAAGGTATCAATCTTCCCGGCGTCGCACTGCCAATCGATTCACTGACGGAAAAAGACGTGGCGGATCTGAAGTGGGCGGTCGCGCAGAACGTCGACTACATCGCGCTTTCGTTCGTGCGGCGCGCCAGCGACTGCGAGCGCGCTAAGCAGATGATTAGTGAAGCCGGCGGTCATGCGCCTTTGATTGCCAAGATCGAGAAAGCGGAAGCGATCGATCATCTGGACGAGATCATCGGCACGGCCGACGGAGTAATGGTAGCCCGCGGCGATCTCGGCGTCGAAACGAGTGACGAGCTGGTTCCGGTCTATCAAAAACGGATCATCGAACGCGCGATTGCCGCCGGCAAGATGGTGATCACGGCGACGCAGATGCTCCAATCGATGGTCACCAATCCCCGTCCAACTCGCGCCGAAGCATCCGACGTTGCGAACGCGGTCTGGGATGGCACTGACTGCGTGATGCTTTCGAACGAGACCGCAACGGGCGCGTATCCGATCGGCGCTGTCGCCACGATGGCGCGCATCGTCGAATCCGCCGAGTCAGGGCAGGAGAAAACGCTTGCAATTGCGGACCTCAAAGGCCGGCAATCCGGGCGCGTGAGTCGCGCGTTGTGTGAAGCAGCAGCGTTCGCAGCCGAGGAAATGGGAACGACTGTGACAGCCGTTTTCACCGACTCCGGTCTGATGGCGCGCCGCCTCTCGTCGCTACGCCACAATCAACGAATCGTCGCGCTGACTCACCGGCCCGAGGTGATTTGTGAGCTGGCGTTGATCTGGGCGGTCGAGCCGTTGCTGATCACAAAAGCACAATCGACTGAAGAGATGCTCCAGATCGGACAGAACGCGTTGCTCGAGGCTGAAATGGTCGACAAGGGCGAGACGATCGTCATGATGGCCGGACGGCTTTCCGGTCTCGGACTGTCGAGCTCAGTCGCGATCGTCACGGTCGGCGGCAGTCTTGGCCCAACGACACGATAGTGGCTTTCAAGCTCAACATGTCGGCGGGTGAGTTTTTCGATCTCGTCCGCCCCGTGGCCGTTCTAATCTCCGCTCTCATTTCCGCCTGGGTACTCGCATCCGCTCGAAAACGCTTCTCGCTTCCAGCCGCGCTCGGTTGGACCGTCGGCACGCTGTTGCTGCCGCTCGTAGTCTTACCGATTTACCTGGCCGTCATTCTCGTCTGGCGCCGCCCCGTTCACAGACCGCGTCATCGTTTTGTAGTGCCTGTGATTTATGCCGTCATTGTCATCGCCGCAATCGGCATCTACTTCTACGTCAACGATCAATCAGTCGATGCGCACCTGGCGCGCGCTGCCGAAGCAAAACTCAACGACGACACAACCTCGGCCATTCGGGAATACCGGCGCGCGCTCGAGTTGGAAGAGAATCCGCACACGCGCAAGTTGCTAGCGATTCAATTGGCGCAGGCAGGATACCTGACCGATGCGATCTCGGAGTTTCGCCTGGCGCAGGAGGGCGGCGAGCCTGACGACGGAATTCACTTCGACGTGGGCGTGTTGTTGCAGCGACTCGAGCAGAAAGGACAAGCGCGACTCGAGTTTCAGGAGTTTCTACTCAGTGCGGCGTGTCAGCAACTCGATCCGCGCTGTGAGTCGGCGCGCCAGCGAATCGACACGATCGCGCGCGATAGGTACTAGTCGGCGCCGATCATCTCGCCGACGGCCTTTCCGTCTTTCTGTTCCTGAGCCACCTGGGCCGGGGTCTTCTGCGGGTCGCGCCAGTTGTCGAGGATGCCGACCTGGTGGACGCACTGAAGGGTGCAGGTCGGAGCGCACCACTTTTCCGTTTTGTACTCGCGATCGAAATCGTCCATCGTGTACTGCTCGAGCGGAATGCCGGGATAGCCGCGCTGCTGCGAGCACCAGTGCACCAATCCCTCTTCGCAGATGTAGAGATAACGCGCGCCGGCGCGGCAGCGCCAGTTGTAAGTCTTTCCTTCCGCGATGCTGTCCTGAAACCAGTTCAGGCGGGCATGGTCCTTGTTACCCATCTTCTTCACTTGCTGGAAGATGTCTTTCTCTTTCGGCGACAGCGGCTTCAACGTTCCGTCGCTGTCGTGAATCACGCCGACAGTCGTGGAGAAACCGAGCTCGACGGCGCGACGCGCAACTGTCAACGCATCGTCGGGATTCTTGATCCCGCCGCCGATGACGGAATTGATGTTCACGTGGAAGTCGGCGTATTCAGAGAGATAGCGCAGTTTCTTGTCGAGCACGCGCAAACTCTTGCGCGATACTTCATCAGGCTCGACGTTGTCGATGCTGATCTGCAAGTATTCCAGTCCGGCTTTGTTGAGACGTTTGATTCGCTCGGGAGTGAAGTAATAACCGTTGGAGATCAAGCCGGCGATCATCCCGCGCTGACGAATGTGTTGAATGACCTGGTCGAGCTCAGGGTGCATCATCGGCTCGCCGCCGGAGACGGTCACGATCGACGTTCCGAGGCTGGCGAGTTTGTCGAGCCGGGCTTTGATGACGTCGAGATCGATCGGTTTCGATGTGTGATCGTATTCGTTGCAGTAGCCGCAGGCCAGATTACAGCGCCGCATCGGAATGAGATGGGCTAAAACCGGATGGCGCGACGACAACAGCGCGCGGCTGATAAAGCTAGCCTCACGCAGCTTCAAATGTAGAAACTTTTTCTTCCTCATTAGTCGTCGCGAAGAATAGGCGACCAAAGCAAAGAACGCAAGCGGACAAAATTATAGGGGTGGTCCTTTTGGGACCACCCCCACAAAGCTGCCACTGATGGTCCGTTAGCTCTTGACGATCTTTACGTTCGAATCGAGTTTGACGTCGAAATCACCGGAGGAAATACGGGCGTTCTTCTCGAGCGAAGTCAGGCGCACCGTGGTGGAATCATCGTTCTTCTCGACGATCTTGGTCTGCACCGGCATTCCGGCTGAGTCGATCCAAACTTCAGCGTACTTGTAACCGGCGTTGCCTTTCGGAACCAGCGTCAGGTGAATCGTTCCGACACCGCCCCACAGCGTCTCTTCACGCACGTCTTTCACGGGCTGAAAACGGGCTTCAAGCTGCTGGCGCGACATGTTCATCATTTCCATCAGCCCGCTGGCTTTGTTTTCTTTGCCCATCTTGCGGGAGTCGCCCGTGTAGGCGACGTTCAAGGCCGGACGGAAAATGGTGTAGCGATTATTGTTTACCGCGAGGGTTTCGCGGCGCGGACTGCTCCAGTCGATACGCACAGCCGCCTGCCGGCCGGTCGTCGGCATGTAGATCACCACACCGCTGTACTTGTCTTCCACACCGAGCTGCGAATTGTATTTGACGACGTGAATGCCGGAGCGCAGAGACTTCAGACTCTGACGATTCTTTTCCATCCGGCTGAGAACTGAACTGAGCAGGCCTGCTCCCTGACCATTGCTCGCGGTCGGGAACACAAACACCAGTGCGGAAACTATGAAAGCTGCCACCAGGCCCGCGGGAATCAATCTCTTCATAAATGCTCCTTGCTTATTATCCTTTCCCCGGGTACGCAAAAAACCTCGCAATTATAGGGAAAGGTCACCGTATGTCAACCTCGAAACTCCGAATCCTGCCGTCCTGCCCGACTATTTTACGAACAGCCAGAACCTCCACCTGCGAGCGTCCGGTTAGCGTCTTCACCTGCTGTTCAATTTGACCCTTATCTGTCTCATTAGCAACCATTTCCGGCAATAAAACCAGGGTCTGGGCAACCGGGCTTTGATGCACTGTATTCTGAGGCCGTTCGCCGCCTTCAAACCAGCTTTTTGGTGTCAAAAAAATGAAGATCAGGATGACCACACACAGAAGATCCCACTGCCAGGTGTTTCTCGCGTAATTCCAGAAGAAGATCTTCTTCAGTGTGGATATCAGGCCTCGCACCTTTTCAAGCCTGCAAGTAAACAGCCACAAGATCCGTGGCTGGCGGGTCAGTAGATTCTAAACGTTTGGAGTTTCTCGTGTAAATCAGAAAACCGCCGGAAGTTACAGCCGGACCGAAGCGGATTGCTCGACGATATGGCCGTCGCGCATCTGCACGATGCGCCGGCACATCGCCGCCGCTTCCGGGTTGTGAGTGATCATCACGATCGTCTGATTGAGGCGGTAGTTCAATTCCTGGAACATGTTGAGCACGAGCGCGGAGTTCTCCGAGTCGAGGTTGCCGGTCGGTTCGTCGGCCAGAACGATCGCAGGACGAGTCACGACGGCACGCGCGAGCGCCACTCTTTGCTGCTCGCCGCCGGACAGCTCGAGCGGTTTGTGATTGAGTTTATCTTCGAGACCGAGCAGGCGCAGCACGTCGCGGCGAAGTTGCGGATCGCCGCCGCCGTTGCCGTGAATTCGCTCCGCCAGTCGTAGATTTCCTTCAGCGGTCAACGTGGGAAACAGATTGAATCTCTGGAACACAAACCCGATTTTCTTGCGGCGCACGGCGGTGCGCTTCGCGTCTGAAGCCGCGGTGATGTCTTCGCCGTCGATGATGATTCGTCCGGCGGTTGGCGTTAAGAGACCGCCGAGCAAATGCAGCATCGTCGACTTGCCGCAGCCCGAAGGTCCCATAATCGCGACAAACTCGCCTTCCTGGACCTCCAGCGATACGCCGCGCAGCGCAGGCACGTCGACTTTGCCGATGCGATAGACCTTCTCCAGGTTTTCAGCTTGCAGAATCGTTCTCATCTCATCACTGTTTGGCGGTTACTTTCTTGTTCTGCGCGTCGAGATCCACTTCCGGTAACTGCCACTTGTTCTCCAACACAAACGCCTTCGGACCGTATTCCCGATTCAACTCGACCGCTGTGGCATCCTGGTAGGTGATGCTCAGCTTGTACTGATCCTGCGGCCGGGTGATCTCAATCCGGCTGGGCAACGACGCGGTCGTGCCGCTGCCGATCGCCTTCTCGTTATAATAAGCGACATCCGTCACCAGTAGTCCACCGTCGTCGTAGGTCTGCACCCGCGCCAGCCGAATTCCATTCACGCGATCGAACCAGAAACGCCGCGAGATTTTCGCGTCGCCGGATTCCGAGTGGGCAAACTCTTCGAGCAGATAATAACCGCGCATCACGCGATCGCCCTTCTTCGCCTGCCGCCGCGTGTCGGCCTCTTCCTGGTAAAAATCGCTCTGTACGTAGATAAACGGGCTGTTTGGCTCGATCGGCCGAATCATGAAGGCATCAGTTAGATGTTGCGGGCGCAGATTCGAGAGCGCGCTGACGGTTTCCTTCTCGCCTTTCTTCTTGTCGTTTTTCGCTGCCTTGCCATTGCCGTCCGTATCCAGCTTCGGATACTTCGCGCTGTTTGTGCCCTTCACAAAACGCCGGTACTTCTCGTCGCCCTTCAACACCGCCACGCTGAAGTGCTCGCCGTCGGAAGCCATCTGAGCGATGTCCACGAAAGTGAACTGAATAATCAGGTAGATCTTTCCGGGCCGCTGTAAAGTAATCGATCCATCGACTAACCGGTACTGATCCGCGATGCCGTACGAAGCGAACGACGTGTCTTCAAATTGAATATCGACCTTACCGTGAATCGATCTGACAGTCGAAAGCCGGTTCACTTCCTGGATCAGACGACTCTTATCGGCCTCCATCAGCGGCGTTAAGAGTTGCGGAACGGTTATTTTTTTCTTCGCGCCAAACAGACCGCATCCCGAATTCAACAGCAGAATCAAAATCGCGAAGGCCGGCGGTAGCAAACGGGTTAGGACGACTCTGGAGGCGGTCAGGTGTTTGAGCATTAGCCTTAGGCCGCCCATGATACACGCAGAAGTCGTTATAGTTCTACAGCCCGGGTTCATCAATTCAGCTCTAGCGGCGGCTTCTCAAACCGCGCTCTTAACTTGTTAATCGCGTTCACAATACTCGGACGGCTCAACAACTTCCGTTCCAACCGCATCTTCCCCGGAAAATCCAGCAGCATGACGCCAAGCAAAACCGTCAATAACCCCTGACCCGGCACACCCGGCAGCGACAGCACGATGCCGAGCGCCACCAGCAGCAACCCGCCGATGTTCTTACCCATAACGCCCGCCGCGTGCAGCAGCGGATGCGGACCCGACCAGAACTTCGTCTTGTGAGACTTGCTGAAGTAGTTTGCCGGCAGCTTCACCAGAATGAATGAGACGATCGCCAGGTTAATGACAAACGTCCCGACAAAAATCAGCGCGCCGATCAAAACGCTTTGCCACGTGATTGCGAGTGTGAGATCCGAGAGTAAATCAGTCATTAGGAGCGTGGGGTAGAGTGATTTCGGCGCGAGCCTGAAGTAGTGAGGCCAGTAGATCGTCGACGATCTGTTTCGCCGGACCGTCGAGCTGGAACTGCGGATTTTCCGCGACGGCCCAGAATTCGTCGAGCCCGCGCCCGCCGGCGCGTTCGAGTGCGAGCGCCTCGACGAGAAGATCGATCACGTCGGCAGCTTTGACGAGTCGAGCCTCGAGACTGTTTCGCTCTTCGTAATCGTCGTAGAGCTGCGCGTAGCGCGCATCGCCGTCGACTGGCCGTGTCAGGTCACGAAATGCGGCAGTCTCGGCTCGCTTTCGTGCGTCTGAGCCGAAATACTCAGTCGCTGTGCGCGGCATGTCGCCGACGCGCGCTTCGGACCAATCGTGCAGCAACGACATTCGCAAAACTTTTTCCACGTTCACCACGACGCCCTGTGCCAGCAATTTGTCGGCCAGCAGCATCGCCGTCACGCCGACGCCGAACGAATGCGCCGCGACGGACTCAGTGCCGTTCGCAAAACCACGCAGCACCCAGCCCGTGCGGTCGAGACGTTTCAGACGTTGCAGCTCGATCAGTGTTCTCAGCATTAAATACTCAAGCGCCCCGATGGGTGGCGATTCACCCGATCGGAGCGTTTGAAAGAAGCGGACTCGAGCACTAGCGACAACCAGGATGCTCGCAACCGCACGCTATTTCGTTAACTCCACTATCTTCGGCGTTTTCACAATACTCGCTACAGTACTTGCTGTCTTCTCTCGCGGTGCAATCGCAAACGCCGTGTGCGCACTTTTTGTTCTCTGCCATAGTGCTCACCTCCTGAGCTCATTTCACTTGACTGAGAACCATGCTAGAGCCGCGACAGTAGCCGGTCAAGGTACCAATCAAGGCGCAGTGCGAACGATGACCGTGCGTCGCTTCTCACCCAGCGTGAGTGTCAGCGGCTTGTCCAATTGGATCGGGTGCTCTTCGCCGTCGATGCTGATGACGAAGTTTGATGCGGCACGCGCCAGCGGCATCGTGATCGCGCCTGGCGGAATGCGCGGCAAGAGGTCAGTCGCGACGATGCGCCACGTCGCGACCTCGCAACGAATGCGCAAGCCCGGCGCGTCTGTCTCAAACGATTCGTTCACCGCTAGCGCAGCGGCCTTGAATACGCCCTCGCCGCAGCGGATGCCGGCCGCGTCGTAGAACGTGACCAGGCCGGAGACGAATGAATAAGCCGTCGTGCCGCTGTTTTTGACGATGAAGCGAACGTTCGTCACCGGTGTGTCGGGAGCGCCGCTCAAAGGAGTTGTTCGCAGCGTAGCTTCGAGTGCGGAAGCGCCGCTTGCGTCGAACGCCACGGCTGCTTCGTTCAACGGCACGCGCTTTTCTGGCGTAGCCACTGGTTCCTGCGCATTGGAAATGCACACGCTGCAAAGCACAACTAAGAGAGCACCGAGTTTTTTCATAATCTGGTCTCCTTTGAGGTTGGCAGATTCTAAACCATTACGCCCGATTCGTGGTGGCTTGATCCACGCGCGGCAACAACGCGGCGCCACGCGGCATGATAAATCCGGCTCCGTCGCCGGCCTCTTGCAAAGCCGCGGCGAGCGAATGGGCCGGGATCAAGCGCATCGCTCGCACCTGTTCGTCCGGTAGTTCGGAAATGAGAACGACGCGATAACGTTCAGCCTTCGTTAGCAGGGCCCACGCAGTCTGCCCGTTCACTTCGTATTCGTTTCGCAGCCGGTTGGCAAGCGCCCGTGAGTCTTCAGAGTCGAACCATTTTAAGAAATCAGGCCGGCCCAGCCCGTCGCGACACTCGGCGAGCAGTATGATCGTTCCGCCATCGTTGCAGGCGTGACTCGCCATGTCGAGCGCCTTGTGCGCCTGAATCAAGTTGATGTCGTACGGCAGCCCGCCGCAACTCGCGATCACGGTGTCGCCCTTCGCTGGAATCGCGACCGAATGATGCGCCAGGTAATGTTCGCAGGCGGCGCGATGCGCGAGCCGCCAGTCCCCGCAGAACAGGTTCACGGCGCGTTTCTGTTCATTGACGATCGTGTTAATGCCGAAGGCGGGCGCGACGAGACTCGCGACGCGTTCGCATTCCTCGTGCACGGCGTTGCCGTCCAGCAGGCCGGTGCCGACACCGGCTTTGCGTCCGCCCGTCGAGAAGTCGAGCGCCAGCATGTGCGTGCTTTCGATTGTCGGGGCCGACGCGAGTCCGGGACAGATCGACTTGCGCCCGCCGGTGAATCCCGCGAAGTAGTGAAAATTGATGCCGCCGAACACGACGACGCGCGAATACTCGTTCAACGCGCTGCTAACCTCGGCTTCGACGCCGCTCTCCGTCGCGCCCAGCGAAACGAGCTTCGCCGGATTGTAAGCATCGTGAGCGAGGATCTTCAGACGCTGTGCAATGAACGGACTCAGCAGCTCGATCTGCTCCTGCGCCGTCACCGCGCGGTGAATTCCGGTTGCGAAGATCACAGCCATGCGCGCCGGCGACACACCCGCCTGAATCAAGCGACGCACCAGCAGGTTCACGACTTGCGCGCTTGCCGTTGCGCGCGTCGCGTCTGACACAACCAGCAGCACGGAATCGTCGCTGCCGACGATTTCATCCAGCGGTGGCGAGGCGAGCGGCGCGTCGAGGGCGGCGCCGATTTGAAAATCTGTCAACGGTCGTTCCGCCGTTTGCGGATCTGTGATGAAAGAAAACCGATCTTCGTCGCAACTGAACTTAAGGGCGCCGCTTCCGTAGGCGAGTTCGATCTCGACGCTCATTTCATACACCGAAGTCGATCAGCGCTTTTTCGATCACTTGCAACGAAGCGAGATCTGCATCGCCAGCCGTGCGCGCTTCCGCCAGCCACTTGCGGAGCTGCCGCGCTTCCTGAAGTGAACCGATGCGAGCAGCGCCGGTGAGCGCTAGCGTGACGAGCGCGTCGGGCGCACCGTGCGTGACCAGCGCCGCTTGCAGCGCCGCCTGTTCGCGTAGATCGAGCGTGAGTAGCAGATTCAGTTCCATCCCTGGCTCATTTTCTTTCGGATCTAAAACAGGC
>JBKPPP010000264.1:0-9397 GCA_046733615.1 Acidobacteriota bacterium | reverse complement strand
CGGTCGCCGTAAGCCTTCAACCAAACGACGGTGCCTTTGCGGCCGACCAGAACCACCGCGCCCGGCAATCGATGCTTCGCGATCTCGTCGCGGATCACCGAGTCCATCGCGGCGAGACGCGCGGATGACACCGCGACCGTTTCAGGTTTGGCGATTGGAAGCTGCGCAACGACTGACTGCGCAACGAGAAGAATGACAATTAAGATTCGTGTCATCTCTTAATCTGGATGCCTGTCCCGCGCGGATACAAACCGGGCAGTGAGATCGGGAGTTTGCCGGTGATGTCGATCTCGCCTAGCAACGCGCGCGCGACCGCCTGTTGCAAACTCGGCATATCGCCGTACGCGACGATGTACGTGCGCAGCCCGGGAAAACCTTGCAGCAGGTACGGATTGCCAAAACTGATCCCCACGATGGGCGCCTTCGCCGCGATCAGGGCCGACAACGCACGAGCACCCGCATCGGGAATCCCGACGCTCGACGCCTGGCCCGATCGCACCCGCCCGTACAGCGAAGCAAATACCAGATCCGCGGACTTCGCGCGCTCGATCGCTTTTTGCACTTCCTGTTCGCTCGACCGATCGTCAAGCACCATCGTTTCCACCTTCAGCCCCGCCCGATTCAGCTTCCACACGAACGGATTTGCAATCCACATCCGGTCGTCACCGTTCGTGACCGCGAGATTGAAAACCCTGGCATCGGGTTTCAGGTTCTTCAGCGGCACGAGCTTGTCTTCGTCGCGCACGAGCGTGACCGCATGTTCGGCAATCTCAGTAGCGAGCACGGAGACGTCCTTGCTGCCCACCACACGATCGATGTTATCGATCGGCGTCAGACGTTGCTCAACCAGGCCTAGATCATACTTCGCCGCGAGCAACCGCCGTGCTGACTCTTCGATTCGCGCCTCGGTGATTCTTCCGCTCTTCACCGCGTTGAGCACACCACGGAACGCGGCATCGACATCTGCCGGTTTCAGCAACATGTCGGCGCCGGCTTCGAGCGCGCGCACCGCCGCCTCTTCCTGCGTGAAATAGATCGTCAGCCCGCTCATGCTGAGCGCGTCTGTGACGATCATTCCCGAGAACTTCAGATCGTTCCGCAGGATGCGGCCCATCACCGGCGACATCGTCGCGGGCATTGTCGCCTTCTCTTCGACGATCTCGCCCGCTTCGTCGGTATCGATCGGTTTACCTTTGATTGTTCGCGGCAGCGGCTTGATCGCCGTCGAATCGATCTGCGGCAACGCGATGTGGCCCACCATCACCGCGCCGATGCCGGCGTTGACCGTGGCCTGAAACGGCACGAACTCGACCGCGTTCAGTCGATCTCGAGCGACGTTGATCTCCGGCAGCCCGCGATGCGAATCGACTGCCGTATCGCCGTGACCGGGAAAATGTTTCGCGGTGGCGATCACGCCGGCCGCTTGCGCGCCTTCGGTGAATGCCGCGGCAAATCGCGCTACGTCAGCCGGGTCTTCGCCGTAAGAGCGAACATTGATCACGGGATTCGCGGCGTTGTTGTTGACGTCGACGACCGGCGCGAAGATCTGCTGCACGCCGAGCGCACGCGCTTCACGCGCAGTGATCTCGCCCTGCCGGCGCGCGTATTCCGGGTTGCCGGTTGCGGCCACAGCCATGTTCCAGGGAAAGTTCACCGTGTCGTCAAAGCGCATGCCCGCGCCCGCTTCGAGATCCGCGGAGATGAGCAGCGGGTACTTCGCCAACTGCTGCATGCGATTCACGAGAATCACGGATTCGTAAACCGGACCGCGAAAGAGAATGAGACTACCAACCTTGTTGTCTTCTACGTGATGCTTGAGCGTGCGAAACGCGTCGGAGTCCTGGTTGAGGAAAGTGGCATTGATGCCGACGGCGATTAACTGACCGATCTTCTCTTCGAGAGACATGCGCCGCAGCTCTTCGTTGGCCCAACGCACGGCGGCGGGTGTTGGTTGCGACTTGAAAGGGACGACTTTCTGCGCCATCGCTGGAAGCGAAGAAAGACCGACCGTCACCACCAGTAGAAGCGATAACGAGGGTAAAAAAGAAGGATTGGTCCTAAAGCGAGAGTTCATCACCCATCTCCGCTGGCGCGGGCGCGAAAGCAAAACTCGCCAGCCATGACACTGCGAATGTAATCAAACTGCCGATGAACACGTACCACGTCCACGCGATCTCCTTGTGAGCAAAGAACACGTAAAGCATCACGCCGCAGCTTACGAGCATTCCGATCAAAGCCGGTGGCTGACTCACGCGACGCAGGAAAGTCCCGACGAGGAACACGCCCAGTATCGGCCCGTTGATCAACGAAGCGATGGAAAGCGCTTTGCTCAGCGCCGATCCAGGCTGGTTACGCACCGCGAGCGCGACGCCGATCTGCACCACGCCCCAAACCAGCGTCAGCACGTGCGAGACCTTCAGGTAGTGTTTGTCGGCGCGTGCCGGCCGAAACGGTTTGTAAAGATCGTTGACTGCCGTGGCGGCAATCGAGTTGAGCGATGAAGACATCGCAGCCGCGAAGATTGCCGCTACCACGAGACCCGACAGCCCGCTCGGCATGTGTTTGGTGATGAAGTCGGGAAAGACGCGGTCGCCGCTCGTGAACTGCTCCGTAGCCGGATAATAGAACGCAAACAACAGCACGCCGATGAACAGGAACCCAATGAACTGCGCCAGCACGATCGCGCCGCTTGTCAAGAGCGCGATGATCGCTTTGCGCGGGCGATCCGTGCAGAGGTAACGCTGCACGAGATACTGATCCGTGCCGTGCGTGCTCATCGTCAGAAAGCACCCGCCGATCAATCCGGACCAGAAGGTGTAGGTCTTCGTGTAGTCAAACGCGAAGTCGAAGACCGAGTATTTTCCGAACTGGTGCGCGAGCGCATTCGCCGTCGCGAAGCCTCCGCTGATCGAATTGATCAAAACGATCGCCGCCGCAATCGCGCCCGCGATGTAGATTCCGAGTTGCACCACCTCGACCCAAATCACCGCTTCCATGCCGCCGAAGTACGTGAAGATGATCATGGCGACGCCGATCAAAATGATTGAGGCGATGGTGATCGTTTCGACGTTTGCGCCGGGTTGAAACGACGTGTAGACCGCCGCGAGCACGATTGCCGTCAGTAACAGGCGAATACCGTCCGCGATGTTGCGCATCACGACAAACAGCGACGCCGCGAGCATTTTGATCTTGCCGCCGAAGCGGCGGTCGAGGAGCTGATAGACGGTCAGCAGCTCGCCGCGAAAGTACGACGGGATGAACAGCAACGAGATGACGATGCGGCCGAGCAGGTAACCAAAGACGAGTTGGAGAAACTGGAAGTTGCCGCCGCGCGCAAAGGCGATTCCGGGCACCGAGATGAACGTGATCGTCGAGGTTTCCGTGGCGACGATCGAGAACGCGACGGCCCACCACGGCACTGAGCGATCGCCGAGAAAGTAGTCGCTCGTCGTCTCCTGTTTGCGCCCGAACCATGTGCCAAACAGAACGATCCCGATGAGGTAGCCGAAGATGATTATGAGATCGAGGGCTTTCATCTGTTGAGTGTTGCCTGGATCGTCTGGCGCACGTTCCATGCAGACGATTCGAGCGCCGCGGTTGCCGCTGCCTGGTCCAGACCTGTTTCCGCCATCACGATTCGCACGGCGCGCTCGCGCAGTTTCGTGTTGCGCGCCTGCAAGTTTGACATGCGATTGCCGCTGACGTAGCCCAGGCGCACCATCGTGGCCGTTGAGATCATGTTGAGCACCATCTTCTGCGCCGTGCCGGCTTTGAGCCGGCTCGAGCCGGTCAGGATTTCCGGGCCAACGACGGGAACGATGCTCAATTCAGCCGCCTGCGTGATCGGTGAATCCGGCACGCAAGTCAACCCGACCGTGAACGCGCCCAGACCTCGCGCGTAACTGACGGCGCCCACCGTGTAAGGTGTGCGGCCGGACGCAGCGATGCCGACTAAAACATCATTTCCCGTGAACCCGCGTTGTTCCAGATCGCCACCGGCGGCGTTCGCGTCGTCTTCCGACGCTTCCACCGCACGATGACACGCGTCGTATCCACCGGCAATCACGCCCTGGACCAGTTCCGGCGAAACACCAAACGTCGGCGGGCACTCGGATGCGTCGAGCACGCCCAACCTTCCCGAGGTTCCGGTGCCGATGTAAAAGAGTCTGCCACCCGCACTCAGCCGTGCGACAGTTTCATCGATCGCCTTCGCAACGTCACCGAGCACGCGTTGCACAGCGCCGGCGACTGATGCATCTTCCGCATTCATCAGCTCGACGATCTCGAGCGTCGACTGCGAGCTGAGATTGACTGATCGCGGATTCTCTTGTTCGGTGACTGGAAGCGCGACGCCGGTTTCACTACTCATCTGGGATCAAACCGCGAGAGCAACATGATTGATGCGTTCGCGCGCCATTCTAGCGGCAGCGACGGCTGGAGCGAAGTGGGGCGGCTCGAAATACGCGCGCGGCGCCACTTTCTTCACTTCCGCGCGCAGCGTGTTCAGCATGAGATCTTCGGCCGAACGAAAGACGCCGCCGACGTACGCGACCTGGAAACGTTCGCGTTCCAACAGCAAGCGGCGAATCACTGCAACCGCCGCAAGTCCGAGCTCGGTCCCGCCGTCAGCGACGATTTGCAGCGCAACGGGGTCCTTCTGCTTCGCCGCCGCGACGACGTCGCGACCAAAACCGGCGAGCCGTTCGTTTGTGATCGTAGGTGCGTAGATCGCAGTCGTAAGATCGTCTGCACTGGTGACGTGGAAGTAAGCGGTGGCCAACTCGGTCAAAAGCGTCTCTGGGCCACGCCCGTCTGAGGCATAGGCCACCGCGCGCAACGCACGGCGCGCGAGCCACGCGCCGCCACCTTCGTCGCCAGCGATAGGACCCCAGCCTCCGGCGCAAAAACGTTTGCCGCGCGCGTTGATGCCGCAGCAGATCGAGCCGGTGCCGGCGATTACAACCAAACCCGGCGCACCGTCGGTCGCGCCGTACAAAGCGATGTCGGCGTCGGTTACGACTTCGATCTCACCGATGCCGAGGGGCGTGAGCGTTTCGCGCATGCGCTCGCGCAATTCGCGCCGGCGCGCGCCGGCGAGCCCGATCTGCGCCGCAACGAGCTCGGCCCGCCGCAGTTTCGCCTTGGCGCAGGCAGCGTCGATCGCCTCGCGCACGGCCGCCGCAGCCCCGCTGATTCCGACGCGGAGCGGGTTTGATGGTCCAGCCAAACCCTCGCCGATCACCCGCAGGTTGCTATCGATTATGACAGCCTCGGTCTTGGTCCCACCGCCGTCTACACCAACGACCGAGTTTTGCGTGAACATTATTGATTATTCTAGGAGGCCGTGATTTATAATGGAAACTAAAAGATTTTATTATTACGATAATCCATCTTGATATCGGGAGCTTGATGTGGAGATCAGACAGTTAAGAGCCTTCGTCGCCATTGCGGAGTCGGGCACGTTCACCGCCGGAGCCTTGCGCGTGCACGTGACCCAGGCCGCAATCAGCATGCAGATCAGACAACTGGAATCCGAGATCGGCGCGCGCGTGTTTGTGCGCGCCCCGCGCCACGTAATCCTGACGGAGGCGGGCGAACAACTGCTCCGCCGCGCGCGGCACATCCTGCGCGAACACGACGCCGCGCTCGACGAGATTGCCGAACTGGCCGGCGCCGAACGTGGGCGGCTGCGGATCGGCAGCGCCTCCGCGATGGTTCTGACCGAGCAGTTGCCGGCGATTCTGAAAGAGTTGCGCAAGCAACATCCGGCAGCCGACATCTCGGTGATGTCGGGAACGAGCGAGGTGCTGGTGGACCAGATCCTCGCGGGCGAGGTCGATATCGCTTTCGTTTCCCTCCCCGTCGACGTGCGCGGCATCAAGACCGAACGACTCAGCGAGGATCAACTCGTCGCGATCGCTTCGCCGCGGCACAAGCTGTCGAAACAGAAGACGATTAGCGCGTACACGCTGGCGGGTGAGCGGCTGATTCTCGGCGAACGCGGCGGCAACACGCGCCGGTTGATCGATCAGTTCTTCGCGCAGGCGGGAGTGACGCTGCGCGTCGCGATGGAGCTCAGCCGGCAGCAGGCGATCAAGCGAATGGTCGAGGAAGACATGGGCGTCGGGATCGTGCCGCTGCAATCGGTGCGCGAAGAGGTAGAGAAAGGAAAACTGATTCGCTGGTGGATCGAGGGCGCGGAGATCAACTGGGAGCTCGGCATCGCGCAACTGAGCAACGGTTACGATTCGCCGATCATGCAGAAGTTCGTGGCGCTCGCGAAGAAGAATTTTGTTGGCGGTGGGGCGGCGGACGGAACGAAGAAAGCGAAGACGAAAGCGAAAGCTAAGAAGTAACGGTGCGGCTGTTATTCAGTGCCTTGATTAGTGCTTCAATATCCTCTTCATTATTGAAAAAGTCGGTTGCGATTCGAAAACCCTGCGGCTTCTCTGTAACGAAGACTTTTTCCTTTGCGAGAGCATTCACGAGTGACGTGGGGTTCTCTGCCGCGACGAGCGTCTCGGCCGAGCGATACTGTTCATCCTGAAGCGGCGATAACACTTTCCATCCTGCTTCACTCAACCGCGACGTCAGTCTCCGGCTTAATTCGAGCGCACGAGCCTGGATGTGAGACATTCCATGGGAGTGCATCATTTCAATCGAAGCACCGAGCGCAAAGATGCCGGCGAAATGCGGACAGCCCAACTCCGCGCGCGCCGACAGATCGTGACGCAGATGCACCTCGTCGTTTCGCAAGCCATACGGATCCTGCACGCTGAGCCAGCCAATCGATCGCGGGCGCGACGCCGCCTGGAGCTCACGGCCCAGGTAGACAAACCCCGAACCGTAGCCTGACAACATCCACTTGTGACCCGTCGCGCACAGCGCGTCGACTCCCATCCGCTTCACGTCAATTTCAAACACACCCGCCGCCTGGCTCGCATTAACAACCAGCGCATGACCGCCCTTGATGCTCGCAATCTCCTCCAGATTCGCGCGAAAGCCGTTCGAAAACTGCACGTAGCTCAACGAAATGATCCCGGTGCGCGTGTTCATCGCGGCGCGCAGATCATCCGGCCGCACCACGCCGGCATCGGATTTCACGATGTGAACCGGAATACGTCGATGCATCCACGGAATGATCGTCACGGGAAACTCGAGATCGCACGAGACGACTTCGCCGTGATTCTCGAGCGCGTCGATGATGACGTTCATCCCGCTCGACGTGTTCGTGGTGAATCCGATTTCGTCCGGCTCGGCGTTGATGAACCGCGCCACCTGCGCGCGCACCTGCTCGCGCTTCTCGAGCCACTCGTCCCAGTGCGTATCTCCGTCCTGCATCATCTGTTCGTAATACAAAGCGCCCGCTGCGGCAGTCGACTGCGCCAACGGTCCAGCGGCCGCGGTGTTCAGGTAGACGGAATTTCTCGTGACCGGAAACTGGTTCCGAACAGCAAGCCAATCGATCATATCGATTCTTTGTACGCTTCGAGGTTCTGGTGGATTTTTTGCAGCAACTGCGATTTGAGCGTGTTTGCCTGGAGCTTCTCGGGCGGGACCGGCTGCCACTTGCCGGGAATCAACACCTGCGAATCTATAAACGCGTCGATCGCTTCCTGCAACCCGTCAATCCTGATCTTGCCTTTCATCGCGATGACTTCTTCGATGATCCACGTCACCGCGTCGCCGGTGATCCGGTGCCGGTGGTTGATGACTGCCGATCTCTCCTGCAAAGTTTTCAGAACCATGTCGAACGGTCCACCGAGCGCCGCCACCAGCCGCAGGTAACACGCCTGAAACTCCTTCACGTGCGCCGCGCGAGTCGCGGTGAGCTCCAAGTCTCTCTTGCCGACGTAAGACGCGGCCATCGTGCGCAGAAAAATCTCGTCGGGCATGTACGCGCTCTCGTCGTCAGCACGAGTAGTCGACTGCGCCACGTAGTACGCGGGCAAGTGGCGCAGCAGATTGCGGATCAGAAACACAGGACTGTGCGTAAACCCATCCGGCAGCTTCTCGATCCCCTTCGAGACTTTTCGATCTTCGAAGTAACTCAAGCTCCGGTCGAAGTCGCGAATCTCCTTCCGCGCATTGTTCATTAGATAACAGATCTGTTCGCCCGTGAAGCCGATGCGCCAGAGCATCCGCTGCTCTTGTTCGCGCGTAAACGCCTCGTCGAACACGGCGAGCGACCTGGCGTTCTTGAACGTCTCCAGGTTTTTCTTCACGCCAGTTTCGATGAAATCCATCGCCTGCGTGAACACCTGCACCAGCGTCCTGGCCCAACCGCGTTGCTCCGCGAGCGAAGCAGAGTAACGATCGACGTCTTTGAAGCGATACTTGTCGTGCTTCGCGGCAAACTGCCGGATCGAGCCGTAGTCGAGGATCGCGCCGCTCGCCAGCATGTTGTCACCGTCCCACGAGAGCCAGTTGAAGATGTACTCCTCTTCGAGCAGCGCGGCGAGCTTGGCGTACGAGCGCGCGAAGTAATCGAGCGCGGTCGCGTAACGTTGGGCGGGATCGTCGGGAAACTGCCAAATACCGTTTTCGATCTCGCGATCGATGAAGTAGTCGACGGATGCTTTGAGCTCTTCGTGCCGGCCTTGTTTGAGGTAACGAAAGATGTGCGCCGGGCGAATCAGGTTAGGCGCGCTGCGCACGCCGATCGCAGTCGCATCCGGAAAAGCGATCACCGTCAAACAGCGTTCGGTCGGAATGCCCTGCCGATAAAAGATCTCAGACATCACTGCACTGCCGAGCATCTCGTCGAGTTCGGCAAGCCCGGATGAATAGCCGTAAGTCAGATCGCCGGTGGGAACGGCGCCCTTCGCCTCTTGCGCGCCGGGACTCAGAATCGTCGCGCCGGTGCCGCGGCTCGAAATATCGAACGTGAGCTCGGCGCTGCGAATGAAACCGTTCCAGATGCTGCGGCCGTCGCCTGATGTTTTGCCCTGGCGATTGCGATGCTGCGTTTGCAGGTAACGCGTCGCCATGTAAGCGTTTGGCTTGATGGTCTCGGGTGGAAACTTCGTGCCGCGCTCGACGTCATACTCGTTGATGATTTGCAGGGAGAACGTGTCGAGCACCACTTGCTCGAGTTCTTTGTTGATGCTGTGTGGATGATCGGCGGGGAGGAGGCCCATCTCTTTCGCGAGCGGAAAGTTGAAATAGACGACACGGCCCTGCGGCCGGTAACGCGCCCGATAATCGACATAACCATCCGGGCTAACATTCCGCCAGGGATGCGTACCGTCTACTTCCTTGAACTTCTCATACATAGGCGATCAAGAAGCACAGAAAGCACGGATGATTGTAGCTTGTTTTAGACCGTTTCAGTCTTTTTTCTGCTTTTGTCGCGGCTCTTTTTTGGCGTGAGCCAGATGGTCGTCAGCGGTGGAAG
>JBKPPP010000263.1:0-4729 GCA_046733615.1 Acidobacteriota bacterium | reverse complement strand
TCAGACGTTGGGCAACGCCACACCGGTCGTCTTCCAGCAGGGCACGTTCGCTCCGACCAACGAGTTCCGTTGGATGGGCAGCGCCGCGATGGATAAGACGGGCGGCATCGCCGTTGGATACAACATCTCGTCCAGCGCGATCCGGCCGAGCATTCGTTACGCCTACCGCGGTCCAAGCGATCCGGTGGGAACGATGGGTAATGAAACGTCAATCCTCGTGGGCAGCGGCTCTCAGACCGCGAACCTGGCGCGCTGGGGCGACTACAGCACCATCAGCGTCGATCCTGTGGATGGCTGCACGATGGTGTTCACCTCTCAGTTCCAGCCGGCAAACGGCACTTTCAACTGGAATACCTTCATCTACAGCTTCAAGCTCTCGACGTGTAACTGACGTTCAGGGTATCTGAGCCTTGCGTGAATCGGGCCGTTCCCCACGGGACGGCCCTTTTTACATTTATGCGCGAGTTGTCTTAGTATCGCGGACGCTTTGCACAAAAACGCGCCGAAGGCGCGGAGTGAAGGTAGCCAGGGGCGAGCGCGAAAGCGCGCCGCCCCTGGACTGGTGAAGAGATCGTTTGAGGCCCGAAGGCCGATAGAAGGAGTGATCCAGCGTCTCTGCCGCCCGTTCCGGGCTGCTCATTCTTTCCCTGGTTTCCAGAGGCAAAGGAGATTTTGAGGCACCCTAACTAACGACGATGGCTTTGTGGCGGAACTTAATGTACCGGCGGGAACGCTGGTATCACCAACGCGATAACAACCGGCTCGTGCGGCCGTTTGAGTGGGGGTTGGAGTACATCCTCCATCACGTCAACGGCGACGATCCGCGTGAGCTGTTGCAGCGTCACACTGCCGACGTGATGCCGGCGAGCGACGATTTCTACGCGTTGCCTGAGATTTCCGATTACCGGCTCGAAGGCGACCAGCTAACCTGGACGAGCGCCGTCGAAACACCTTCGCCCGAAAACAATCTCGCCCGCGGCCGTTACTTTCCCGTGCAAGCCAAAAACGGGAATAAGACCCGCAATGCCGTCGTCGTGCTGCCCCAGTGGAACGCGCAACCGGAGAGTCACGTGGAAGCGTGCCGCATCTTCAACATGATCGGCATGGCGGCGTTGCGGCTGACGCTGCCTTATCACCAGCAACGCAAACCACCCGAGCTCGAGCGCGCCGATCACCTGGTCAGCACAAACATCGGCCGCACGATCCAATCGATGCGCCAGGCCGTGCTCGACACGCGCGCTGCGGTGCGCTGGTTGAAGAATGAAGGCTTCGAGCGCGTGGGCATTCTCGGAACGAGCGTTGGTTCGTGCATCGCATTTCTCGCCTTCGCACACGAACCCGATCTCCAGGCGGGCGCTTTCAATCACGTTTCAGGATATGTTGCCGACGTGGTCTGGCAGGGACTCTCGACCGAGCACGTGCGCGCCGGCTTTGCCGATCATCTCACGCTCGACGAGCTGCGGACTTTCTGGAAACCGATCAGCCCTTTGCCTTACATGCCGCGACTCAGAAACATGGGCCGGCGGCCGATCCGCTTCATCATCGCCCGTTACGACCTGACGTTTCCGCTCGATCTTTCGCACGAGGCGATCGCCGAAGCGCGCCGCAACGATGTACCGCACGACGTCGTCTGGCTTCCCTGCGGTCATTACACGACCGGCGAGCTGCCGTGGAAAGCGATTGACGCCTGGAAGATCGCAACCTTCTTCCGCAAGCAGTTTCGCGACTAAATCCTATTTGGCCAGCGGAAACATCGGTTCAATGTCCACCGGCACATCCTTCAGTTTGTCGAGCGCCTGCTGCATCGGCGGCCTGATCACCGCAAACTTGTCGAGCATCGACTTCGCAGTCTCGTAAGATCCTTCAGCTTCGAGCGTCAGCAGATCGTGCGTCAGCTTGCGCACGGCGTCTTTGATCTTCGCGTGGTCTACGCTGAACGTCCCCTTTGCCTCGTTGAACTTGATCGCGCCCTCGTCAGTCAGGTAGTTGAACTGCATCGCCACTCCGCGACCGTGCGCCTCGGTGATGCCGAAGCGAACCGAGCGAAACATGCTCGCGAGATAAGTCGTGTAGAGCGTGCGCTCCATTCCCTTGTCGATAATTCCGTGGTCGATCATGTACTGAAGCGCCCACAGCCCGGTCATGTCGGCCTTCGCTTCTTCGATCGACGAATACAGCTCCTTCAACTGCTTGCGCACGGTCGTTTCCTGCCCGTTGGCGGTGATGTTGTGCGGCCCTAAGCCGTGCATCAGCTCGTGACAAAGAATGTGCGTGAAGAACGAGTCGAACGAAAGCTCCGACTGCTCGCCCGGCTCCAGAACCACGCGCGAGATCGGAATCAACGTTTTATTGAATTTCGCGTCCTGCACGTTCTTCAACATGACGCGCTTCGATCCTTTCTCTTTCACGACGCGCTCGTCATTCGGCAGGTTGAACGCCGCTGTCTGCACCCCGCTGTTGCCCTCGCCCGAGCCAAACACTTCGTTGACGACGCGGATCGGCGATGCCGCGCCGAGCTTCGGATTTCGATACTTCGGTTCGATCGGCAGATTGTTTTCCAGCTCCTGCAAGTGATCGGAAAACCTGGCGAGCTTCGCCGTCTCGGCGTCGTCGCGCAGCGTCACATACGCTTCGAAAGCGGCTTTGTAATTGAACAGCTCGTCTTCGTAAGTCTCATACGGCCCGATGGTGAGATCGATCGGCGAGTCGAGGTCCATCCAGGCTACGTCGCTGTCGTAATAATCGTCGGACCCAAACGCGGCGGCGCGTTTTTCGAGAAAGTTTTTGAGCGTTGCGTTGGTGGTCACGGCGGCGGCTTCGCGCAGCAGGCGCGCGGCCGGTTCGAGATACTCTCGGTATGCCTGGCTGTAAGGAACAAAGGTGAGCTTCTTGTCCGTTCCACGGCGAATCAGGTAGAAGAACCCGGTCGCTTCTTGCTTGTCGGGGTCAGACAGGGTTTGCACCCATGAGTTGAACTCATCCTTCGTCATGTCGTCGGGATAGTAGCTGGCTTGTGGCGGTTTCTCTTTCGGCACGCCGTCGATGAAAGGCTCGTTGTTGTCGAGCCGCGACCACGGGCCATCGTTGATGTAGAAGTAGTGCAGACGCTGGCGTCCGGCCGCCGACTTGTCAGCCAGAAGTTTCTTCTCGACGGCGTCGTTGCCGTTCCAAACCTGCCGCAGAAACAACGGATCGAGCAGCTTTGCGGCGGCGATGATCTTGTCGAGCGCCTGCCGGTCTTTCGGCGTAAGCTTCGAAACGTCGGCGGTTAGCTCGGTCGGTGCGAAACGCGCGATCTTTTTTTCCAGCTCGGGATCGCCATTACTCTTTTGTGTGTTCACGATTAACAATCCCGAAACCAGCAATAGCAGAAGAGTTTTTGCAACCATCTCACAGTGCCTGCCTGTTCTTTAGAATTTTGACGAATGATGCTGAACGCAATTCTGCCAGTTTCAGGCCGGAACGCTCCAGCGCCTCGCCCTCAGTAATCGCGCCGCAGTTGATGGCGCGCAGGAAGTAGTTGAGCAAGCCTTGCCCCGTGGCCGCGTCGTCAAACACGTCGCCGACGAGCGTCGCCTTCGCCGCTTTGTCGACGAAGTTTTTGAGTCGCTCCGAAGCAGCGGAAAGACTTTCGAGGAAGAACGCGTACACGGCGGCGTAGCGCGTCGGAAGCTGCGCGGGATGCAGGTCCCAGCCCTGATAGAAACCATTAATCAACGAGTGTTGAATGTGGTCGTAGTGCAGTTTCCAGGCGCGGTGGACGACGGCGCGATTTTCTTCGATCTGTCCCGGCGTCAACTGCGGCCCACCCTCGACAAAACGATGCGGAGGAACCGGCATGATGTTGGTCGCGCCATCCGACAACCAGACGCCCGTGCCGGCAAACGAGACCTGCATCATGCTCTTCGCGAAGTCGCAGGCCGGGTGCATCATGTGCTGGTGCGCCGCCGTGATGTTGCAACCGGCGGTGTAATCGTATGTGCCGAAGTGCGCGGCGATGCAGCGACCTTCTCCCGCCGCCAGCAGCAACGGCAGATTGATCTCACCGCGGCTGTTGATGATCGACTGCGTCGTTTCGATCATCATCTCAAACTTCAGCGCGCCCGCCGTCAGTCCGTTCTGTTGCTCGAGACGTTCGAGCAGCGACACGAGTGCCGAGACCTGTTGCGGGATCGTGATCTTCGGCAACGTCACGACGAAGTTGTCCGGTAACTTACCGTCATTTAGATCGAGCAGCGTCGAGACAAAAATGTCGAGCGTGCGAAAACTCCGCGCACGCAGCTCTTCATTGAACGGCTTGATGCGAATGCCGATGAACGGCGGCAACGTGCGGTTCTTGATTCCAGTGACAGTCTCGGCAGCAGCGGACGCGGCGTGTCCATCTTCTTCGTCGTCAGGCCGGTTGCCGTAACCATCTTCGAAGTCGATGCGAAAGTCTTCAACGGGCTCGCGGCGCAGCTTTTCGCTGACGCGTCCATAAATCGTGTGCGCGAGCCACGCGGAGTTGTTTTCCCGGCGACCGGGCTCAGGGCCTTTTTCGAGATCGGTGACCAACTCAGCCGCGCCTTCGAGCGTATCGGGCAAGCGATCGGCTTCGGGCAGAGATAGCGCCTTCGCGAAGCTGAGAAAGTCGGGCGCAAACTGATCCAGCGAACGCTCAGCGATCGTGCCGAGCCGTTTGGCCGAGTCAGACTTGAAAAGATGCGCCCCCCCGTAGACCGTGTGAACC
>JBKPPP010000262.1:0-21352 GCA_046733615.1 Acidobacteriota bacterium | reverse complement strand
CGATCATCTCACCTTCAAAGTAGCCCAGCCCAACGATCTCTGGCTACACGCGGGCGACTATCCAGGCTCCCACGTCGTCGTCCGCAATCCCACGCGCAAGGAGATCCCGCACCGCACACTGATCGAAGCCGCTCAGCTCGCGGGCCGTTTCAGTCAGGCCGGCGAAGACACGAAGGTAGTCATCCACTACACACAACGAAAGTTTCTCTCCAAGCCGAAAGGCGCAGCGCCCGGCCTCGTGCGGCTCTCGCGCTTTCGCTCCATCACGGTCGAGCCGAAGGAGAGCGTTAGCAGAATAATTGACTAATCTGTATTCTCACGACGATGCGATCCGACGAACTCTACTCACAAGCAATCAATCTCATTCCGGGCGGCGTGAACTCGCCGGTGCGCGCCTTTCGCGGCGTGGGCGGCACGCCACGGTTCATCAAGTCAGCGCGCGGCGCGACGATCACTGACGTCGACGGCCGCACTTACATCGATTACGTCGGCTCGTGGGGGCCGATGATCCTGGGCCACGCCGATGCAGAAGTTGTCGCGGCGGTGCAGGAAGTCGCGGCCGGCGGCACCAGCTTTGGCGCGCCCACCGAGCTCGAAGTCGAACTCGCGCGGGAAGTGATTGACGCCGTGCCGTCGATCGAGATCGTGCGCATGGTGAGCAGCGGCACCGAAGCAACGATGTCCGCCATCCGGCTCGCACGCGGCGTGACCGGCCGCACGAAACTGGTGAAGTTCGAAGGCTGCTATCACGGCCACGCAGACAGTCTGCTCGTCAAAGCGGGTTCGGGCGTCGCGACGCTCGGCTTGCCAGATAGTCCGGGAGTTCCCGCGGCGCTCGCCGAAAACACGATCACGCTTCCGTTCAATAGCCCGGCTGCGCTTGAGGAGGCTTTCGCGGAACACGGCGACATCGCAGCGGTGATTATCGAGCCGGTCGTCGGCAACATGGGCTGCGTGGCACCGCAGCCTGGTTATCTCGAAACGCTCCGGCGCCTGACGAGCGCAAAGGGCGCACTGCTGATCTTTGACGAAGTGATGACCGGCTTTCGCGTCGCTCGCGGCGGCGCGCAGGAACGCTACGGTATCGCGCCCGACATCACGACGTTGGGGAAGATAATCGGCGGTGGTCTGCCGGTCGGCGCGTACGGCGCCAGTCGCGAGTTGATGAATCACATCGCGCCCGCGGGCCCGATTTATCAGGCGGGCACGCTGTCGGGAAATCCGCTGTCGATGATGGCCGGTCTGATCACGCTTCGACGTTTGCGAGATAAATCCGTTTACGATCGGCTCGAGATCACATCTCAGAAATTGGAAAACGGATTAGTCGCAGCCGCGCAAGAAGCAGGCGCGATCACGACGACGAATCGCGTGGGCTCGATGTGGACGAATTTCTTCACAGACCAGCCGGTCGTCGACTGGGATTCTGCGAACCGATCTGATCGCCAGCGTTACGGCACGTTCTTTCACGCGATGCTGGAAGAAGGAGTTTATCTCGCGCCTTCGCAATTCGAGGCTGCGTTTGTGAGCCTGGCGCACAGTGACGAGATTATTCAGCAGACCTTAGACGCGGCGCGCAAAGCATTCGCCAGACTAAACAGGTAAGTCGATACGAAAACGAGAGCCCTCACCCGGTTCGCTGGTGACACTGATCGTTCCGCCGTGCTGCTCGATGATCTGCTTCACGATCGCGAGGCCGAGTCCGGTGCCGCGTTTCTTCGTCGAGTAAAACGGCTCGAAGATTCGCTCGCGCGTCGCCTTGTCCATTCCCTTGCCCTGGTCGGCAATTGTGACGCGCGCGAACGGACGGCGCGCACCATCGCCGTCAACTTCAGTCGTCAACAATTCCGTCGCGATACTGACGGTCGCATTTTCCTGGCTCGCATCGAGCGCATTCGCGATTATGTTCACGAACACCTGGCGCAACTGGTAAGCGTCCCACTGCCCGATGATCGCCACGCGCGCAAACGATCGCTCGACGTTCGCGTTCTTCTCGTGAATTTTGTCGGTGACGAGATCGATGCTGCGTTCGAGGGAGTCGTGCAGATCGACAGCAGAACGCTCCAGCTCCTTCTGCCGCGAAAACTGCGTGACGTCGACGACCAGTTTGTTCAGGTGCTTGATGCCGCGCTCGACGAGCTCGATCGTGTTCAGCGCTTCCTGATCGTTGACGCTGTCGCGCAACATCGAGACGCCCAGACGAATACTGCCGAGCGGATTGCGAATCTCGTGGGCCACCTGCGTCGTCGCCTGTCCGACCGCCGCCAGCGATTCGCTTCGTCGCATCGTGCGCTCCTTCTCCGCCACTTCAGTAGCATCAACGAGCGTGACGATCTGGCCGCGATCGCCGTTGATGGCGAGCGGCGAGGAGTAGACGTCGAACGCTTTTTCTTCCGAGTCGAGCTGGATGGGGAAGCGCCCGTGGTACGTCGCCTTCGTGACACGAATGGCGGTGACGGTTTCCAGCATCTTCATGGCGTCGTCAGGAGCGAAGTGTTCAAGCACTGACGCGCCGACGCTTGCTTTCGGGAAGATATGGAAGAACGCGGCGTTGGCGCTGCGAATGCGGTCTTCTTCGTCGATGGCGGCGACGGCGCTGACCATGCCTTCGAGCAGTTGCGTCGTGAAAGTGCGCTCGCGGCGCGCTTCCAACATGCTGCGGCGCATCTGCCAGAAGTGATGTTGCACTTGCCAGACGGTGCCGGCGGCGACAAGTGCGCCGACGATGAGTGCGATGAGCGTAAAAAACTCGATCGACTTGCGTGCCGTATTCTGCAACCCCACTACTTCGCTGATCACTTCTTCCTGGTTGTTCCGCAGTTGGCCGATCAGCTCGTTCAGCTCGAGATCAACGTCAGTGAAGGCTCGAAAGCCCCGCAGGCTGTACTCGCGACCATCCTCGGTTATTTCAATGTACGTCTGGAGATCCTCTTGAAGCTTTTGCCATTTCTCTTCTTTTAATGAGGGCGGCTTGCCCATCTGAGTCCAAAGGGCCTTGACCTCGTCTCGAGCGTTATTCAATTTAATGGGGACCGGCGGAATCAATTCGCGACGGGCATTTGCAGTCTCGCGACTACGAGCTTCATTATCCAGCTTGGTGAGAGCAAGACGAAGGTCCAGCAAGAGTTTGAGTTGAGCTGAATACCTGAACGCACTCGCACGCGCATTCACGCCAACATTGTCCATTTCGCGAGCGCTGCGCCAGCCAAGCGCCAGCACGACCCCAAGCAAAAGAAGAAAACCAATGATAACTGGGATTATTGCCCGCAGAAACGCGCGCTTCGCCAGGTCACCGGCGACAGGTTCGTCGCCAGTCGGACGCGTCAGAACAGGACGGCGGTAAACTACTTCCGGTTTCTTCTCTGGTGCGGGTGCGGCTTGCATCAGCTTCTCAAGGCTTCGCGTCCATCCAATTCTCGCCCACGCCCACGTCCGCGACAAGCGGCACGTCGAGCGAAACTGCCGTTTCCATCTCGTGCTTCAGAATCTCCGTCACTTTTTTGACTTCCTCCTCCGGCACTTCCACCAGCAACTCATCATGCACCTGCATCAGCAACTGCGCCTTCAACCCCGCACGCTTCAACTCCTCGTCGACGTGCAGCATCGCGATCTTCACGATGTCGCTGGCGGTGCCCTGGATCGGCATGTTTATGGCTTCACGCTCGGCCGCTTTACGAATGTTCGCATTGCGATCGGCAATGCCCGGCAACGGACGAATGCGCCCGTAGATCGAGCGCACGTAACCATGCTCGCGCGCGCGCAGCGGCACCTCTTCCATGTAGCGGCGCACGCCTTTGTAAGTATTGTAATAGTCTTCGATGACTTTCTTCGCTTCCGCTCGCGAAATTCCGACGCGTTGCGACAAACCCCACGGCTCGATTGCGTAGGCAATCGCGAAGTTGACGATCTTCGCAAACCGCCGCGCCTCGCGCAGCTCTTCGTCAGTCTTTGCGCCAAACACCAGCCGCGCCGTGCGCGCATGAATGTCTTCGCCCTTCTGAAACGCTTCGAGCATCACCGGATCCTGCGTGATGTGGGCCAGCAGACGCAACTCGAGCTGCGAGTAGTCGGCCGAGATGATCTTGCTTCCCTTCTCCGCGACGAAGGCGCGACGAATCCGCCGGCCCATCTCGCTGCGAATGGGAATGTTCTGTAGGTTCGGATCGCTCGACGACAAACGTCCGGTCGCGGCGACAGTCTGATTCAGTTGACAGTGAATGCGGCCGTCGGTGGCGATCTGCTGCGGCAAAGCGTCGGTGTAAACGCTCTTCAGCTTGTCGAGCTCGCGGTATTCGATGATCAGCCGGGGCAACTCAAACTGCTGCGCGAGCTCTTCGAGCACCGCCTTGCTGGTCGAGATGCGTCCGGTCGAAGTCTTCCGGCCGATGTCGATATTCAGATCGGATAGCACTTCGCCGACCTGCTTTGGGGAGCCGATATTAAACTCGCGTCCGGCCTGCTGGTAGATCTGCACGGTGAGCTTGTGCAGCTCCTGACCGATGTAACTCGACAGGTCCGCCAGCACTTTCGGATCGACTTTCAGGCCGGCGCGCTCCATGCGGTAGAGCAGCGGCGCGAGCGGCAACTCGATCTCCGAGTAGATCGTTTCGAGTTTCTTTTCCAGGATGCGGGCGCGCAACACACGCGCGGTCTGCGCAGTGAGATCCGCGGCGGTGACTGTTTGCCACGCACTGTCGGCCCAGTTCGCGGCGGGCGTGGCGCCATTCTCGATGCCGAGCGCTTCGCGCGCGAGATCGGCGAGCTCATACTTGCTGCGGTTCGGATCGAGCAGGTACGCGGCGAGAAACGTGTCGTCTTTCACCCCTTCGATCTTGATATCGAGCGCAGTCAGCAAACCGACGGCGCGCTTCATGTCGTGCACCGACTTCTCGACGAGCGGATTCGAAAGCACTTCGCGCAGCGGCGCGATCGCCTGATCGGCGCCGCCGGCAAACTTCTCCATGTCTACGTAAGCGGCTACGCCTGCACTCGTCGAAAACGCGATTCCGCGCGTCGCTTCAAGCTCGGTGAAACACTCCTGTTCGCCGGTCCCCGCGGGAGTGGAATCCGCTACCGCCACGCCAACCTCTTCCGCGTCGAACAGCGTGCGGATCAGGTTGTCGAGGTCCTGCCTGGTTTGCACGAGACGATAGTTGCGCTCCTGCGTCGTCGTCACGGGCTTCGCAACAGCGGCGTCCGCGTACTCCTTCTGCAACAACGTAAACTCCAGCTCGTGAAACAGCTCGTAAGCCGCGGCGCGATCCGGCGGACGCGTTCTAATCTTCTCCAGCTCGAGCGGCACGTCGAGATCGACCCGAATGCGCGCCAGCTCACGCGACTGCCGGATCAAGTCGGCGTTGTCGCGCAGCGACTCGCGATACGTCTTGTGCTTCACTGACTCCCAGTTTGCTAGCGCGTTTTCGATGGAGCCGAACTGTTGAATGATCTGCACGGCGCCTTTCGAGCCGATACCGGGCGCGCCCGGAATGTTGTCGATGGAATCGCCCATCAGTCCCAGCAGATCGACCAGCTTGTCAGCCGTCACGCCAAACTTTTTCTCGACCCACGCTTCATCGCACCACTCGACCGGCGGCACAGGCTCTCTGCGCTTCACGACCTGCGAGTTTTGTCTCATGCAGATAACCAGCGGATCGCGCACGAGCTGGCACATGTCTTTGTCGTTGGAAACGATTACCGCTTGAAGCCCTCGAGCCGCAACCTGGTTCGCGAGTGCGCCGATCACGTCGTCGGCTTCGTAACCCGGCGAGTTGATCACCTCGATGTTGAGCACGTCGCAGAGGCGGAAGATCAATGCCATCTGGCTCGAGAGATCCTCGGGCATGTCGAGCCGGTTCTTCTTGTAGTCGGCAAAGGTTTCGTGTCTGAAAGTCTTCTCACGCGACTCGAACACGGCAGCGATGTAGTCTGGTTTCTCTTCGCGCAGCAACTTGAGCAGGATGTTGGTGAAGATGTAGACGGCCTGCGTCGGCTGTCCGTACGAAGTCGCGAGCGGCGCAACGCGGTTCTGCATCGGCGCGAAGAACGCGCGAAAGATGTGCGACATCGAGTCGATCAAAAAGACTCGCTCCGGTTTGTTGTTCTCTGACTCTTTGCCTGCCATCTATTACCGGCTCAGCTCCTCGACGTGCGCGCGCACCGTCTCACCCAAAGTCTCTAAATTGTAACCACCCTCGAGGCAGGAAACGAGACGCCCCTGGCAACTGCTCGCCGCCCACTCTTTGACGGCCCGCGTCAGCTCCACGAAGTCGCGGTCCTGAAGCAGCAACTGCCCGAGCGGATCGCCGGCGTGCGAGTCAAAACCCGCTGAAATGATGATCAAGTCGGGACTGAACTTCGCCGCCATCTCTGCCAGCGCCGCCTCGAAAGCGCGCTTCTGCTCGACGGCGGGTGTCGCCGCCCGCAGCGGCAGATTCAACGTGTAGCCCAAGCCGCGGCCGTTGCCTTTCTCGCCGCGCGTTCCGGTTCCCGGGTACCAGGGATACTGGTGTGACGAGAAAAAGTAGACGGACGGATCGTCGTAGAAGATTCCCTGCGTCCCGTTGCCGTGATGCACATCCCAATCGATGATCGCCACGCGGTCGATCTCCTGATAGTGCTGCTGCGCGTAACGCGCCGCGACCGCCACGTTATTAAATAGACAAAATCCCATCGCCCGTTCCTGCGTCGCGTGATGTCCCGGCGGACGCACGGGAACGAACGCGTTGCTTACCTCACCACTCATTATTAGATCAATCGCCTGGCACGGCGCGCCCGCCGCATGTTTCGCAGCGTCAAGTGAACGCATGGAGACAATCGTGTCGGCGTCGAGATAGCCGATGCCTTCGCTAACGACGCGCTCGACCAATTTGTAATGCTGCGGCGAATGCGCCGCCTGAATGTCGCCGCGCGGCGCTTCTCTCGCCTGCACCTCCCGCAACCTGGACCACAGTTCCGCGTCGCCGCGCAGTGCGTCCATCACCACGCTGTAACGCGAAGGCGTTTCGGGATGTCCGGGGCCGGTGTCGTGCTCGCGAAAGACGGAATGATGAACGATAGCAGTAGTCATCGATTGCCTGTGTTGCTTTCCCGGTCGTTTGGTCTTTTTAGTTACAAGCACAAAGTATCAAGCGTACGGTATCGGAACAAGTGACGATCTCAAAACACCGAGAAATCCCCGCGAAACAAGCCTCTATGTTCGGGAATACCGTTTGCCAAATACCGCCGCGTAAGTTCCCTCATCAGATCGAACGAACACCGGGGGAGGTTATTTCGATGTTGAAGAGACTACTTGTTTTGATTCTTGTATTGAGCTTGCTCGTGATCACCGGAACGTTGGTGTCGGCGAACAGCCAAACGCTTCGTGCAAATTCGGATATTCAGATACAACGGAGGCAAACTGATGTCATACGATGAAGAACAGGCCAGAAGGAGCCGCGTGGTAGTGGAGACACCAAACGAGAGACGCGAGGTGGTCCATTCGCAAACCGTTCGGGGAGACAACGGTAGCGGCATCTCCGCCGGTATGGTCGGCGTGCTAGTCGTGGTCGCGATCGCATTGATAACGATGCTCGTCCTTTTCTGGATGAACACTCAGCCATCAGACAGCTTGACGGCGCAACAAACGCCGACTGTGATCGAGCAACCAGCACCGGCGCCCGCCGCACAGCAACCTCCGGTGATCATTCAACAACCGGCGCCTGCAACGCAGCCGGCGCAGCCGATTATCGTGACGCCGCCCGCAGGCGGAGCTGTCGCACCGGCAACTCAGCCGCCAGACACGGCAAACCTGGATTCAACGATTCAAGCGGCTGTCGACAAGCGTTTGGCTGACGATCCAGCGCTATCCGCGCTCGGCATCAGCGCGACGGTCATCGACGCGAAAGTGACGCTGATCGGAACAGTGAAGACCGAGGAGCTGAAGGCCCAGGTCGAACGAACAGTGAAAGCAGTGAAAGGCGTGAAGTCAGTCGACAACCAGATCACTGTGCTGGCTGACTAATTTCCATCTGAGCTCCCATTTCGAATTCCATCAGACTCTTCGATTTGACGGCCGCTATCCCGGCAGCGGCCGTCGATCCAAATCCACCGACAACAACCGACAGCGGAGCGCCAATGAGTGCAGCCAGCACTCCCGCCTCCATTTCTCCCAACTGCGGCCCGCCCATGAAGAACATCATGTTGATTGAAGTCATGCGTCCACGCAGGTGATTCGGTGTGACTAGTTGTCGAATTGTCTGGCGCAACACAGTGCTGACTGTGTCCGCTGCGCCGGTCACAGCCAACATCAGGAACGAAAGCCAGAACGCAGTCGAAACTCCAAAAGCCGCGGTCGCTACGCCAAAGACGGCGACCGACCAGACGACGAGTCTTCCCTGTTTTCGAAACGTTCCCATGCGCGCCATGACAAACGCGGTCATCACCGATCCAACCGCGGGCGCCGCGGCGAGCAATCCGTATCCGTGCGCGCCGACGTGGAGTCGCTCGCGAGCAAAGATGGGCAACAGCAAAGTGGCGGAAGCGAAGAACGTCGCGACGAAGTCGAGCGTCATCGTCTGCACCATGATCGGTGTTCGCCAAACGAACGATAAGCCTTCCTTCAACGCCGCCAGGCTCAGCGCGTCGCGGCGCGCAATCTGCAACTCCGGACTGCCGCTCGCGCGCATCGCCAGTAACGCCACGATCACGGCAATGAACGACACCGCGTTGATCGCGTAGATCAATCCCGGACCGCTTTGCGCCAGCAGCACGCCCGCGATCGCCGGGCCGGTGATCGTCGCAACGTTGAAGACGATCATCGCGAGACTGACCGCGTTCGGAAAATCTTCGAGCGGGACGAGCGACGGCATCAGCGACTGCCGCGCCGGGATGTCGAACGCCGTCGCCCCTGACGCCAGCGCAGTCAGAATATAAATTGGCCAGACACTTTTCAGGCCGCCGAGCGTCGTCGCCGTCAACAGACCCGCACTCACCAGCATCACCGTCTGCGTCACGATCATCAGGTGTTTGCGATCGACAGCGTCGGCGACGACACCGCCCGCCAGCGAGCAAAGGATCACCGGCAGTCCACGAAACAGACCGACGAGACCGAGCGCGAGCGGAGACTTCGTGAGCACGTAAACGTGCCAGTTGATCGCGACGAGCTGCATCTGCGAGCCCGTCACTGACACAATCAGGCCCAGCCAGAGGAGGCGAAAATCGCGATGCCTGAGAGCTGCAAACGCCGGGTTCGAATGGATCACGTATAGCCGTGAGCTTTGTTCAACTTGCGGAAGTGGTAGGCCATCGCGGCATGGCGCAGAAACTCCGTCATTCGATCGCGGTGCGTGTGAGCGGCTTTGATGAAGTAGCGCCAGAACTCGAAGCGCGCGCCGTCGAGCACGCCGAGTCGAAAGGCGATGTGCAGAAAAACTTTCAGCGCCTTGAATCCGTGATACTGGTGCGCCTCAGGAACGTCCTGCGGCGTGCGCTGCAACGAGTCGAGCGCGCGCCGGTAGTACTCGCTTGGCTTGTAGATCGTGCGCATGATGCGCTGGTAACCAGCCTGGAGTTTTTCCGCGTCCATGCGCGTGATGAAGTTCAGAGACGAAAGCGTGTTGTTGCCGGTGGCATCGTTGCCGAGCAGACGGCCTTCTCGCTCGAGGCGTTTCCAGAGTTGCGTGTCAGGCAGCGCGTTAAGCATGCCGACCATCGCGATGGGGATCGCGCTCTCGCGAATAAACTCGATCTGCCGTTCGAAGATGTCTTCCGGATCGTTGTCGAAGCCGACGATGAAACCGGCCATCACTTCCATTCCGTGACTCTGAATCCGGCGCACCGAGTCGAGCAGGTTGCCGCGATTCTGTGACTTCTGAGCCTCTTTGAGACTCTCTTCGACCGGCGTTTCGATGCCGAGAAACACGCGCCGGAAACCAGCCTCGCGCATCGACGCGAGCAGATCCTCGTCGTCGGCGAGGTTTACGCTGGCTTCAGTCAATAGTGAAAACGGCATTCCGTTCGTCTTCTGCCAATGAATCAGCTCGGGCAAAAGCTGCCGCACGTTCTTCTTGTTGCCGATGAAGTTGTCGTCGACGATGAACAGCGGGCCGCGCCAGCCTAACCGTTTGAGCGCATCGAACTCGGCGAGCATCTGCTGGTTACTCTTCGTGCGCGGAATGCGCCCGTAGATCTCGATGATGTCGCAAAACTCGCACGAGAAAGGACAGCCGCGCGAATACTGTACCGACATGCAACTGTATTTCTTCAGGTTAACCAGCCCGAAGTCCGGAATCGGTGTGATCGACATCGGCGGGCGCTGCGGCGCTTTGTAAGTGCGTTTCGCCTCGCCGCGTTCGAGGTCCTCGAAGAACTCCGGCAAGGTCGTTTCCGCTTCACCCTGGAAAATGTGATCCGCATGCGGCAGCTCTTCGATCGTGCTGGTCACGTACGGGCCGCCGAGCACCACTCGCTTACCGAGTTTCCGCGCGCGGGCGACGACTTCATGCAGCGATTCCTTCTGCGCCAGCATGCCCGTGATGAAAACCATGTCCGCCCACTCGAGCTGCGCTGTCTTCAACGGCTCGATGTTGAGATCGACCAGCCGGCGTTCGCACGAACGCGGCAGCAGGCTCGACACCGTCAACAACCCCAGCGGCGGAAAAACGGAGCGCTTGCCTTCGAAAGGCAGCGCGTGGCGGAAACTCCAATAGGTCTCGGGAAATTCCGGGTTGACGAGTAGGATTCTCATTTTAAGCGCAATGGTAGACTCGAATGATTAAAGGGGCGAGTAATAGTTGTGTAACATACTGCAACCGCCTCGTTCACGCAAATGCCTTGTCAACTGTCGCTTCAGAAAACGTTGTGCTATAAACATTGCCACTCTTCAGACGTCCGATATTTCCTGAAAGGCCTGACTCACATGAAGACCAAACTTTCACGCGCACTCGCCGGCATTTTGATCGCTCTGTTCTCCCTTTCACCTGTGTGGGCCACCTGCGGGGGCGGCGGTGGCGGCGGCACTGGCGGTGTGGGAGGCGGCGGTAAAAGCGTCGGTCCCGATCCCGTTGTTTACAACGTGCCGTGGAACATCTGGGATGCTCGAAAGCCGCCGCAGAAGGGTTTGGTCCTTTACTGGTTTCCGGCCAGCAACAACGAGATCAATAAATCGAGTCTGCGCAACTCGCGCATACTCACGCTCTATGCGTCGCAGTGCGTCACGATGACCATCGCCGACGCGCGCACGCCCGAGCTGCAAAAGGTGTTCGGCGACTCGACATTGCCTGTCGCGATTCTGGCGGATGTCGAAGGCACGCCCATCAAGAAGATTGAAAACACCGAGGGCAAACTGAAGGCGCCCGATGTGGAAAAAGTCGTCGACAGCGAGATGAAGCAGCGCGAAGCCGCGCTCGACGAAAAGCTGAAGGGTGGCAAGGAGAAAGCAAAAGCCGGCGATAAAGACGGCGCCGTCGCGTTGCTCAAGCCTGTTGCCGACGAGAAGTGCCTGTTTCCAAAGAAGTCGAAGGAAGCGGCGAAGGAGCTGAAGAAACTGGGCGTCGAAGAGATCGGCAGCCTTCAGGCATCGCCAACACCTGTTTTCGCCCCTGTCTTCAATCGCCTGGAGAGCGCGCGAATTGAAGCGGTGATGCGCCAGGGACTGCGTGCGGAGATCGCGGAGCGCTACGTCGCGGCGAAGAAGTTCTACCAGCAGGCGCATGAGATGGATCCCGCGGACCCGACGCCGCTGCGTTATCTCGGCGAAGTCTATCGCCATCACACCGGCGAGTGGGACAAGGCGCGCGAGACTTTCAATCAGATCCTGAACATGCCTGCGGATCCGATCGCGCGCGCAGTCGCGCTGCACGGGCTCGGCAAGATGACGATTCACGATGGTGAGTTCAAAAAAGGACTCGGGTTGATGGAGCAGTCGGTGGCCGAGTTTCCGCTGGCGCTCGCGTATCGCAATCTCGCCGTGTACTGGAACTCGGAAGGCGATCTCGTGCAGGGTAATGCCTACACGCAGAAAGCGCTCGCACTCGACCCGAAAGATCCTTACAACCTCGTGTTCGCCGCGGTGTTCATGGCTGCGTCAGGTCATGACGAAGAGGCGTTGAAGATCGCGCGTGAGAACAGGAACCTGCTCCCCGCCTCTTACAATCTGGCGGCAATCTTTGCGCAGACCGGGCACAAGCGCGAAGCGCTCGCGCTCTTGCAACGTCACTTCTTCCGTTACGAACGTTACCAGACGGTGCGCGCGAAGGAGATGATGGAGGCGCGCGTCGATGCGGTGTTTGACTCGTTGCGGCAGGACTCATCGTTCCTCGCGCTGACGCGCGGCGCGGACGGCAAGTTGCCGATGCCGATGAAGAACATGACGGGCACTCAAAACCAGCGCTAGTAAAATAAATGCGAGAGGCCGCTTTCGAGCGGCCTTTCCGTTGGAATGAAATTGAAAATGGATTTCAAATAATCTATACTGCCGCCCGTCATGCTGAACTCCTTCATCATCGTCATGCGCGAAGGCTTTGAATCTTTCCTCCTCGTCGCCGTTATCCTTGCTTATCTCCGCAAATCAGGCCAGAAATGGCTGACTTCCTCCGTTTACGTCGCTATCGCCCTTTCGCTCTCGGCGAGTCTCGGCCTCGCCTACGTGCTGAACAGGGGCGTAGACGAGAGCGTCGCGGTAGGCCTGTTCGGCGCGACCATAGGCGGATACATCACCCAGTTTTTTGCGAACGAGGCTCTGCGCGAAGCGGTGCTCGGAGCTATTGCGGTCGTGATGGTGGGCACGCTCGTGATTCACATGTGGCGCACCGGACCCAAGGTTCAGCAGCGCATGCGTGAAAGACTCTCGGCTGTCTCTTCGAATAGCTCGCGTGTAGCCGCGGTGCTCGGCGTGTTTCTCTTCACCTTCCTGATGATCACACGCGAAGGGATGGAGACCGCGCTGTTGCTGATGCAGGTCAGGGATTCGAATCTCGTCAGTGGCGCGTTGCTGGGACTCGTTGCCGCGATCGTGTTCGCGTGGGGCTGGGCTCGCTTCGGACATCTCATCAACGTGAAGCGATTCTTTCAGGTCACCGGAATCTTTCTACTGCTCTTCATGATCCAGGTCGGAATCTACTCCTTCCACGAATTCGCCGAAGCAGGTTTGCTGCCAAACAGCGATTTCCTGCACGAGGCGACCGAGAAGTTTTCCCCCGACGGTCTTTACGGCAAATGGTTTTCGCCGCTGATGGTTTCGTTCTGTGCGTTGTGGCTGCTCGGCGCGTGGCTGATCGATCGCGGCAAGAACAGGTTTTCGGGATCGCTCAACGAAACATCTGCGCCAGTTCCCTCTTCAGCAACTTCCCGGTAGGCCCTTTCGGAATGTCTGCGACGAAGCGGACCGTCTTGGGACATTTGTAGTCTGCGAGTCTCGCCTTGCAGAACTCGATCACCTCCTGCTCCGAGGTCGTCGCTTTCGGTTTCAAAACGACGACCGCCGCGACCTCTTCGCCGTACAGCTCGTCCGGAATTCCGATCACCGCGGCAGCGGCCACGTGCGGGTGCTGGTAAAGCACTTCGTCAATTTCTCTCGGGTAGATGTTTTCACCGCCGCGAATGATCATGTCTGACTTGCGATCGACGATGAAGTAGAAGCCGTCGGCGTCGCGATAACCGATGTCGCCTGTGTGAAACCAGCCGTTGCGAAACGCGGTCGCGGTTGCGGCTTCGTTTTTGAAGTAGCCTTTGAGAATGTTCTCGCCGCGCAACACGATCTCGCCGAGTTGACCATCGGGCACGTCTTGATCGTTCTCGTCGACGACTCGCATTTCATTGCCGATCGGCAGGCCGCACGAGCCGGGGCGGCGGCGTTCATCAGGTGGATTGAACGTCGAGCGGCACGTCGATTCCGACAAGCCGTAACCCTCGATCACGAGGCAGTTGAACGTCTCTTCAAAACGGCGCAGCACCTTCACCGGCACCGGCGCGGAGCCGCACATCGCAAACCGCAACTGATCTGTTTTCAGACCCGCAGGAACGCCGTCGGGATACGTCGTCAGCAGCATCGACAACATCGTCGCCACCGATCCGAACGAAGTGATCTGATAATCCGAGATGATGTTCCAGAAACGCGAGGCGGAGAATTTCGGACTGACGACCGTCGAGCCGCCCGCGTAAAGCGCCGACATCGTGGTGACCGAGACTGCGTTCATGTGAAACAGCGGCATCATCGTGAGGAGACGATCTTTCTCAGTGAAGCCGAGCCACTGGCTGATCTGCCGCGCGTTGGCGATGACGTTGCCGTGCGTGAGCAGACAGCCTTTCGGTTTCCCCGTGGTTCCAGACGTATAAATAATTATCGCCTCGTCTTCAGAAGTAAGATCCGTTTTTGGAATTGGTTTCGACTCTTCCCTTACTTTTCTCTCGTCGTCAAAAACGACTCGGGGAACCTCGATCCCCTCAACCTTTTCTAAGAACTCAGAATTCACGAGCATCAACTTCGCCTCGGAATTCGCCACCACATACCCGATCTCCTGCTGCTTCAAGTGCCCGTTCACGGGTCCGGCCACTGCACCCAGTTCCCAGCACGCGAAATACGCAATGACATACTCGACGCTGTTCGGCAACAACAGGCTCACCACGTCTCCACGCCCGATTCCCTTCGCCGCCAATACGCCCGCCGCGCGTCCGACCGCAGCTTCAAACTCGCGGTAGGTAAACCGCCGCCCATCAGCCTCCGAAAGCAGGAACAGTTTGTCGGGCGCTGCGCTCGCGCGCTGCCGCAACAGCTCCGGAATACTCCGCGGTTCCACACTCATGCAAAGTGTTATAGCACATGATATATTCCAGCACTCCTATGGATACCTACCGCAATTTCATCAATGGCAAGTGGATCGAATCCGCCTCGACGCGCACCGCCGAAAACGTAAACCCGGCGAACACTGACGACGTGCTCGGCTCCGTGCGCCAGGCGACGCGCGAGGAAGCGCGCTCGGCAGTCGAAGCAGCAGCTAACGCTTTCCGCGGCTGGCGTTCGACACCCGCGCCGGCGCGCGGCCGCATCGTCGCGAAGGCCGCGCGTCTACTCGAGGAGAACAAGGAAGAGCTCGCGCAGATCCTCACGCGCGAAGAGGGCAAGACGATCGCGGAGTCGCGCGGCGAACTGCAACGCTCGATTAACGTCGCCGAGTTTTGCGCCGGCGAAGCGCGACGCCTCAACGGCGAAACGATCCAGTCTGAGCTTCCTTTGAACTTTGCGTACACGATCAAGCAACCGCTCGGCGTCGTCGCGTGCGTGACGCCGTGGAATTTCCCGGTCGCGATTCCGGTTTGGAAGATCGCGCCCGCGCTGGTTGCCGGCAACACCGTCGTCTTCAAACCCGCGTCAATCACGCCCGCAACAGCCGTGCGCATCACCGAGATCTTCGAAGCCGCCGGATTGCCACCGGGCGTGCTCAATCTCGTGCTCGGCTCCGGCTCCGAAGCAGGCGACGAGATCATCAATCATCCGGCGGTGAAAGCGATCTCGTTCACAGGATCGAACGGTGTCGGTATTCGACTCTACGAGCAGGCATCGCGGCGAGGCGCGAAAGTGCAGTGCGAGATGGGCGGCAAGAACCCGGTCGTGATTCTTGAAGATGCGGACATGGATCTGGCGGTCGAGTCGACGGCGCAGGGCGCGTTTGGTTCGTCGGGCCAACGCTGCACGGCGACGAGTCGCGCGGTCGTGGTCGATGAAATCGCCGACGAGTTCGTGGCGCGCATCGCGAAACGCGCTGAGTCGATGCGTCTCGGCGCCGGCATCGATCCGCAAACCGAGATGGGACCGAGCGTCGATGAGAACCAGTTCAAGACCGTGCTCAGTTATATCGACATCGGGCGTGAAGACGGCGCGACCCTTGTCTGCGGTGGCGAGCGCGCGACGGGCAACGGTCTCGACAAGGGCTACTTCGTTCGTCCGACCGTCTTCGATCGCGTCACGCCTGACATGCGCATCGCGCGCGAGGAGATCTTTGGTCCCGTGCTGTCGGTGCTGCGCGTGAAGGATTTTGACCGGGCGATGGAAGTGGCGAACGATTCCGAGTACGGATTGTCGTCTTCGATCTTCACGAACGACGCGGCCCGCATCTTTCGCTTCGTGGACGACATTGAAACCGGCATGACGCACGTCAACTCGCCGACGACCGGCGGTGAAGCGCACATTCCGTTCGGCGGCTCGAAAGGCACCGGCATCGGCGACCGCGAGCAAGGCTCGACGGCGCTCGATTTCTACACCGAGCTGAAGGTCGTGTACATCGACTACACCGGCCGCAAACGCGAGGGCAATCTGTATTGACGACTGCTGCTCCGATCCGTTTCTTTTTAATGACTGCGCTACTTTCCCTTAGCGGATCATTATCCCTTGCCCAAAACCGCAGCGTTTACACTCCTCTCGACACAAAGCACTGTCGCACGATCAAATCGCCCAATGCCGACGAGGACGATCTTCTCGGGCGCTGTCGCGGTGTAGCAGGTTATGCACTGCTCCTGAGCGAAGGCGATCTGCGACAAGACCTGATCGTGATCACGCCGAGGCGCAAAGAACACTCGCTCGAGTTGTGGACCGTAATCAGCGGCGGGTTCTCGACCGTTGGGCCACGCGTCGAGTGGCGCATGGCGCGGCAGAACGGCAAGCTCGCGCCCGTGGCCTTGATCGTCCGCTACAACGCGAACGAAGACGCGGAGCACCCGAACAAGCTGATGTCGTATCTCGCTGTGGCCAAGATCACCGCCGGCGAGATCTGCGTCACCAATAAGATTTCTCCCGGCGCGAACGCAAACATCGATGCGCGCAGCGCCGCCGACAGCGCAGCCACCAAACCCTGTCTCAAGACACAAAAACCATGAAGACTCTCATCAAAAACGGCCGCATCGTAACGGCCGTCGACGATTACCACGCTGACATCCTGATTGAAGACGGACGCGTTGCCGTCATCGGCAAAAGCCTCGACATGGAAGCCGATCACACGATCGACGCGTCTGGAAAGCTCGTGATCCCAGGCGGCATCGACCCGCACACGCACATGGAGCTGCCGTTCGGCGGCACCGAAGCCTCCGACGACTTTCGCACCGGCACAATCGCCGCCGCGCACGGCGGCACCACGAGCATCATCGACTTCGCCGTGCAGTACAAAGGTCAGTCGTTGATCGAAGGCATCGACAACTGGCACAAGAAAGCCGAAGGCAAAACCGCGATCGACTATGGCTTTCACCTCATCACCACTGAGCTCGAAGACAAGCAGATCGAAGAGCTCTACACGGCGATGGACGAAGGCGTGACCAGCTTCAAGATGTTTATGGCCTATCCCGGCGTGTTTCTCGTCGACGACGCGACGATCTTTCGCGCGATGTCCGCCGCGGGACAGCGTGGCGGGCTGATCTGCATGCACGCGGAGAACGGGATCGTCATCAACGAGATCATCAAGCGCGCGCTCGAAAAGGGCCAGACCGCGCCGAAGTATCACGCACTCACGCGACCAACTGTAGCCGAGGCCGAAGGCGTTCATCGCGCGATCGCGATCGCGGAGATGGCGGAGTCGCCCGTCTACATCGTTCACCTCTCGTGCGCCGACGCGCTCAACCAGGTGCGACAGGCGCGCGATCGCGGCATTCCGGCGTTTGCCGAAACGTGCCCGCAGTATCTTTTCCTCTCGCTCGACAACTACGACGAGCCCGGCTTCGACGGCGCAAAGTATGTGATGACGCCGCCGCTGCGTGAGAAGTCGAACCAGGCGGAGCTCTGGAAGGGTTTGAAGATGGACGATCTGCAAGTTATCTCCACGGACCACTGCCCGTTCTGCATGAAGGAGCAGAAAGAGCTGGGCAAGGATGATTTCACGAAGATTCCGAACGGCGCGCCCGGCGTCGAGAATCGCGTGCCGCTGATCTACAACGGCGGCGTGGTTGAGAATCGCATCAGTTTGAATCGCTTCGTCGAGCTGACTTCAACCGCCGCCGCGAAGATGTTTGGACTGTTTCCGAAGAAAGGCACAATCGCCGTTGGCTCCGACGCCGACATCGTGATCTTCGATCCCGAAAAAGAGCAGACGCTCGGCCTGAAGACCAGCCACATGAACGTCGACTACAACGCTTACGAAGGCAAAAAGATAAAAGGCGTGGTCGAGACCGTGCTTTCACGTGGTAAGGTGGTGGTCGACAAAGGTGAGTTCAAAGGCAAGGCGGGTGACGGGCAGTTTTTGAAACGAGGCACCTGCGTGGCTATTTAACCCCGGATGCAACCGAATGACGACTGATTCCCCCACTCAACGCGATTTTGTCGAACTACAATCTGACGTTTCTCACAGCCCGCTCTGGAATCGGGATCTCGCCCCAACCACAATCAAGGAACGCACCTGGTCCACATGGAATATCGCTGCGCTCTGGATCGGCATGAGCGTAGTCATTACCACTTACACGCTCGCCGGCGGATTCATCGAAGCGGGTATGAACTGGTGGCAGGCAATGATCACGATCCTGCTCGGCAATACGATCGTGCTCATTCCAATGGTTCTCAACGCGCACGCGGGAACGAAGTACGGCGTGTCGTTTCCCGTGCTGAGCCGGGCGGCGTTCGGCACGAAGGGAGCGAATGTGCCGGCGATGTTGCGAGCGATCGTTGCTTGCGGCTGGTTTGGCATTCAGACGTGGATTGGCGGCACCGCGATCGATGTTCTCGTCAGCTTCATGTTTCCGGCTTGGAAGTCATTATCGACCTCGGTTCTCGATGTTCCTTTGCACACGTGGATTGCGTTCCTTCTGTTTTGGGGCATTCAGGTTCTCATCATCATGAAAGGCGTCGAGGGTATCAAGTACCTGGAAACGTGGTCGGCGCCGCTGCTGCTCGTCGGTGGATTGGTGGTGCTAATCTGGGCGTCATGGCGCGCCGGCGGATTGGGCCACGTTCTAACGCAATCCGCGGCACTGCAAAAACAGCACGGTGAATTCTGGCGCATATTTCCAGGAGCTTTGACTGCTTCAGTCGGCTACTGGGCCACGTTGAGCCTGAACATCCCCGACTTCACTCGTTACGCACGCTCGCAAAAATCGCAGATGTTAGGCCAGGCGCTCGGACTGCCGCTCACGATGACTGCATTTGCTTTCATCGGCGTGGCGGTGACCAGCGCAACGCTGCTGATCTATGGCGTCGCCATTCCGAACCCGGTAGATCTGATGGCGCGTTTCGACAGCGTGCTGATCATCCTGTTCGCGACCGCGGTCATCTTCGCGGCTCAGCTAACGACGAACATGGCGGCAAATGTCGTCTCTCCGTCCAACGACTTTTCGAACCTCAATCCGCGTTTGATCTCTTACGTGACCGGCGGCTTGATCACGGCGGTGATTGGCATTCTGATGATGCCGTGGAAGCTGATGTCCTCCATGGGAGCCTACATCTTCACGTGGCTGATCGGTTACTCGGGTTTGATGGGCGCGATCGCCGGGATTTTGATTTGCGACTACTGGGTTTTGCGAAAGCAACGTCTCAATCTCGAAGGTTTGTTCGATCCGCACGGCCCGTATTCTTACGGCAGTGGGTTCAACTGGCGTGCGATCGTCACACTCTGTATCGCGATCGCGCCGGTGGTTCCCGGCTTCCTGCGCGCAGCCTCCACTCCCGGAGGCCGGGTCAGCGATCCGAGCTTCTTCGACAGCCTCTACACTTACGCATGGTTCGTTACTTTTGCCTTGGGATTCAGCATATACTACGTCCTGACCAGCATTTCGAAGGGAGATTCGTCGAATGCCCCGCACAGTTAAATGTGGACTTATTCAATGTACCAACGCAGCGCCGACCGATCTGCCGATTGAAGAGATCAAGCGGCTGAACATCGAGAAGCATCTCGGCTTTCTCGAACAGGCTGCCGCACAGGGCGTGCAGATCATCTGCATGCAGGAAGTTTTCACGACGCCTTACTTCTGCGCCGAGCAACAGACGCGCTGGTATGAAGCAGTCGAACGCATTCCCGACGGAGAAACCGTGCGCCTGATGCAGGAAGTCGCGAAGGAGCACGGCATGGTGATCATCGTGCCGATCTACGAAGAGGAGATCACCGGCGTCTACTACAACACTGCCGCGGTGATCGACGCGGACGGCAAGTATCTCGGCAAGTATCGGAAGAACCACATCCCGCACGTCAACCCCGGCTTCTGGGAAAAGTTTTACTTCCGGCCCGGCAATCTCGGCTATCCTTGCTTCGACACAGCCTTCGCGCGCATCGGCGTTTACATCTGTTACGACCGCCATTTTCCTGAAGGCGCGCGCGCACTCGGTTTGAACGGCGCGGAGATCGTGTTCAATCCCTCGGCGACGGTTGCGGGATTATCTGAATACCTGTGGCGCCTGGAACAGCCGGCGCACGCGGTCGCGAATGGTTACTTCATCGGTGCGATCAATCGCGTGGGCCACGAGCAGCCGTGGGACATCGGCGAGTTTTACGGACAGAGTTACTTCTGCGATCCGCGCGGGCAGTTCGTCGCCGAGGCGCCGCGCGACAAAGACGCGCTCGTCGTCGCCGATCTCGATCTGGACAAGATCCGTGAGGTGAGAAACACGTGGCAGTTTTTCCGGGATCGACGTCCGGATTCCTATGGCTCACTCGTCGCAGATTAAAGGAGTTCGTTCAATGGATTTATCGATCACCGTCAACGGCATGAAGTTCCCCAACCCGTTTGTCCTGGGCTCCGGCCCGCCGGGAACGAATGCGCGCGTGCTGGCGAAGTCGTACGACGCTGGTTGGGGCGGCGCGGTCGCGAAGACTGTCAGTCTCGAATCGGCGAAGGTCGTGAACGTCGTGCCGCGTTACGGGAAGCTTCGTTCGCGCACGACCGGTGAAGTGATCGGCTTTGAAAACATCGAGCTGATCTCGGATCGGCCGATCGATGTTTGGCTCGACGAGTTTCGGCAGATCAAGAAGGAGTATCCGAACAACATCCTGATCGCGTCAATCATGGAGGAGTATGAGAAGAGTCGCTGGCAGGAGCTCACGCGCATGGTCCAGGAGACCGGCGTGGACGGTTTCGAGCTCAACTTCTCCTGTCCGCACGGCATGACGGAGCGGAAGATGGGTTCGGAGATGGGCGAGCATCCGGACCTGACTCAGGAAGTGACGAGCTGGGTGACGGAAGTGGCGAAGATTCCGGTGTGGGCCAAGATGACGCCAAACATCACTAACATTCGCGAGCCCGCGCTGGCTGCTGTTGCCGGCGGCGCAGTCGGCATTTCGGCCATCAACACGATCCTGTCGGTGATCGGCGTCGATCTCGACACGCTGCGGCCGATGCCGACAGTCGAAGGTCACTGCGTGCCCGGCGGTTATTCCGCGCAGGCAGTGAGGCCGATTGCTTTACGCATGGTCAGTCA
>JBKPPP010000261.1:0-12561 GCA_046733615.1 Acidobacteriota bacterium | reverse complement strand
AAGCAAACGGAGCGTGCCATGAACATCGTCGTGTTGCGCGAAACACAACCAGGCGAGGCACGCACGGCGCTGATGCCCGAGTCGATCAAGAAGCTGATCGGTCTCAACTGCGCGGTGCTGGTCGAACACGACGCCGGTCTGCGCGCGGCACGCACCGACGACGAGTATCGCGAAGCAGGCGCAGAAGTTTCCCCCGACAGAGACGCACTACTTGCCGCCGCCGACGTGCTCGCCGTCGTCAACCGTCCCGAAGCCGACGATTTCGCGCGGCTCAGAAACGGCGCGGTCGTGATCGGCTTTCTGCGGCCGCTAGACGAACCCGCCGCGCTTTTGCCGGCGGTGGAGCGTGGCGTCACGACCTTCTCGGTCGAACTCATTCCGCGCATCACGCGCGCGCAGGCGATGGACGCGCTCTCTTCGATGGCGACCGTCGCCGGTTACAAAGCGGTCCTGATCGGCGCCGCGCACATTCCGCGCATGTTTCCGTTGTTGATGACCGCAGCGGGCACGGTGCCACCGGCGCGGGTGCTGGTGCTCGGCGCAGGCGTCGCCGGCTTGCAGGCGATCGCGACTGCGCGACGTCTCGGCGCTGTGGTCGAAGGTTACGACGTGCGCGCCGCGGCAGGCGAACAGGTCAAGTCACTCGGCGCGACATTTCTCGAAGTCGATCTCGGCGGCATCAAGACGGAAGACGCCGGCGGTTATGCGGTCGAACTCTCCGATGAAGCGATGAATCGCGGGCGGGCGTTGATCGCCGAGCACGCGAAGACGGCCGACGTCGTGATCACGACAGCCCAGGTACCCGGCCGGCGCGCGCCGTTGTTGATTACTGAAGCAGCAGTAAACGGAATGAAACGCGGCTCGATCGTCATCGATCTGGCCGGTTCGACGGGCGGCAACTGCGCGCTCAGTAAAGCCGATCAAACAGTCGAGCGTGACGGCGTGACAATTCTCGCGCCGACGAATCTGCCCGCGACAGTTCCCGTGCACGCGAGCCAACTCTACTCGCGCAACGTCACGTCGTTTCTTACGCCGCTGATCAAAAACGGGGAGCTACAGATCGACATGAACGACGACGTTGTCGGCCCATCCTGCGTCACTCACCAGGGGCAGATCGTGAACCCGCGCGTCGCGGCGATGATGAAACAACCGACTTAGGAGCAGCACATGTCAGCAGACGCATTGATCTCCGCGCTTTACGTTTTCGCACTGGCGGCATTTTTGGGTTACCAGGTGATCTCGCGCGTGCCGCCGCTGCTGCATACGCCGCTGATGTCGGCAACGAATGCGATCTCCGGCATCTCGCTCGTCGGATCAATCGTCACCGCGGGAGCAAACTTCAACCGCGTCAGCACGATTCTCGGTTTCATCGCCGTCGTTTGCTCGACGACCAACGTCGTCGGCGGATTCGTGATCACCGATCGCATGCTGAAGATGTTCAAGCGCCGCGACATCGCGAAAAAAGAGTAACCAGCAAAAGTGCAGACCTACTTCATCGAGATCAGCTACCTGCTCGCTTCGATCCTATTCATTCTCGGGTTGAAGGGCATGAGCCATCCGGAAACCGCGAAACGCGGCATGCACCTCGCCGAGTTTGGCATGTTGATGGCCATCATCGGCACGCTGCTGCATCACGAGATCGTCACTTACACGTGGATACTCGCGGGCCTCGCGATCGGTTCCCTCGTCGGACTCGCGATGGGCCTTTGGGTGCCGATGACCGCGATGCCGCAACGCACCGCGCTGTCGCACGCGTTCGGCGCGTTTGCCGCCGCGCTCGTCGGCATTTCCGAGTTCTATCGCAGTGGCGGGCACCTCGAAACGATCACGATGAGTGCGCTCGGCTTCGAAGTGATGCTCGGTTCACTCACGACCACCGGCAGCCTGCTCGCCTTCGCCAAACTCCAGGGACTCGTGCGCGGCACGCCGATGACTTACAAGGGCCAGAACATCTTCAACATGGCCCTGCTCGCCGCGACGATCGTCATTTTCATCTACCTGATCATCGTGCCCGGTTCGATGCCGCTGTTCTTCACCATGGCCGGTCTCGCGTTTGTTTTTGGTTTCCTGCTGGTGATGCCGATCGGGTCGGCAGACATGCCGGTCGTGATGTCGCTGCTCAACTCGTACGCCGGACTTGCTTCCGCCGCGACTGGCTTCGTGCTCTCGAACAAGGTTCTGATCATCGCCGGCACACTCGACGGCTTCTCGGGTTTCATACTCTCGATCCTGATGTGCCGCGCGATGAATCGTTCGATGACCAACGTCCTGTTTGGCGCGTTCGGTAGCGCGGCAACAGCGGCGGCAAGCGGTGAGCAGCAAGGCTCGATGCGTGAAGTCGGACTCGACGACATCGCCACGCAGCTCGCCTACGCAAACAAAGTGGTCTTCGTGCCCGGCTACGGACTCGCGACCGCGCAGGCGCAGCACGCCGTGCGCGAGCTCGCGGACGTGCTCGAAAAGCGCGGCGTCACCGTCAAGTACGGAATTCATCCCGTCGCGGGCCGCATGCCCGGACACATGAACGTGCTGCTTGCCGAAGCAAACGTTCCCTACTCGGCGCTGTACGAGTTGGAACAGATCAATCCCGAGTTTCCCACGACCGACGTCGCCGTCGTGATCGGCGCCAACGACGTGGTCAATCCCGACGCGCGCGACAATCCCGGCAGTCCGATCGCGGGTATGCCGATTCTCGAAGTGGACAGGTCGAAGTCGGTGGTCGTGTTGAAGCGCGGGCAGGGCAAAGGCTTTTCCGGTCTCGAGAACCCTTTGTTTTTTAAGCCGGTCACAGGCATGCTTTACGGCGATGCAAAAGACACGCTGACGCGGCTGGTGCAAGCGGTGCAACACGCATAACCCCGCGACAGCCTTCGCGCATCAAAAGCATTCCCCAACGTTCTCTTAACACACGCGGTTTTTTCTGGAGAATAGATGCGAAGATTTCTAACTGCACTCGTGCTCGCGAGTCTGCTCGTCACGACGTTTCCTGCCACTTACGCTCAGCGCGCTGCGAACAAGTCGAAGAAAGCTGCGGCGGTCTCAGTTACCACGCAACGCGGTGTCGACACGATCGCCGCCGCGCAGTTGCGCGATTACCTGACGTTCATCGCTTCAGACGAAATGGAGGGGCGCGACACGCCATCGCGCGGGCTCGACACGACGGCAAAGTTTTTGGCGATGAACCTGTCGCGCTGGGGCTTCAAACCAGCGGGCGACGCCGGCAGTTTTTTCCAGCGCATCGACTTGCGGCGAAATCGCGCGGACCTTGGTGAAACGAAGCTCGAGTACAACGGACGCGCGTTGACCAGCGGAACTGACTTTCTGCCGCTCGCTGGATCGGGAAGCGCGAGCGGGCAGCTCGTGTTCGCGGGCAACGGCTGGTTCGTGAAGTCGAAAGAGATGGACGCTTACAAAGGCATCGATCCGGCGGGAAAGATCGCCGTCATCTTCGGCGTGCCGGGCGGCTTTCCCCGTGGCGTCCCGCGCAGCGAGCTGGGTAAGCAGGGCGAAGACTACCTGAACCCGAATGACTACGCTAAGCAAAAAGGCGTGGTGGGCATCATCTATATTCCCGATTTTCAATTCATCGCAAATTGGCGCGCGCGCCAGCGACTGATCGAGCGCGGTTCGACGTTTCCTGCGAAGTTTCAGACGCAGACTGCGACTGCGAGCACTGTGCTGCCGTCAGTCGTCATTTCACCGGAGATCGCCAACTCGCTGCTAGTCAACGAGACACAGAATGCAACGGCGATCTTCGCCGCCTCGTACGGCAACAGCCTGCCCGCGCCTTTTGCCTTGAACGCGCAGAAGAAGGTCACGCTAAGCGTTTCGAGCAGCAGCGAGACGATTCCGACGCAGAATGTTGTTGCCGTGTGGGAAGGCGGCGATCCGCTTTTGAAATTGGAGTACGTTGCGCTCGGCGCGCACTATGATCACGTCGGCAGCGGTTGTCCGCCGGCGGGCAACGACACGATCTGCAACGGCGCTGATGACGATGGTTCCGGCACGACGGCGCTGCTCGGCATGGCCGAAGCGCTGGCGAAGTCGTCGACACGTCCGAAACGTTCGATCCTGTTCGTCTGGCATTGCGGCGAGGAGAAAGGGTTGTGGGGATCGCGTTACTTCACCGAGTATCCGACCGTGCCGCTGGACCACATCGTCGCGCAGCTCAACATCGACATGATTGGCCGCAGCCGTAAAGCGGACGATACCAATCCGAGGAACGCCGAGTTGACCGGGCCTGATGCGATCTACGTGATCGGCTCGACGATGATGAGCACCGAGCTCGGTGAGCTGCTGAACACGGTCAATAAATCGTTTCTGAACCTCGCGTTCGATACGAAGTACGACGATCCGAAGGATCCGAATCGTTTCTTCTTCCGCAGCGATCATTACAACTACGCGCGCAAAGGCATTCCGATCATCTTCTTCTTCGACGGCACGCACGAAGACTATCACCGGCCCGGCGACACGGCTGACAAGATCGATTATCAGAAGATGGAAAAGGTGGCGCGCACGATCTATATGATGGCGTGGGAAGTGGCGAACCGGGCCACGCGGGTAAAAGTCGATAAGCCTTTGCCGTCGCAGTTGACGGGCAGCTAGTGAGGGTGGCATGAAAACGTGTTGGTCGGTTCGCTCGGTGCGGAACAAAGACAGCTCCGGATAAAAGGAGCAGAAACCGGGTAATCGGTGGCCTAGTCGCGGCCGCGTTCGGCCAACAGGCGGCGGTAAGCTTCGGCGCGTGAGAGTTGTAACTCGCGCGCTGCTTTTTTTAGCGCCGCACGGTAGTCGAGACCTTCCTGTTCGAATTGGGCGACGAGCGCGGCGATGCTTTTTGGTTTCTCGTCTCCGGCTGTCGCTTGCTTCAGTTCGGTTCGATCGATCAGCAGAACAATTTCGCCGCGCGGCTGTTCTGTCTTGGCGTAATGTTCGGCCAGCTCGCTCAAACGCCCCCGGCGCATCTCTTCGTGCAGCTTCGTCAACTCGCGCGCGACGACCGCTTCGCGTTCGCCGAGCACTTCGTAAGCGTCGCGGAGCGACGCGGCGAGTCGATGCGGCGCTTCGTAAAAGATCAGCGTGCCGGGCACCGAGCGAAGCTCGTCGAGACGCGATCGCCGCGCCGTGGATCGCGCCGGCAAGAATCCGCCAAAGAAAAACTCGTCCGTCGGCAGGCCTGCCGCAATCAACGCGGCGATCAGAGCGCTTGGGCCAGGCACCGGGACTACCGGAATCTCATTCTCGATCGCCGCGCGTACCAACCTGAATCCGGGATCGCTGATGGCAGGGGTGCCGGCATCCGAAACTACGGCGACGTCGCTTCCCTGCTTAAGCAGCTCAACTAATTCCAACGCGCGTTGCTGCTCGTTGTGCTCGTGGTAGCTGACGGTCTTCGTTTCGATGCTGTAATGCTGAAGCAGCTTGCGTGTGTGGCGCGTGTCTTCGCACGCGATCATCGCCACGTCGCGCAATATCTGAAGTGCGCGATGAGTGATGTCCGCGAGGTTTCCGATTGGTGTCGCAACGAGATAAAGCGTGCCGGGCATTGCCTCAAAGAAACACAACAGCCCCGCGGCGCACAAGTCGTGACGAAGACAGGGACAGGGATTTAACGGATGACCGAGCCAATGATTTCGCAAAGGCAAAGGCCCCGGTTTTGCCGAGGCCTTCGAAGGAAGTACTTAGAACGGGTAGGGTACGAGCAGATGCAGTTCAAACCGAGGGGTTAATTACCGAGGGAATGGAATTCTTCGCCACCAGTCGTTGTTGTTACTGTTACGGTTGCGGCGATAGTCATCGTCGCGGCCATAGCCACCGTCGTAGCGGAAGCCGTAAACGTCGCTGAGGAATCGCAGCTCCTGCTGAATCTGCGACCACTCGGAAGCAACACGGCCATCAGACCAGCGAGCGCGGCTCGCAAAGCGATCCAACTCCTGACCTTCCTGCAACACGCGGCGCGCTTCGTCAGCACTGCGGTTCAAGTCGCGACCATTGCCGATGCGTGATTTCAGATCGCCGACGGCGTCACGAAACTGGTGGACCCGATCGTTGATGCGATCTTCCTGGCGCGTTCCGTTGGTACGGCTGCGGTCCAGCGCGCGATCCATGTCGCGCTCGAAGTCCTTCGACAATCGATCGAGCCGATGAACTGAATCGCGCAGGGCTCGCTCATCGTAGCGTCCGTACCGGCCGTTGTTGCGATTGTCTGGGTAACGATCTTGAGGATAGCCTCCCCATTGGGCAGCGGCTGCGGCAGGCAGGCTCAGCGCCAGGATCGCAGCAGCGAATATTGAAAACTTCAGTGTGTGTCGGTTCGTCATTTTCTAATCTCCTCAGAAGTCACTTCGGTCTGGGGATTGATCCTCAGCCAGCTCTTCGCTGAAGGGCTGTTTGGCAAGCACCGTGCCTTTGCGGGCTATGGCTGTTTTTATTGAGAAAAAGTGACACTCAGAGATTCGCGAGCGGCAAAAGGTGCAGGGTCTGACGGAAATCGTTGCCCACGCCGGGCTGGGCGGTCAGCGGTGCTGGTCGAGCAGGATGGCGAGGTGACGGCGGATGTCCGACTCGTGGAAGGCATGCTGTTTTCGCTTGAGGGAGAGCCACTTCGGAACGCCGGTGATGGATTTTGCGAGTAACAGTTCCTCGCCGGCGGAACGGATTCCCAGGTGGCGAATGTGGGCGCTGGCGAGCCCGCCACCGCGCACTACGCCGTCGCGCGGCACACGCGGCCAGCCCGCTTCGACAAACAGCGTGCGCACTCCGTTACTGAGCGTCACCCGCCGCCCGACCATCGTGGAAGTGCCGATACTGAACCGATGGCCGTCTTCGTTCGCAATCTGAATACTGGCGCCCGCGCGATTTGCGTCGCCCGCGAGCGCTGTGAAGCTCGTCACGAGCCAATCGATACCCGCTTTGCGCAGCAGATCGTTGGAATTGCGGAGCGATAGATACTCGGCGAGATCGCCGCGGCCGGCGAGCCGGGCCTTTAGCTCGGCTTCCTTCAGCGCCACCGCCCACGCTTCATCTAATTCGCTCATGGAATGAGAGATGGTATCATGCTCGCCGAATCGTCCCCCAAACTCAACGCGGAACAAAACAAAACGAATGCTCCCACTACTTCGAACGTGTAACTTCGCCCTGGCAGTCTTCGTCGCCGTCGCACTTTTTCTCGTGATTACCGCGACGCCGCTGGCCCAATCGATCCAGCTTCCCTCGCCCACGACTCACATCAGCGACGCGGCGAACCTCATCGACCCGCAGACGCGCAGCCAACTGGAAACGCTGCTGGCGAACTTCAAAGAAAAAACCAAGATCGAGCTCTACGTCGCCATGGTCGACAGCACGAACGGCCGGGAGATCGCCGAATTCTCGCAACGGCTCGCGCAGGCGTGGAACATCGGAGCGAACAACAGCCGGCGAAAGACGCTGCTGCTCGTGGTTGCTGCGTCGACGAAGAGTTCGTTCACACAGTTCAGCCGCACGGTTCAGCCACAACTGCCGGACGGTGTGCTGGGCGAGATGAGTTACCGGATGCGCGCCCCGTTGAGTGAAGGGCGCTTCACCGATGCGATCGCGGACGGCGTGCACGTGTTCGTGAACGCAGTGGCTGAGAAGGTTGGTTTCAATGCGGCCGAGCTGGATCCGTCCGCGGCGGTGGCGGTCGCAAACTCAGCGACAACCGCGACCGATTCGTCTAAACCCATATCGAGTGGCACACGCGAGGCTGACAAGACACGGCCGCGCGTCGTCGCCGAAGCGGCGAAGGTAGCCGAGCCGCAAGCGACGCCACCGGCGCCTGAGGGACCAAAGGCCGATCCGACTCCTACCGAGACGCCTTCACCCGATGCCAGTCCTGCGGAGAGTCCAAAGCCGACGCCGGAAGCTGCTCCCTCGGAATCTCCCAAACCGACGGAAGCCGTCCCGTCTGAAAGTCCGAAGCCTGAATCCGGTTCTAACGTTGAATCTGCCGCCAGCGAGTCGCCGAAAATTGATCTTCTCCCTGAGTCGTCAAAAACGCAGCCGGCGAAACCGGCATCACGCCGCACTCTGAACGCCCGTGGCACAACCACGCTCACCAAGCCAGCGGTGAAGAAAACGGCGACGCAGCCAGTTGCCGCTGAAGACGACGAAGAAACCGTTTCACTGACGCTGGTGCTGCCAGTGGCGGAACGCGTCGCCAAGCTGAAAGAATGGCTCAACACTCATCCTGATTCGAAGGAACGCCCGCGCGCGATCGAGTACCTGGTGAGCGCACACGCCACCATCGGCGATCAGAAACTGAAGAACGGCGACACCGCGGGCGGCGTCGAACATCTACTGCTCGCGATCGACGAGGCAGACCCGGCGAACACGGCCGACAAGCTCTTCAGCGGCGTCATCGCGCAGATTCCGACAAACCTGTACCTGCGCGGCGAACGCGAAGCTGCTTTCAAAGCGGCGCGCAATGTGGAGACGAAATTCGGCTCAGATGCGAAACGGTTGGCGGGTCTGGCCGGTTTTTATCTGGGTATCGAGCGCAGCGACGAAGCCATCCGGCTCGGCGAAACCGCCGTGAAGCTGGCGCCAGATCTCGCCGAAGCGCATCGCGTGCTCGCGCTCGGCCTGCACATCTCTTTGCGTCTCGACGAAGCCGCGGCCGAGTACAAACGTGCACTCGAACTCGATCCAACCTCGAAAGCATCGCGCATCAGTCTCGCGGATCTTTACCGTGCGACGGGCAAAGCGGAACACGCGCTGGCGCTCTACAACGAACAGCTCCTGCTCGATCCCAAAGACCGCGCCGCGCGCGCCGGCAAAGTGATCTCGCTGCTCGAACTCTCGCGCGCAGACGAAGCCAACACCGAGCTCGAAGCCGCGCTGGCGGCCGAGCCACGCAATCTTCCATTGCTCACGGGCGCCGCCTACTGGCACGTCGCCCACGGCAACAACGACAAGGCTTTGGACCTCGCGCGGAAAGCGGTCGAAGTTGAATCGCGCTACACGTGGGCGCAGATCGCGTTGGCCCACGCCTTTCTCGGCGCGAAGCGGCCGCTGGACGCTGAACGCGCGATACGTTACGCGCGGCAGTACGGAAAATTCCCGACGCTGAATTACGAGCTGGCGAACGTGCTCTCCGCGATGGGTCTGTACCAGGAGGCAGCGGATGTTTTGCGCGAGTCGTTCGAGATCAAGGAAGGACAGATTCACACGCAACTTGCCGGACACCTGCCGGCGAGCGATGCGAGCTTCCTGGATCTGCTCGCGCCCGAGCGTCGCGCCGGGATCTTTCAGCCAACAGCAGCCGACAACGCCGCGAACGCAAACAGTCTGAAAGCGCTGCTCGCGCTGACCACCGCGATCGCGCCCGCCGAAGGTGAAAAGATCAACGAAGCTGCGGCAGTCGCTGCGGCTCAGGATTTCGCCGCGGGCACAGACAACATGCGCGCGTTTCGGCAGGTATACGCCGCGAGCCGGCTGCTTCGAAATAACACCGCCATACCGACAGTGCTGGAGCTCACCGCCGCCGCGAGAAAGGCTTCCGACGACGCGCTCACCGTTCCCGTTTTGACGATGGCCGTGCAGGCGGACGAGTTCAGGGATCTGCGCTTGCGCGCGATTTCGGCGGGAAGCATTCCCGACGTGGCAGACGCGCCGCAGAGTGTGCTGTCAAACATTCTGAAAGGTCGGATCGAGGATCTCGAAGGTTGGGCGATGTTCCATCAGGAGAAGTATCCCGCCGCGATCGAGCACCTGAAACAGGCGGAACAGGTGCTGCCGGTGAACACGCCGTTGTGGCGCAGCGCGCTGTGGCATCTCGGCGTCGTGCTGGAACAGACGGGTCAGAAGGAGCAGGCGCTCGATTATTACCTCAAGAGTTACAAGGGCGGCGAACCTGATTCCGTGCGGCGGCCCGCGATCGAGCAACTCTACAAGAAGATTTACGGCTCGATGGACGGGTTTGAAGATCGCTTGAATGGAACTACTACCGAACCCGCGAAAACGGCTGAAGCACCCAAAACCGAACCTGCGGCTGAAGCGCCAAAACCGGAGCCGGTTGCAACGCCAACGCCTGAGCAGCCGAAATCGCCGGAACCGATTTCAGACGAATCTCTTCGCGCAGCCGCGTCGCGTGTTCACACAACGATCCGGATTACCGGCCGCGTGCTCGACGCAAACAAGACAGGGCTCGCGAACGTGACCGTGGTGCTGATCAGTCCCTCCGGCAGCGTGCTCGCTTCCACCACCGACAACGAAGGTAACTACTCGTTCACCGTCGCGCCGTCGCAGAAGACCTACCGCATCATACCGTCGAAGGATGGTTACAGCTTCGCACCTGTCGACCGAACGTTTGCCGCCCTGATTGACGACCAGAAAGACGTAGACTTCACCGCAAAGCCGTAGCAGCAGGCATCAACACAAAGAAACACGGATCGGAACACTTGGTTCCGATCCGTGTGCTTACTCCGCGGCTCAGTAGCCGGATTACTTGTTCTCTGTCGGACCCGTGATGGGCTTGCCGTCAGCGTCGAACAGCTCAACCTTCCCGTACTTCGCCAGCACTTCACGCGCCTTCGAAGCATCGCCGACCGCAACCACTTGCAGGTGGCCCAGGTCGAGGTACTTCTGCGCGACGCGCTGCACGTCGTCAGCCGTGATGGCCGAAACCTTCTGCGGGTACGTGTCCCAATAGTCGGCCGGCAAACCGTACAGCTTCTGCGTGATCACGTTTTGCAGCAACGCCTGCGGCTGATCGAGCGACAAAGCGAAGCTGCCGATGATCGCTGTTTTCGCGTTCTGTAGCTCCTCCGCTCCGACCTTCTCGTCGCGCAGCCGATTGAGCTCGTACATGAACTCCTTCATCGCGCCTTCCGTCACGTCAGTCCGCACTTCGGAGCTCGAAACCCAGGTACCTCGGAATTTCGAACCGCTGAAGCCGCTGTACGCGCCGTACGTGTAGCCCTTGTCCTCGCGCAGGTTCAGGAACAAACGCCCCGAAGGACCACCGCCAAGCACACGATCAGCCAGCAGCACGGCGAAGTAGTCCGGGCTGGTCCGCTCGATGCCGAGCGTGCCGAGTTGCAGCACGGTCTGCACTGAGCCGGGACGATTGATCAGGTAGATCTTCGCATCAGCTTGCGCGGGTGCGGGCGGGATCGTCGTCGCCGGAACATCGCCCTTCTCCCAATCGCCGAATGCTTTTTCGAGCTTCGGCATCAGCTCCTTCATCGTGATATCGCCCACGATCGCGAAGATCGCGTTGTTGGGCCGGTAGTACTTGTCGTGAAACGCGGCGAGGTCTTTGCTCGTCAGCTTCTTCAGCGACTCAGCCGGCGGCGCAACCAACGAAGCCGGATGCCCGGTGCCGTAGATGGCGCGGCTGAACTGTTCCTGCGCCAGAAACTGCGGATTCGATCGCTGGAGCTGAAGATTGGCCAGCGTCCGCTTCTTGTACTTGTCGACCTCATCCTGCGGGAACGTCGGATTTCTAATGACGTCGGCAAAGAGCTCGAGAGTTTGATCGAAGTTTTCGACGAGACCAGACGCAGTCACCGTGCTGGCCATTGAAGAATAGCCGGAGTTTGCGCCGAGCGTAGCGCCGAGTGTATCGACCTGTTCGGCGATCTGTTTGCTGGAACGCTTCGCCGTGCCTTCGCGCAGCAGGCTCGCGGTGAAATTGGCGAGACCGTGATAGTCAGGCGCGTCTGAAAGACCGCCACTCAAAACGACCATCTGCATGGTGTAGGTGGGGACCTTGGTGCTGTTGAGCAGGACCACTTTCAGCCCGTTGGGCAGCGTGGCTTCTTCGGGGCGCGGAAGTTTCACCTTCAGCACGTTTTTGTTGACCGGCGCCTTGCCTTTGATTACTGCTCCCTTCGTGCTCTGCGGCGCAGGCGCGGGTCTCGCCTGGCCGAAGGTTAGCGACGAAACGAGCGCGACGAGGATCAGCGCGACGACACTGTTGCTTCTATTGTTCATAATTCTCATTGCTTCATGACTCCTTTACTTGCCAGACGAGCCCGTCGCCGGCTTGGCCTTGGCCTGCGGCATGGTGATGACCACGGTCCTATTCGTGTCGTTGAGATACTTGTTGGCCACGCGCTGCACGTCGGCGATCGTTACCGCTGCAACTTTGTCCACGCGTTGATTGATCAGATTGGGCTCGTTGTAGTACGTGGTGTACTGACCGAGGGTGATGGCCCGACTGAGTGAGCTCTGAAGATTGTTGATGAAACCGCGGCGCGTCGTGTTCTTCGCTTTTTGCAGCTCCCAATCGGCGATCGGCTCTTTCTTCAAGCGATCGATCTCGGCGTAGATGGCGGCTTCGACGTCTTCCGTTTTGACGCCTGGCCTGAGAGTCGCGCTCGTGTAGAGCGCGCCGACGCCGCGTTTCTCATCCATCGCGCCAAATACGGTCGTGACGATCTCTTTCTCTTTCACGAGCTTCTGATAAAGCCGCGAGCTCTGTCCGTTCTGCAACGCAGCCGACAACACCTGGAGCGCGTAAAAGTCGGCAGTGTTTCCCGGCACGGCCTTATAAGCGACATCGACGCGCGGCGCACGCGCGAGCACGTCGTCGACGGT
>JBKPPP010000260.1:0-6785 GCA_046733615.1 Acidobacteriota bacterium | reverse complement strand
CCGGCGTGAAACCGCCACATAGTCTTCCGGGAATTTCAGGTCTAGCTGCTTGCCGCCGGCAGTGAATGAAGCCGTTGGCGCGCCGGTAAATCCGACCAGCGGAACTTTCTGCACATACGTGCCGTCCGGGTTTCCGGGCGTTAAGCCCAGGCGTTGATACTGTTCGGTCAGATACTTTACGGTGAGCTCTTCACCCTTTGTCCCTGGACCGCGGCCTTCGAACTCATCCGCTGACAGCACTTTGATGTGTTGCAGGATGTCGTTTGTGGTGATCGAGTCGAAAGCGGGTTTCAACTCGTTCAGGACGGAGTTGTTAGCTGGGCCGGAGTTCATGTTCGGCGTGGTTGGAGTGGTTGTGCACGCGAGTGCGAAAGTAAGCACGGCTGCGAACGAAACCATTGCATGGATTCGCTTCTTCATTTGGATGCGCCTCGATTCGGTTGTTGGATTTGATAGTTGTTTTTATGCCGGAATGCCTACACAAGTCAAACGCGTGCGAATCGGTCCAGGGGTTACAAGCATTCGCTACATGGGTGCGAACCGAATCTCATTTCAGGAGGTCCTTATACTTTGCGATGAAGGCGGCACGCTGCTGATAGTACTGCTGGAGGTTCTCATGGTTCTTGCGCTTGGCCTTGATAAACTCCTCGGCCTGCTCACGCAGATTCTTTTTGATTTTCTTCCGCTCATCCGGGTCGTCAGGAAGTTGCCTGGACTTCCACTGTGGTGGCTTACCAGGACCAGAGCGATACCCGAGCACCTTGTCCTTCCCGGTAATGGTAGGACTTTTGCGCGTGGAGAAAAAATGTTTCCCGCCATGGAATATGTCGGCGAGGCTGGAACTGGTAACGTTCTGTCCAGTGGGTCCGCCCCGTCGCTTCGCCTCTCCTGGTTTTACTACAGGAACGTCTTTACACATGACCTGCCGCGTATCGATCGGCGGCTTTCGGCTAAACCCGAGTTGCGGCACGAAAAGTCTCTGGCCCTTTGAATCCTTGAACTCAGCATAGCCGGAGATGTTTTCGTTTCCCTTGATGTCAGGGGAATCGACTGTTGTGTCCAAGTTGCCGACAGCGGCCTTCGCCGCGTCGCCGTGGTAGTCCCATATTGTAGTCGGCGGGCTTATTGCGCCGAAAGTGGTACCTTCCATTTTGCCGGTGGCGGAGAGGTCTCCCAGGGGTTGAGTAAGACCGATCGATCGCTGTGTGTCTATATCTTCATCAGCAGTGGAATGCAGCCGGGTGTAGCTAGGCGTGTCGTACAACTTCATCAGCTCTGGACTCGCATTGATTTCGGGGCGACCGGTGATCGGGAAAGCTTTCTTTTTCGCCTCCGTGTTCTCGAAGGAGTCCGCTGCGATTTTGTTTCGCTCCCGGTTGATCGGCCCGAAGATTTCCTTGTTGATTCGATTAACTATTGCCGTCTCTTCAGCATCTTTATCGGGATCGTAATGGATCCATTCGTCAAACTCAGCATCGAGCGCGGCGTCTTTGTCGCACTCGTCTTGTAGTGATGCCTCACCTTTGTCAGCCTGCGGGTCTTCTTCGAGATCAGGATTCCGCTCCTGCGACTCGAGTAAATTCAAAACAGCCTGATTGCCGATGATAGATTGTAATTGGAGGATTGCGTTCGTATTGCTGTCCGGCGTGGGCGCCGCCTTCCTTGAGCCATCATTCTGAGTTTGATTCTGTTTGTGAACGGATTTGCGCATAGATTCTCGGGATGAGGAACGTGAGCCTGTTCTTCGTGGTACAGATGGAAGGCTGAGGTAGCGAGTATGCGAGGACGCAGAGGCCCGGGGGTCAGCCTTCTGTGAAACGGGGCGCAGCTTATTCCCGTCGGGCTGCAAAGTCAATGTCAATTCTTCGACGCAGTTCTGCTAACCGAATTCGTGTTCGAATTCAACCAGAAACGATCTAATTCTCAACGTGAGGTCCATCCTTCGACGAGCGCATCTGGGGCGTGGTCAACGACGAAATTCGGTTCGATTCCGTGCTCGAGAAATACTTTCATCGCTGCGAGAACGAACGTGAAGCCACCAGTTGAATCGATCGCGGCGGCCACGACTTTATCGGCATCTCCCTTGAACCCCCAATTCTTGACGACGACGAAGGTCGTGTTATTGCCTTTATCCTCGAATGTCCACTCTACCGAGGTCGAATTTTCAGGTCCGTTCCATTCGATGAGAATTCGTTTATTAATTTCAATCGCCTTCACGTCAACCTCAGTGTGGTGACCATACATCTCCCAATCCCACCTGACCCGCCTTCCCGCAGCGAGTCGATCACTACCTTTTGAGAACCAGAAACGGGATGTAATGGCAGGATCAATTAACGCTTCGAACACCTCTCGAACGGGTTTGCGAATCAGCAATTGTGCCTTGGCTATCGGCGCCTCTATCTTGTCTGTCATGCGTACTCCCTCCTGTTAGCAGTGCTTGCAGAATATGGCACAGGTTTGGTTTTTTTGCTCCGCTCGATCCAGAATGGTCTACGCAAAGAACTCAGAACGTTAATAAGAGAGGAGAAGTAGCTTGGCTATAACTAACACTCTGGCAGGAAGAAGTCTGGGGATGATCTTACTCGCTGTCTGGTTAATTCTTACCGGGCTCTTACCGTTACTAAACGTTCGAGCTACACCGACAGTCAATACAGTGCTCGCAGTGCTGGCGATTGCAGCCGGTTTGTTGATCCTGATTCGGCGCTGAGACGTCGGCGAAATCCGAGAATCACCATCGCCGACTTTACTCATCGACTGACAAGTTCAACCTTAGAAGCGATGGCCGGTCGCCCCTGCTTCGAGCTTCATGGCCTTCAGTGGACACTCGTCGCAGCTCGTTTCTGACGCGAACGACATTGCCACCGGTATGAGCCTGCGGCCCGAGACGGCCGAAGCTGAACCATTTCCCCTTTATCAGCGTACTCTGCGGACATGATCAGCCAATCTCGCCCACGCACGCTCGCCCGCATGCTCGGACTCTTCATACTGCTGACGATTCTTGGTGGCGTAATCGCCCAGGGTTTCATCAGCAACAGGCTTATTGTCTCCTCTGATGCTGCTGCCACGGCGAACAATATCCTTTCGCACAAAGGGTTATTCAAACTGAGCCTCAGTATCTATCTCATCGAGATGATTGCCAACGTTACGACCACCGCTCTTTGGTATAGCCTGCTTCGACCGGTGAACAGGACGATAGCTTTGACGGCCGCGTTCATCGATCTCGCCGGTTGCGTCATAAAGACCGTCGCGCGCGTCTTCTATTTTACGCCGCTCTGGGTGCTTGGCGCCGCGTCAACTCCAGGCAGCATCGTAAACCCCGCCCTGCATGGATTCACACCGGAACAGTTACAGTCGATTGCTTTGGTGCTTTTCAGAGCGAATGCCTCTGGCGCCTCGATGGCGATGGCATTTTTCGGAATTTCCGTGCCGCTGAACGGCTATCTAATCTTCCGTTCAACCTTCCTGCCGCGCTGGCTGGGTGTGCTTGGGATGATTGCCGGCCTGTGCTGGTTTACGTTTATCTACCCGCCATTCGGCTCTCGCATGTTCATGTTCACTGCGCCAGTCGGTTTGCTAATCGTAATCGTGATGATCTTCTGGCTGTTGATTTTCGGCGTCGATGAGAGCAAGTGGCGCGACCTGGAAGGCAACGGCCGCGACAGCACTTCACAGTAGCTATAGCCACGGTCACACAGATTAGGTCTGTGAGAGCCGTGGCTACTTGAAAAAACAGCGAGGCGAATGGGATTAGTAATCGATGCTTCCGACTCCCGTGACGGTATAAGCTCCCGTTAGGAAGTTCTGCTCGACTACGTAGCTGATGATGCCGGTAGCGTTTGCAAAACGGCCGGTACCGCCTGTGAAGCGAAAGTGTCCGGTACCGATGCCCGTGACGAGACTCTGCGACCCATCTGCCACAACGAAGATCAGCTTGTCGCCGTTGGCGGCCGTCAGAGTAGCCTCACCCGTCGGAATGATCTGAGTCGGATCGTTGGGATCCGGAGTGAAAAAGACCTTGCCGATTGTAGTGAACGTGCCGAGATGAGTGCCGTTACCGGAACCCGTTACGTCAATGCCAATCGGCTGCCCGGCTCCGTTCAGGATTGGAACAGCGACTCCTCCTCCGTTGAATGAAAAGGGACGTTCGGTTGCCGTTGCCGCGACACTGCCGGCCAGGAGTGCAAGCGTGAGCACGAGGATTTTAATACTGAGGAAGCGTTTCATATTTTCTTTCTCCTTAAAGTTATTGCAGGTTTCATGTCCTACGTTGTAGTGTGGCCGCCAAGCACAAAACGTCACACCTCACCGCACACGGGCTTCTTTGAGTTATTACAGGTGGGCTTTTGACTGATGCTTGTTGGCCGCTGCTGCGGGTTGAGGCGCAGCAGCAAGCCAGGACCACTTGGCGGGCGGTAAAGAAATGTACTGGGACTACGAGCTTGCGGTGGCTGTCCATAACATTCCAGAGTTTGCCGCAAAAAACCCGCTACGACCTCAGAGCACCGTTTTCGATGCAGCGTACAAAGGAAATGCTCGAGATCGATATGACGGTGGGTACAGTAGCTACTTCCACAACATTGAACGAATATTCTGTGAGGTCAGCAAATGACAAAAACTGTACACCCTAACTGTCAACTCGCAGGGTTACTCCTTATTTTGCTTACGGTCTATGTCGAGAACATTCTGGGAATTGTCCCGTCTGGATCGACGTCGGTAGACTTCAAACGTGAGCACCCAAGCTCGCAAGTACACGGTTTCTATAGAATGAAAAACTCCCTTGGGCTGAGTTCCTCTAATCATAACGACGTCGTATCTTTCGCTAGAAGTTCCCACAAACACTTCGCTTGGCGGCCTTCCATGACGCCTTGTCAAAATGTCGTCCCGACTCCCATCACCACGCAAGGGAACTCTTGGTCCGGATTAACGCCGCTACAGGCAACGCGTCAGGAGGTAGAAAAGCTCCTCGGACCTGCAAGGGATTCGGTTGGCAAAACATTCATCTATGACACGCAAACGGAGAAGGTTCACGTGTGGTATTCCGATGGTCCTTGTAAGGCGAGCGAAATTGGGCAATGGAATGTGCCAGTCGGGACCGTCCTTCAAATCAGGGTTTATCCCAAAGCAATCACTTTACTTCGAGATCTTCAACTTGATCTACGCAAATACAAGCGAATTCCGGATCCCAACATCCGAAATTGGGCGTTTTATGAGAACCAGGATGACGGTGTTATGGTTCAGACACAACTTGAAAACGGATGTGAAGACGTAGAAATCGTCACCTACGAACCAAAGAAAGAGGACAGCCAGCTACGTTGTCCAACCAAGGCGCAACAGCGCAAGAAAAACAACTGACTGCAAGTGCAACCATACCGAGAGGTGATCTACAACAGGCAAGGTAAGTTTAGCAGACTATGCGCAAGAGCGATCAGATCTAAAGCCGACAAAAAACTATATAGGAACGAACCAATTAAGTACCCGGGTTTCCCTTCATGCGTTAAGGAATATCTGTCTAAGTTCTTTGAGCGTTCCATGGTTGACGCAATTACTTGGGATCACGGTATTCCTTGGTATGTTCCGATGGACGCAGCTGCATTCACCCTCGACGGCATGATTTACTTTGGAGACGGTCAATATAATCCGCTTAACGGAATCTCCAATGAGCAGACACTGGTCTCGATCTGACCAAGTACAAGAAATCGAAGCGTCCGGTGACTTACTCGACGCTCCCGCTGCTTCAATCAAGGCTGTCGCTTCGCTGGACAAGTAAACAGAGCGCAAAGTTCTTTGGGGCGGAGCTAAGGAGTTTTTTACTGCTATTGCGTATTCTCCTAGACTGAGCACCTTTTCGACCAAATCACGATCTTTTTTACAGTAGCTGGTCTTTAAGCTTGAATAGCAGCTCTTTGGCTTCCTCGGCGGTGAGTGACTGAGGGGCGGAGCGGATTTCTTCCACGACTTTCTGATTCGCTAGATCGAACAGAGAGGCTTGCGCGGCGAGCTTTCGACGCGCGGCGCGGGTCACTGCTTTGTCCACGGGGCTGTTGGCGGCCCTGGCCTTTTCTATCTGTGGCGCCGCTTCAATCTGCGACTCTTCCTCAGCAAACACGTCCAACTCGTAACGCTCGAGACGCGCCAGCACCTGGCGCGCGTTCGCCAGTACCGGCGGCGGCAGTCCCGCTAACCGAGCTACTTCGATGCCGTAAGACTTCGACGCGCGGCCGCGTTCGAGCCGATGCAGAAACACAACTTCGCCTTCGCGCTCAGTCGCGGTGATCTGATAGTTCTGCGCGCCGGGCAGACGCTCGGCCAGCTCCGTCAATTCGTGATAGTGCGTCGCGAAGAGAGTCTTCGCCGCATGCTCCGCCGAATCGTGGAGGTACTCCGCGACGGCCCACGCGATCGACAAGCCATCGAACGTCGCGGTGCCGCGGCCAATCTCATCGAGCAGCACGAGCGAACGCGGCGTCGCGCTGTGCAGAATTGCCGCCGTCTCCGTCATCTCGACCATGAACGTGGAACGGCCGCGCGTCAAATCGTCTGACGCACCCACGCGCGTCCAGATGCGATCGAGCAACGGCAGCCGCGCGCGCTCGGCGGGAACGAAGCAACCAATCTGCGCGAGGATGCAGATGATCGCGGTCTGGCGCAGGATCGTGCTCTTGCCGCCCATGTTTGGTCCGGTGATGATCAGCAACCGGTCGGTCGAGTTGTTGAGATAGACGCTGTTCGGCACGAACGGCTCGTCGATAAAAGCCTCGATGACAGGATGGCGTCCCTGCACGATC
>JBKPPP010000259.1:0-5789 GCA_046733615.1 Acidobacteriota bacterium | reverse complement strand
CTCCTCCGAGTAGAGCAAGTAAGTCTTGATGAAGTCAGGCTGGCCCGCTTTGATGGTGGGCCACTTGCGTTCGAGATCGGCGGCGTTGTCGATGACGTAGTAAAAACCTCCCTCGCCATCGTCCGGCTTGAAGCCGCGCTGCGGCGTGACGATCTCGATCGGGTGACCACCCGAACCGGTCAGCCCGCCATTCGAGAGCACGCCATCGACACTATCCGGCAGGTTGATGTGCGCCCACGTCGGCTGCTTCGACCGGAGCAGACTGTTCGGGTTCTTCACATAAAAGATTCCGGCCTCGAGGTACATCTTCCTGATGCGCGCGAAGTTTGCATCGCTGGCCCAGTCGAGATTGTGGTTGTGAGCCTCGCCAAACGGCGGCACCACGTACTTGCCCGTGAGATCAAAGACGCGATCGACATGCCCCGGGCGCTTGCTACTCAACACGCCGCTCACGGAGTAGAACGTCCGTCGCACAAACTTCTGCCCGTCGAAACAGTTTCCGTTCGCGAACTCGTAATTGTGACCGGTAGTGGCGACTTGCGCCGGTGCGGCAAAGGCGGCCAGCAGAGCGGCAACGAGCAGGACTCTTCTCATTGGGGGTTCCTCCGCTCATTAAACACCACCGAGCGAAGAATTAGAACACTCGGACCGCGGCGCTCAGTACCGCAAATAGCTGATAAAACCGACAAGAAGCTGCAAGAACCGACGGTGGCTGCGCGCTAGTATGCGAATGTTGTTAGTAAGGGCTTCTTGACTTCAACACAGGGTTTTTCAACCAAGCGAGAGGGGGGAACGTCCCTGTGTTTTGAGTGTGGGTGGAATGGAATAAGGGCTCAAGGGGCCGTTCCACTCACGCTCGCTTTTTGTTCCGCTCAAGTAACAGACGACAAGTCTGCCTCATCCCGAAACTGGATCTCGTAGAGTTTTGAATACAGTCCGCCGGCGGCCAGCAAATGCTCGTGCGTGCCGCGCTCGACGATCGTCCCACCGTCGATCACGAAGATCACATCCGCCCGGCGCACCGTTGCCAAACGGTGTGCGATGACTATCGTCGTTCGACCCTCCATCAGCCGCCCCAGCGCCTCGAACACCAGCTCTTCCGAAGCAGCGTCGAGACCTGACGTCGGCTCGTCGAGGATCAGGATCGGCGCGTTGCGAATGATCGCGCGCGCGATGGCGATGCGTTGGCGCTGGCCGCCGGACAAAGTCACGCCTTTCTCGCCAACCATCGTGTCGTACTGCTGCGGCATCTTGCGGATGAACTCATCGGCGTTGGCCAACTCCGCCGCCCGCAGGATCTCCTCGCGCGAAGCTTCCGGCCGTCCGTAGGCGATGTTCTGCCAGACAGGCGCGCGGAAGAGAAGCGTCTCCTGCAAAACAAAACTCATCTGCCGCCGCAGCGACTTCATCTTGTAACTGCGCACGTCGTGGCCATCTATTTTGACCGAACCCTGCTGCGGATCGTAGAACCGTCCGATCAAACTTACGATCGTCGACTTCCCGGCGCCGGTTGGACCGACGAGCGCCGCGAGCTGACCGGGCGCGACATGTAGATTGATATCGCGAAGAGTTCCGTAACCGTTGTCGTAAGCGAAGTGAACGTGCTCGAATTCAATCTCGCCTTTGAAAGGCGGCGCTTTCCTCGCCCCAGGCAGATTGCGTACGTCGTCTTCGGTCTCGATCACTTCATGAATGCGCTCGTAGCTGACCGCCGCTTTCGACATCGTGTCGGTCATCTTCGAGAGATCGCGCATCGGCTTGTACATCTTGCCCAGATATAGCAGGAACACGAGCAGCGAGCCCGACGTCATCTGGTTCGTCAGCACGAGATTGACGCCGTACCAGAGCACGAGACACGTTCCCACGGCGACGATCACCTGGACCACCGGCGCCAGCTTCGCCTTCAAACTCCGAGCGCGCAACGCGATCTCGACGTTCTCCAGACTCTGCTGCGCCAAACGAGCCTCTTCATAGTCTTCGCGCGCAAACGCTTTGACCACGCGAATCGAAGAGAGCACTTCCGCCACCACCGAAACAACTTCGCCTTCTTTCTTCCGCAACGCGCGTGACGCCTGCTTGATCCGCCGCGTGTAAGTGTAGACAACAGCGAAGAGCGGCGGCGTGATGGAAAGCGCGATCAGCGTGAAGCGCCAGTTGAGATAGAACATCACCAGCAGCATGCCGACCAGCGTGAGCACGTTCACCACGATGCCGAGCAAAGCCTGAGAGATGAAATCCTGAATCGCGTCGATATCGGCCGTGACGGTGCTGATGAGATCGCCGGTGCGTTTGCGATCGTGAAAGGCGAGCGACAGGCGCTGGATGTGATGATAGAGAACACGCCGCAGCTCGTGCATCACCCACTGGCCCACGGAAGTCGTCAGGTACTTTTCCGCGTACGAGCTCAGCGCGCCCGCAACCGCGATCACGATCACTGCGGCGACGGCGAAGTGAAGAATGCCGACTTTAGTCAAGCCGAAGGTTGGTTCAAGGATGCCTGACAACCACGCGGGAATGTGCTTCGTGCCGAAGACGTAGTCGAAGACGATCTTCAAGGGCCACGGTTCGAGCAGATCCGTCGCGGCTTCCCCGAGCACTGCGAGAAACGCGAGTGCGAGCACGGTGCGGTGAGGCCGCAGCAAGTAACCCAGCTTGATCTTCTTTTTGTGCTTCTTCTTTGGTTCCAAACCTGCTTGTCGCGATGGCCTGCCTACAAAGCCGCGCGGAAAACTTTCGGCGTAGCTCCCGCCAGCCTTCGAAACGCCGTCGTAAAGTGGCTTTGGCTGGAGAATCCCGCGCGCAGGGCAATCTCGGAGATTGAGAGTTCCGTCTCCTCCAGCATCTTTTTGGCCCGTTCGATCCGGCGCTCCGCGATGTAGTTGGTCGCAGTCATTCCCATCGATTGTTTGAAGGCGCGCGAAAAATGAAAGTAGCTCATGCGCACGGCTCTCGCGACCGCGCGCAGCGCGACGCGCCCTTCCTCTTCGTCAGAGAGATGATGATCTATCAAGGCGATGGCTTGTCGCAACTTGTGCGGCGCCATGCCGCCGTGTCCGACATGAATATCTTTCAACGAGCTGTAGCGCCTGACGAGCTGGATCGCGAGGCCGGTCGCGAGCGAGTCGGCGTAGTGACGCCCGTCGACGCTGACTTCATTCAGCTCGTGCAGCAGCGACATCGCGATGTGACAGATGTGCTTGTCTTTGAAACCGATCTGCGGAGTCAGACCGAGCTCGTGAACACAGAAGTTCAAATCGCCGGTCGCCGAACGAACGAACAGCGGCCGCAGGTAGAGCAGCAGCATCACCGCCGGTTCCGAACCGTCTGCACGGCAAACCCACGACGAGCCGGCGGGAATGATCGCAGTGTCATCGGTAAGCATCTTTCCCTCGAATCGTCGCTTGCGCGGATAGACGCTCGCGAAAAACGGCGCGCCGAGGTTCTTCACGATGCAGTGATCGTCCGAGGCGGGAATCACGATCTCGCGCGCATTAAAGCGAAAATGTATCGCGCGCACGTTCTGCCAGCCCGTAGCGTCGCTCGATCTCAGCACGCACTGCGGATAGAGAACTGAAAGATCGTTGGTAGGTCGTTTCGCAAATGTTGCCCCGCTGTGTGTGGGCCGTTGGTCCAGTGGGTTTACACGCGGAGCAGTCAATGGTTGGTAGTTCAAAGCACTAGCTGTGTGTAGCATTGCACATCCCTTTGTCGCTTTAACTCACATGCAGAGAAGCGCCGATTGCTCCCAGCAATGAATCCTCGCTGAATGGCTTTTGCAGAAAGTCAATCGCCCCCGCACGCATACCGCGCGTCCGCGCTTCTCTGTCGTCATGGGCCGAGATGAAAACGATCGGAATGCACGCGCCCCCCGCTTTCAGTCGCTCCTGAAGTTCAAGCCCGCTCATCCCGGACATCCGGACGTCAGTAATCAGGCAGTCCGTTTCAGAAACGTAGGGTGACTTCAAGAACTCCTCTCCCGAGCAAAACACCTCAGCCCGAAACCCGACCGAGCCGATCAGGCTCTTGAGCGCCTGCCGCACCGACTCGTCGTCGTCAACGATGGAAATCAGAGGATTCATTTCGTGAGGAGAATAGCGAGTGGTGAAGCGTGAAAACCATTATACGGACGTATTCGGAACCCATACTTTGGTATAGGTTGTGAGACTACATCGCGGGGCTGAGTTTTTCGGCCATGCGGACGAGATCGGCGAGCGAGTCGGCGCGCATTTTTTCCATCACCTGGCGGCGGTGAAGCTTGACGGTGATCTCGCTGGTGCCGAGTTGGAGAGCGATCTGCTTGTTGAGCATTCCTTTGACTACCAGCGCGAACACTTCCGTTTCGCGCGGCGTCAGTGAGTGATAACGATTCCGCAGTTCCGCGGCGTCAGCCTGTTGCGAACGCGCGAGCCGATCGCGTTCCAACGCTTGTTGAATCGCGTCGAGCAGATCCTGATCGCGAAACGGTTTGGTCAGAAACTCAACCGCGCCGGCTTTCATAGCCCGAACAGACATCGGAATATCGCCGTGACCCGTGATGAAGATGATGGGCAGGTTTATGTTTGCCTCGGCAAGATCGCGCTGAAGATCGAGACCGCTGAGTCCGGGCATGCGCACGTCGAGTATCAAGCACGCCGGAACTTCCGGGCGGCGATAGGTCTGGAGAAACGCATGGGCCGACGCGAAAGTCTCGACGCCCAGCGCGACCGATCGGATGAGACTCTTCAGCGCCTCGCGTATCGACTCGTCATCGTCGATGACGAATACCATTTCAGTCGCGGTTTCCCTCATCGCTCGCCATCTGCTTTGACCGGCAACGTAAATTGAAAGACTGCTCCTCGCGGAGAGTTTGCCGTGGCCCAGAGCCGCCCACCATGCGACTCGATGATCGTGCGGCTGATCGCCAGACCCATTCCCATGCCGTCCGGCTTCGTCGTAAAGAACGCATCGAACACACGCTCGACGTTCGCCGCATCAAGTCCTTCGCCGGAATCGCTCACCGCGACGCTCACCCGGTCAGTTCGGTCGCGATCTGAGCTTACTGTCAACTCGCGCATCCCGTCGTTATTCGCGATCGCCTCCAGCCCATTCATGATCAGATTCAGAATCACCTGTTGCAACTGAACTCGATCGCCCCGCACCAGCGGCAAGTCGTCCTTCAACTCCTGCTTCAGCAGGACGCGATTGCGTCGAGCTTCGTTCTGGGCCAACGCGAACACTTCGTCGATCACTTCGTTGAGATTGACCCAATCGTTGCCCGGCGGCGTCTTCTTTACCAGTTTACGAATACGCGAAATAACCTCGCTCGCCCGGTAACTGTCCTTAATAATACGTTCGACTGCCTGCCGTGCTTCAAGCAGATTGGGCGTTGCGCCGCCAAGCCAGCGCAAACACGCGTTGCCATTCGTAACGATCGCCGCCAGCGGCTGGTTTACTTCGTGCGCGATCGAAGCAGTCAGTTCGCCCAGAGTCATCACGCGAGTGACGTGCGCCAGCTCCGTCTGCGATTTTTGTAACGCCTCGCCGCGCTCGCGCAGGGTTTCGTTTTGCTTGTCGCAGTTCCGCCGTTCGTTCTTCGACTCGCATTTCGAGTTCGTCGCGCGCTTCTCGCAGCGCCTGCTCGGCGTGTTTACGCTTTGTGCTCATCCAGCTCGTCAGCGCGGCGAGCACACCAAACACGATCAGAAAGCTGGCTTGTTTCAGGTCCGGACGCAGCGTGTAGAGGGGCGGAATGAAGAAATAGTCGAGCGCTACTGTGGCCAAAACGACGGCCAGGAGTCCCGGTCCCATGC
>JBKPPP010000258.1:0-9781 GCA_046733615.1 Acidobacteriota bacterium | reverse complement strand
AAAGCCGACCAAACCATCGACGACGCCACGATGAAAGTGCTGCGCGCGAGCGATTACCTGCTGCGCGACTATCGGCGCCCCGACGGGCGTCTCGCGAACTTTTACGTCGGGTATTACGCCAGCCAGCGCGACGGCGCGTCGTATCACAGCCCCCTGAATTGTTTGCCCGGATCAGGCTGGACGCTCGGCTCTCCGGACAAGGTCACCATTTCGTTACCGAACGGACAGACATTCGCCGCCAACAAGTATGTAATTCAAAACGGCGACTATAAGAACCTGATGATCTACTGGTACCAAGGCCGCGGGCGTGCGGTCGCAAGCGAATACTGGGGGAAGTTTTACACGATTATCGACAGCGTTCGCCTACGCCGCTCGGACGGGGCGCTGGTTCGTGTGACCGTGCCGCTGGGAGACTCAGAAGCGGAAGCGCTTCAGGCAGCCACGGACCTGACGACGAAGGCCGCGCCGGCGCTGGCGGAGTTTGTGCCAAATTAAATCGGGAACCGGTTCAGATTGGCTCTTTAGTAGTGATTGTATAGGGTTAGGCAGCTTCGGCATTGCCCGTTGAAGCTGCTGAAAACGGAGTAAAAAAACAGAATGAGAAACGAGTGCTGCGATCCCCGCAATTTTAAATACTTCCTTTGTCTTCTGCTCGCCGTTGTCATCTCCCTGAGCGGCTGCACCAACGCCGAAAAAGCCAAAGCCGAACACGTCAAACGCGGCGAAGCTTACCTGAAAGATTCCAAATACCAGGAAGCTACACTCGAGTTTCGTAATGCGATCCAGATCGACGAGAAGCTGGCCGCCGCCCACTGGGGGCTGGCGCAGGCTTACGAAGGACTCCAGCGCTTTCCGGAAATGATCGACGAGCTGCGCAAGACGCTCGAGCTCGATAAGACCAATCTCGATGCCCGCATCAAGCTCGGCAATTACTATCTCGCTGCCAGTCGCGGCCGCGCCGAGCTGGTTGGTGAAGCTGAGCGACTCGCGAAAGAGACGCTCGAACGCGATCCAAACAACATCGAAGGCCACATCCTGATGGGCAGTGTTCTGTTTGCGAAGCAGGAGAAGGACAAAGCCTTCGCGGAGCTGAATCACGCGATCGAGTTGAATCCGAGCCGCGTCGAGTCGTATCTCAGCATGGCGCGCTTCTACGTCGTCACCAACGAGCGCGATAAAGCGGAACAGCTCTTCAAGAAAGCCATCCAGATCAACGGCAACTCGCCGCTGGCCTATTCCGAGTACGGCAAGTTTCTCGTTCAGTCCAACAAGATACCGGAGGCCGAAGCCGCGCTGCTGAAGGCAGTCGAAGTCGGCCCAACCGATCGCAACGCGCGCTTCGTGCTCGCCAGTTTCTATCTCGTCAACAAGCAACTGGACAAAGCGGAGAACGCCTTCAAGTCGTTGGCCGCGCTCGACGCCGACAAGCCCGAGAGCCAGGCAGTGCTGGCTGACTTCTATTCCTCGATTGGCCGCTTCGACGACTCGATCCGGATTTACAAGGACGTGCTGGCGAAGTCGCCCGACTTTCTCCAGGGCCGTTACCGCCTGGCCGAGATCCTGATCAATCGGGGCGACTCGCAGGGCGCCAACGCGCAGATCGAAGAAGCGCTGAAGAAAGACAAGCACGACCGGCAGGCGCTCATCCTGCGCGCTCGCATGCAGATTCAGAAGCAGCAGCCGGAAGCGATCAAGGCCGCTATCGAGGACCTGAAAGACGTGCTTCGTCAGGAGCCAAACTCGCGCGCCGGTTTGTACTTCATGGCGCAGTCGAACTTCGCCCTCGGTATGATGGATCAGGCGCGAGCCTTCGCCGCCGATCTGGAGCGAAACTATCCTGACTACCTGCCGGTCAAGTTAATGCAGGCGCAGATCAACCTGACGGCCGGCGGTCCGGACAATCTCAAGAACGTCATCACCATCTCCAGCGATCTCCTGAACCGGCTGAGCAAGACCGCGCCGGATCGCGAGAACTCGCCGCAGTTGCTAGCCGAGCTCACGGAGCGAAGCTATCTCGCCCGCGGCAATGCGCAGTTGCAGCTTAAGAATCTCGACGCCGCTCGCCAGGACTTCGAAAACGCGCGCCAGATCGGTCCGAACGATCCGACCGTGCACAACAATCTCGCGCTGCTGGCCGCGGTCGAGAACAAGCCGGACGAGGCGATGGCTGCTTACGAGAATGCGTTGAAAGTCGACGCAACCAACTTCGTCGCGCTTAACGGCCTGATGGGCCAGTACGCCAGAGCGAAAGAGTTCGACAAGGCCCACACCCGCATCGACCAGATCATCAGCTCGTATCCAAATAACGCGTCGCTCCATTTCCTGAAAGGACAGATTTACACGTTCCAGGGCAACGGCTCGGCCGCGGAAGCGGAGTTCCGCCGGTCGCTCGAGATCGATCAGAACTATCTCGCCGCCTATTCGGCGCTGGCCACGCTTTACATCAGCAACAAACAGACGGACCGCGCGATTGCCGAGTATCAGAAGATTCTCGCCATCCGGCCCGACAACGCTTCGGTGTGGACGCTGGTCGGCATGCTCGAGTACTCGCGAAACAACTACGACGCCGCGGTTGAAAACTACCGCAAGGCTTTGGAGAAAGATCAGAACTCGTCGATCGCAGCCAACAATCTCTCCTGGATGTATGCGGTTTACGGCAAAGGCAACCTGGACGAAGCCCAGCGCCTGGCCCAGACCGTCGTGCAAAGAAATCCGAACGTAGCCGGCTTTGTCGATACGCTCGGCTGGGTCTACTACAAGAAAAATCTCTACGCAGCAGCGGCCGAGCAGTTACAGAAAGCAGTTGAGCTCGACGAAGCGGCTGCGCGCGCGATTCAAAGCTCGCCGAGCGCAACATATCAGTACCATCTCGGCATGGCTCTGAAAGAAAAAGGCGATAAAGAAGGTTCGCGACGCGCGCTGGAAGCGGCGTTGCGGCTTGGTGAGAAGGCGCCCTTCCCTGATGCGGAAGAAGCCAAGAAGGCGCTGGCGACTTTGTAGTTCGTGGCAAAACTAAAGAGGAGTGCTATATGAGCGTTCAATTCCGACAACGTACCCCCAGTGAATATCTGAAGATTCTTCAGCGACGCAAGTGGCTGATCATTCTTCCGGTCATTGCGGTGACCACGGCCGTGGCCTGGGTTGTTTTCCGGTTGCCCGACGTCTACGAGTCGTCGACGCTCATCGTAGTCAAACCGTCAACACTCCCGACCAGCGTCGTTTCGACTTCGGTGGAAGACAGCCTGACGCGGCAGTTGTCCGGTATCGCGCAAGTCGTCACCAGCCGCAGCTCCCTCGAGCCGCTGATTGAGAAATACGAGTTGTACGCGCGCGAGCGGCAACGCGGCGAGCCGATGGAAGGCGTCGTCGACCTGATGCGCAAAGACATCGTCGTGCAGGTGAACACCAGCCGCAACGACATCACGGACGGCTTCGATATCAAGTATCGCTATCGCGATCCGAAGATCACGCAGGCCGTCACCGCCGAGCTGGCCAGCAAGTACGTCAGCCAGCAAACCCAGAACCAGGTGGCGTCGACCGGGTCGGCGCTGACGTTCATCAATAACCAGGTTAAGCAAACGCAGGACGAGCTCGACGCAATCGACGCCAAGCGCCGCCAGTTCATGGAAGAGAACCTGGGCCAGTTGCCGTCTGAAGTCGAGGCATTGCTGCGCCAGTTGGGAGGCCTGCGGGATCAGCAGAAAGCGTTGATTGCCGAGGTGGGCCGTCTACAGGATCGCCGTTCGACTCTCGCCAGCCAATTGGTGCTGATCCGAAAAAATACGCAGGAGCTCATCGGCGACGTCGCCACGCAACTCACCGATCCAAAGACCACCCTGGGCTGGGCCGAGCTGGTGAAGCAGCAGGCCGACCTGACAGCCCAGTTGAAGCAGCTCCTGACCATGTATAAACCGGCTCATCCCGATGTCGTCGCCAAACAGGCGCAGCTCGACGCCGTCCAAGCCTCGATGGACAAGCAGATTGAGGAGTGGAAGGAGCGCACTGCCGAGCGAGAGAAGAAGCTGAGGAACCGCCCCGACTTGCAGGCTGAGGCAGTTGACGCCGAAATCAAGAACACCGACAAGGAGATCCTGCGCCAGCAAAACTTCCTGAGCCAAAACGAAAAACAGATCGCGGACATTACCGACCGGATCAACAGAGTGCCCGGAGCGGAAGTCGCCCTCGGCGCAATCGACCGCGAATACCAGACGAAGAAAGCGGGTTTGGATGCGCTGCTGATTCAGCAGCAGAAAATCTCCCTGAACGCGGACGCCGCCAGCCAGCAGCAGAGCGAGGGCATCGAGGTTATCGACGCCGCCTACTTGCCGCAAAAACCGGTTGCGCCGAAGCGGCTGATGCTTTCCGCCATCGGTCTCATCGCCGGACTCGGCCTCGGTCTGGTTTTGACCGGAATCTTCGAGGTTCCGCGCTTGCTTACGATCCAAAGCACGGAAGACGCGCGGCACTACACGGGTCTCCCCGTCCTGATCGCTGTGCCTGAGTTGCTGACGCCGCAGGAAGCGCTCGCGTTGCCGCGACGACGCAAACTGCTGCTCGCAGCCGGCGTGATCGCCACCATGGTTGCCATTCCGCTGCTGGCGCTCGCATTGAGACTCACGCACGTTTTCGAATTCCTGATGCAGTCGTCCGGTCGCTCGGCTTAACTGTGAGGGTTTAGAGACGACTGCACTGGAGGTTAAAGAGTGTACGCAGAATTTTACGGACTAAAAGAATTACCTTTCGCGCTGACACCCGACCCGCGCTTCATCTACTTCACTCCGTCGCACACGGAAGTGATGGCCAATCTGCACTACGGCATCGAGAGCGGCAAGGGATTGGTCGTCGTGACGGGTGAAGTGGGAACCGGCAAGACGACGATCCTGCGCTGGATGATGCAGCGGCTCGATCGTACGGTGCTGGTGGCTTACATCTTCAATCCGCGCCTGTCCGTGCCGGAGTTTTACCAGCACGTGGCCCAGTTGCTCGACGTGCAGAAGTGGGAAACGAAAGCCGAGTTGTTGCTGGAGCTGGGCCGCGCGCTCGAGTCGCGTCATTCGCGGGGCTTGCGCACGGTGCTGATCGTCGACGAAGCGCAGGGCTTGTCGCCGCACGTCCTGGAAGAGATTCGACTGCTGTCGAACTTCGAATCGAACACCGCGAAGCAGTTGCAGATCGTTTTGACGGGCCAGCCGGAGCTGCGCGAAGTGCTCAACAATCCCGACCTGCGACAGTTGAAACAGCGCATCGCTTTGCGTTGCGTAATCAAGGCGCTGCCAAACGTCGAGGAGACGGATCGCTACATCATCTCGCGGCTGCTGGTTGCCGGCGCCGAGCGCACCGACATCTTTTCACCGGCGGCGGTTGACTACATTTTCCGCTGTTCGGAAGGAATTCCACGCAACATCAACAACCTCTGCGACAACGCTCTGCTGGCAGGTTACGCAGCCGGCGAAACAGTGATCAGCCGCCCGATGATCGAAGAGGTTGCGGAAACGTTCGACATGTTGCCGCGCTCGAACCCGGGTATGCCGACCGCGGAAGAACGGGAAGGCCCGACGAAGATCTTTTCGCCCGCGGCTGAAGCCGAATTGTGGGCCGCCGGTACAGCGGCCGAAAAAGAGTCTTAAGTTCTGAGCAGAAGCCGTTCGCGAAATGCTTTGCTGCGTGAACGGGCTGACTGAGAGGTGACTTAATGGGAAGAGTATTCGACGCCATCAGAAAATCGAGCACTGCCGATGACGGCAGCGAGGCTAAACCTAAACCAGGAAGTTCAAAGCGCCGTAGCGAAGGATCCGGCATCGCCGGATCGCCTTCCGCGAGGGAGATCGAAGAGCAGTTATTTGCGGGCTCAACGATCATGACTGCCCCGCGCGAAGTGACAGCTTCGCGAGAGGTCTCGCCCGAGATCATTCTCTCCAACCAAACGGCGCGAAGTTCAGCGTCCTCTGCGCACACTGCGGATGTAACCGACGGGTCGGCACTCCCCGCCGGCATGGCTTCGCGTGATGCTGGGGCAACTTTGGACGCTGCCGAGGCGACGCGCGCCGGAGGATTCGTCAGCTATGACGTCTCCCCTGCGCGCGTCGAGCCTCACCTGGTCGCGATTAGCCAGCCACGCTCGGCTTACTGCGAACAGTTTCGCTCCTTGCGCACCCGCATTCTGCAAGCCGGCGAGAAGTTGCAGATGCGCGCACTGGTGGTAACCAGCGCCGGCGTCGCTGAAGGCAAAACCCTGACGGCCCTCAATCTAGGCTGGCTCCTGGCCCAAACCGAAGGCATTCGCGCGCTGGTGATCGACAGCGACCTGCGCCGGCCCTGCGCCACCGACTACTTCGGCATCGACGCCAGAGTCGGACTCTCCGAAGTCCTCGGCGGCCAGCTCAGCCTCGAAGACGCGATCGTGCGTCTCGATCCGGCCGGTCTGCACCTGCTGCCCGGCGGCCAGCCGCGCGACGACGTGGCCGAGCTGCTTTCCGGTCCAACCTACGCTCGCGTACTGCAACAGGCGCGACGCATGTTTGACTACATTATCATCGACGCTCCGCCGCTCGGCATCTTTACCGACGCCAACGTGCTGATGTCGCGCGCTGACGGAGCGATGCTGGTGGTGCGTTCCGGTAAAACGCGTTACTCCGCAGTCGACAAGCTGCTCGAACAGATTCCACGCGAAAAGCTTCTGGGCGTGGTGCTCAATCGCGCTGAAGAGCAGCCGGAGCCGACGAGTTACTACTACCAGTACCGTTATTCGAAACGAGACGTCGAGCTCAACGGCAACGGCTCGAACGGTAACGGTAAGCCGGCCGGTGACAATCATCGGGAAGAGGAGGTCGCGGTCCTCAATTGAGAGCTCTGCGCGTAAACGGACGGACGATCTTACTGCTCTTCGCTGAGGCGGCGCTGGTCTATGGCGCGATCGTCAGCGCGATATATCTCCGTCTCGGCGCTGAGGACACGGTTTACGAATTAGTTGGCAAGTACGGGTTCTGGAAAGCTGCGCTCGCTACGTTCTTCTGTCTCGCGGCTTTCTATCTTTTCGATCTTTACGATTTCGTCGTAATGCACGATCGCCGCGAGCTGGTGCTGCGGCTTGTGCAGGCGCTCGGTCTGGCGTGGATCGTGCTCGCGCTCTGCTTCTCCTTCTATCCGGGGTTGATGTTGGGCCGCAGCATCTCGCTCATAGCTTTGCCGCTCGCGTTGACGCTGATGGTCACCTGGCGCGTGTCGATTCACTGGTTTCTGGGCCACCCGGATTTCGGCGAGCGAATCCTGATCGTCGGTTCCGGAGATTTCGCCGTGGAAGTCGCGCGTGAAGTTTTGAGTAGACCGGACGCCGGCTATCGCATCGCGGGCTTCGTCGGCACGGATGCTGAGCTACTCGGCAAGAGCCTGATCAATCCGCGGGTTATCGGCCTGACTGAAGAGCTCGGCCACATCGTGTCGCGAGAACATATCGACCGGATTGTCGTGGCGATGGGCGAGCGCCGCGGGCAGTTTCCAACGGATCAATTGCTGCAACTGAGTCTGGCGGGCAGCGTCTCGATCGAAGAAGGCGCGGCATTTTACGAACGGCTCGCCGGGCGCGTTGCGTTGAGCATGATTCGCCCGTCGTGGTTGATCTTTACCGGCCCGGGACGCAAAGCGAAGTTTTCTTCGCTGGCGCGCACGGTGGTGCATCGCTTCGCGGCGTTGATTGGCGCGCTTCTCTCGCTGCCGATCATTATCGTGACGGCCATCCTGATCAAGCTCGATTCGCGCGGTCCGATCTTTTACAAGCAGGAACGCGTCGGCAAGAACGGCCGCCCGTTTGTCCTGACGAAGTTTCGCTCGATGAGAGTCGACGCGGAAAAAGAAGGTCCGGTCTGGGCGTCCAAAGGCGACGATCGCACGACCCGCGTTGGCCGCGTCATTCGCAAGATTCGCGTGGACGAGATCCCGCAGTTCTGGAACATCCTGAAAGGCGAGATGAGCTTTGTTGGGCCACGGCCCGAGCGGCCGCACTTCGTCGCGCAGTTGGCCCAGGAGATCCCCTACTACGAACAGCGCCACCTGATTGCGCCCGGACTGACTGGCTGGGCCCAGATCAAGTATCCGTACGGCGCTTCGATCGAAGACGCGCGCCAGAAGCTCCAGTACGACCTGTTCTACATCAAGAACCACGGCCTGGTCTTCGATTCCATCATTTTGTTTGAGACAGTGAAAATCATTCTCTTCGGGCGTGGCGCCCAGTGAGAACTTGCGGTTTGGAGGTTGAGATGAAGAAGCGAAACACACGAATGGCGCTTGGGATAGTGATAGTTTTAATTGCGACCACCGCCAGCATCGCGGGCCAGACGCAGCCTGATCCGCAAAAAGCTCGACCGCGCACGGCGACGGCTCAGGATCAATCGAAGAAGCCCGTTAACGGCGATCGGCTCGAGCCCGACGATACGTCGCGCATGCCGAATGACGTGTCGCCCGAGGTGCAGGCCAACCGGCAGGAGCAACTGGCCGAGCAGGCGGCCGTCGATCCCTACTACAACAACTTCTTCAGCAACTACCGGATTGGACCGGAAGATGTGATCTCGGTGGACGTCTTCAACCAGGAGCGATACACGCGCAAAGGCATCACCGTACCGCCGAGTGGCCGCATCTCGCTGTCGTTGATTCCGGGCGGCGTCTTCGTCAACGGCAAGACGGTCGATGAAGTGGCGGCGATGATCACCAAGCGCTACGAAGAGTTCATCATCGAGCCGCAGGTTACTGTTTCACTCGACAAGGCCGGTTCTTACCGCTACAGCATTCTCGGCGATGTTCTCCAACCCGGCGTTCGTTTGATGAACCATCGCATGACAGTCACGGAAGCATTGGCGGAAGCCGGCGGCGTGTTGCCGACGGGCGACAAGAGCAAAGTGGTCGTCCTGCGTCGTGGCGCCGACGCCCGTCCAGTGCCGATGGTGGTAAATGTCTCGAGGATCTACAAAGGTCAGGCTCCGGACAACACCTATCTGGTGCCCGGCGATCAGATCATCGTGCCCGGAAACAAGCTGAAGAAGTGGCAGCAGATCATGAGCTTTGCCAACGTACTCAGCTTTGCGCGCGTGTTCGGCGTGCCCATGCCCTAAATCATGCTCAAGCCGGCGCTAAATGTGCTTTCGGGAGTCGTGCTGTGCCTGCTGTTAACCGCTCCAACGGCGACGGCGCAGAACGGCGCCTGGGCCAAACAGCCCGCCGGCACCATGGCCTGGCTACACGCGGTTTTCTTCATCGATCAAAACCGAGGTTGGGCCGCCGGCAGCAAAGGCACTCTCCTCCACACGACTGACGGCGGCAATAGCTGGCAACATCAGCCCGCATCCATCGAAGACGTGGTGCGCGACATCTTCTTCATCGACGAACAGAACGGCTGGCTAGTGGTTGAAGTCAACGTCTACCAACTCAAGACCAACGACGAGCCTCGCGCTTACCTGATGAAGACCACCGACGGCGGCAAGCACTGGACAAGAATCGAGATCAAAGGCTTCGACGTCGATGCGATCCTCGTTCGCGCGGTTTTCAGTCGCGGTGGCCGGGGCTGGACGTTCGGCGAAGCGGGCTCGATCTATACAACTCGCGATGCCGGTGAAACGTGGACCCGTTTGCGCTCACCCACGCGACGGTTGCTGCTGGGCGGCGCTTTTGTAGACGACGATCGCGGCTGGGTTGTCGGCGCGGGCGCGACGATCATTCAAACGTCTGACGGCGGCGACACCTGGTATCAATCCGCTCTGCCGAACGTCGAGAAGTCCGTGCGATTCACGGCGAC
>JBKPPP010000257.1:0-13360 GCA_046733615.1 Acidobacteriota bacterium | reverse complement strand
TTGCGCTCGGTGATGTCGCGCGCGGTGCCCTGGATGCCGACGATCTCACCCTTCTCGTAGATTGCGCGACTGCTGACTTCGACCGGAACGCGCCTGCCGTCTTTCGCAATCACCTCGACTTCGTAGGTCGTCTGCCCCTGCTGCGCCAGCTTCCCGCAAAAATGTTCGCGCACGTATTTCAGGTGATCGCTCGCGACGAACTCGGCAAAGTTGTGACCGATGATCTCTTCGCGGCTGTAGCCTGACAATGTTTCGGCGGCACGGTTGATCGATATGTAATTGCCGTCGAGGTCGTGCACGTAGATCGCGTCGCGCGCATTTTCAAACAGCTCGCGGTAACGTTCCTCACTCTCGCGTAACGCCGCTTCGACCAGATTGCGCTCGGCGATTCGTTCTTCCAGTTCCGCGACGTAGTGCTGGCTCTGCTCGAACAGTTGCGCGTTTTGAATCGCACTGGCCGCGCGTGCGGCCAGTGTCTCCGCAAGACGCGCGTGCTCGGCCTGAAAGAAGTGGGGCTCCGTCTTATCGACGGAATAGAGGCCGATGACGTGACCTGAAGCAACGAGCGGAACGCCCATCCAGTTGCGCACGTGATAAGCGCCGGCCATCCACTGCCAGTTAGGTTCGTAACGCGTGTCGGGCACGACGACGCCCTGCTTAGTCTCGGAGATGCGATTCAACAACGGGTTTTCGCGGGCATCAAAAACAATCGCGCGAGTAGCTTCAACGTTCTGAAAACCCTCGTAACGCCGCAACGCAGTCACGACAAACTGCGACTCGCCACTGCGCAGCATCACGTTCGCGCTGTCGTACGGCACGAGCTTGCTCAGGTAATCGAGCAGCGTTTCCAGCACTCTCTCGAGACTGAGGTTTTGTGTGAGAGCAATGTTGGCGTCACGCAGGATCTCAGTCTCCTGGCGTATAGCCTCTTCTCGCGCCAACAGTCCGGTTAATTCAGGCACGATCGTACATACCTCGGAACACAATCGTCGAAGTTGACTGGTTGTAAAGTGAGGCACGTGGGAGGTCGTACGTCAGAACAATTTTGCTCGGCGCACCGGCGTCCGAGCAATCAACAGCCTTACATACAACTCGCGGGAGAGGCGCAAGACTATCAGATCTCCGCCCCTTTGACTATTGTTATTGAGATCTAAGTTGGTGGGGATTAATTCATACTCAAAAACCCGCCGCGGCCGGCTTCGCGGTCGCCGCTTTGAACGCCGCGTCGACGGTGGCTTTCAACTGCTCGTAATCAGTTATTCGCACTCGACGGCCGTTAATGAAGATTGTCGGTGTGGCATTGATCCCCAACTTCATTCCGTCGTCGATGTCGCGTTTCACTGACTCGCTGAACTTACCCGAGTCGAGAGCACTGTCGAAACGCGTGCGGTCGAGCGACAGCTCAGTCGCATAGTTCTTCAACTTGTCGACCGTGAGCGCAGACTGATTGTTAAGCAGAAGATGAATGTATTCCCAGTAGCGGCCCTGTTCGCGGGCAGCTTCGGCGGCCTCTGCGGCTTTGAAAGCTTCGCTGTGCTGGGTGAGAGGGAAGTCGCGTGTCACGAGTCTGACTTTGTCGCCATACTCCTTCACCAGCCGCTCGAGCGTCGGGTGAATGGCCGCACAGCTCGGGCACTGATAGTCAGTGAAGGCAACGATCGTCACCGGCGCTTCAGTATTACCCAGCGACGGTTGATCGGAAGTCGAGATCGAGAAGACCGGTGATTCGGGGGCGACGAGAAACACCTGGATCGACGCCGTAGCGCGCAGGCGTTCGACAAACGATCGTTCAGCCTGGCGCAGCTCGGCCTGTTCGAGATACTGGCGAATGGCGTCCTTGGTCTGCGTGAAGTCGCCGCTGATACGCATTTTGTTTTGCTCGAAGAACGCTTTGGCCTGTTCGTCGGTAACGGCTCTCGGCTTCACTTCCGCATCGAGCAGAGCACGGATCGTGATCTTTCGCTTTTGTGCTTCGGCTGCCAGCAGCGTGTCGTTGATGCTCAGGTCCAGCTCGTCTTTGCGCAGTTTGTAAACCTGTTCCTGCACGTCGAAGACGATCGCCTGAAGCGAATCTTCAACGTCGCCTGAAGTGATCGACTCGCCTTTGACGGTGGCGAACACGCGCGCTCGCTCGGCGGTGTTTGCCGGTGGAGTAACTTCCGTGACCAGCAATTTCGTCTCACTGTTCGCGCGCAACCCGTCGGCAAATTTCTTGGCCTCAGCGCGCTGACGTTCATCCAGCATAAAAGCAATGATGTCTTCGGCTACGTCTTTGAACTCCTCTTTGATCCGGCTCTTGTTCTGATCGTAGAACGCCTGTGCCTCTGCCGGAGTGGGACGCTGCACTTTCGCCATGACCTCTTGCTCGAGGAGTTTCGTGGTGCTGATGCCGCGCTTTTTAGCTTCGGCTTCAAGGAGCTTCGAGTTGATCATGAGATCGAGCTCGCGTTTGCGCGCGTCGATGACCTGACGTTGCAGTTCGCCAACGGACTCCGCAGTGGCTTTCCTGATGTCGTTGCTGGTGATCTTGACACCATTAACGATCGCCAGAGCTTCCGGCAACACCTGCGACTCGCAGGCGCAGTCTTCAACCTTTGGCTTCGCGGTTTGTGGTGTGGTTGGGGGAGTCTGTGCGTGGACCAACGTGATGAACGTAAACGTCAGGACGATGAGGGCGTAAACTATTCTGCGCATAATAGGCTCCTTTCGAAGCAAGGCGCCCTGCAAGAGTTGTGCTAAGCGGGTTTCTTCGCAGCCTCGGCTCTGCCGGTGTCAAATTTGGGTGAAATTCCACAATCAACGCGAAAGATCTCACTTTTCGCAGCTACATGATCCAATATGAGCTCCGCAAATATGGGATTTGATCAGATTGAGACACTCGTGAACAGGGTTTGCAACGAGCCTTGCAACCGTGAGCAGCACACCCCACAAAATTTTGGTTATCCTCGACGAGCAAAATACCGCGCGCTCGCTTGGTCCGATTCTGACTAACGCCGGCTTTGAGGTGATCGTCGTTCACAGCTTCGCCGAGGCGATCCGCGTTCTCCATTTACCGCCGTCTGCCTTGCCGGAAGAGTTGGAAACACAAGCGGCAAATGCAAACTTTGTCATCCCGCCGCTGATGGCGATGGAGGAGATCGAGCGCGAAGCGATCCTGCAAACACTGGAACGAACCAGCGGCAACATCAAGAAGAGCGCGCAGATTCTTCACTATCCCAGACCTACGTTCTATCGCAAGCTGAAGAAGCTGGGAATCAAGGTCAATCGGCACGCATCCCAGTCCGCGTAAATTCTCCCACCACATCCCAAATCGCGTCGCCGCTGTCGCTTGCATGGTCCAACTCATGCTTCACCGTGAAGCACACATGACGATGCTTGTCTCACGCTGAGACATACAAACACTGGTTTGTTGCGGGCATGCGCGTTGCAGAGGAATCACCAAACTCTTCAGGAGGAGAGAATCATGAAACATAAACACCGCACCTATCGAAGGAGAAAGATCTCCTTCGTGCTCGTCCTCCCGTCTTTCGTGTTGCTGTTACTGACAACAATAAGCGCACAAGCCCAGACTCAACAGATCGTGGTGGACCCCATTGATCAAGTAGCTGTACAGCCGGCTCCCACACCGGTGCCAGTCTGCGAACGCACGATCAAGGCCAACGTGGTCGCACTCGATCAGGTAATCATGTACAACCGCCTCGGAACAGTGAATCCGGGCGGAATGATTTACGCCCTCAAGCAGGACGTCGTCGCGATCGATCCATTGAAAGGGATCTCCGCGGGCAACGTGAAGTTGCGGGCTAACAAACGGCCGCGTCCGATCGTGCTCCGCATGAATATCGGCGACTGCCTGCAAGTCACTTTCACCAACCTTCTTTCTCCGCAACCTAAGAGTCACGGAAATCCCGACGATCCCTTCGATAACCAGCCTGCAACTCGCACGGCTGGTATCCACGTGATCGGGATGGAGCTGGGTGGAACTATCGCTTCGGACGGATCGAACGTGGGCACCAACACGCCCAGTTTGATATCGCCAGGCGCATCGACCGTTTACACCTTCACCAGCACGCGTGAAGGAAACAACCTGATGTACAGCACTGCCGCCACGACAGGCGGCGAAGGTGACGGCGGCACGCTTTCCGAAGGTCTATTCGGCAGCGTGAACGTCGAACAACGAGGCGCCGAATGGTATCGCTCGCAGGTAACTGCGGCCGAGATGGCAGCGGCGAAAATCGGCACCACCACGGGCGGTCAGCCGCTCCTCGATTACAACAAGTTTAGGATGCTGGATGCTAATTTCAACATTATCGCCACCGACCTGAACGCAATCATCACCGGACCCAACAAGGGCCGTTTCGCAACCGGCACTTACAGAAAAAACCAGACCGAACCCGATCGCGACCGGCCGTTCCGCGAGTTCACCGTGATCTATCACGACGAAATTCAGGACATACAGGCGTTTCCGCAGTTTCGCGATAAGGTCCTCAAACAAGCGCTGCACAGCGTCGAGGACAAGTTCGCGATTAACTACGGCGTCGCGGGCGTCGGCGCTGAAATCCTCGCCAATCGCCTCGGCGTTGGCCCGATGTTCAATTGTACTGAGTGCAAGTTCGAGGAGTTTTTCCTGTCCTCGTGGACCGTCGGCGATCCGGCACAGATTGTTGACAAGCCGGCGAACACCACCGACGCGTTCGGGAACTTGATCAAAGGTCGCAAGGCCACCAAGGTCCTGTACCCCGACGATCCCTCGAATGTGCATCACAGCTACATCGGCGATCCCGTGAAGATGAGAATCGTTCACGCGGGCCCGAAGGAACATCACATCCACCACTTGCACGCGCACCAGTGGTTGCAGACACCTGACGACGACAACTCGACTTACCTCGATAGTCAGGCTGTTGGCCCAGGCTTCGCGTTCACCACTGAGATCACCCACGGCGGTTCTGGCAACAGAAACCAGGTCGTTGGCGATTCGATCTTCCACTGCCACTTCTATCCACACTTCGCGGAAGGAATGTGGGAACTGTGGCGTTCACACGATGTGTTTGAGGCAGGAACGGTGCTCGACGCCAACGGAGTCCCCGTTGCCGGCGCGCGCGCGTTGCCCGATGGAGAAATTCAGGCCGGTACGCCGACACCAGCGCTAGTTCCGCTACCAACGCTGGCGATGGCGCCGATGCCGACTGCAACTGTTCCCGGATATCCGTTCTTTAATCCGGCAGTCGCGGGCCATCGTCCACCTCACCCGCCGCTCGACACCGTCGATGATGGTGGTCTCTCGCGTCACATCATCACGGGCGGCACCGTTGTTTTCCACAAGGAACACCTGCCGAACTTCGACCTCGCCAAGGCGCGCCTCGACTTCGACAAGTCGTTGGTCACCGCTCAGGCCGTGTCGATTGCAGAAGCCGGAACCACAGTTGAGAAGGCCGCGATGGCCTATCACGAAGTGCGGCTGCATCCAAGCTTCAAGCCGGATGGCACACCCGCAGACTTCATTCTTAACGGATTGCCGCGTCAGCCCGGCGCTCCCTTCGCCGATCCCTGCGTCGACGATTTCGGAAAAGCCAAGGGTATTCCGCGCACGTACAAAGCAGCCGCGTTTCAGTTGGACATGAAGCTCAATAAGGCCGGCTGGCACTACCCGCAGGCCCGCATGCTGTCACTCTGGAATGATGTTGGACCCACTCAGGCGGGACAAAAGCCGCCGGAACCGTTCTTCTTCCGTGCCAACACCAACGACTGCATCACCTTCTATCACACTAACCTCGTTCCTGGCGTTTACATCCAGGACGATTTTCAAGTACGCACGCCGACCGACATCATCGGTCAGCACATTCACCTGGTGAAGTTTGACGTCACGTCGTCAGACGGCTCGGGGAACGGCTTCAACTATGAGGACGGAACCTTCAGTCCGGACGAAGTACGCGAACGAATCAAGGCGATTCGCAAACAGAATGGCTGCACCGGCGTGGAGTCAGGTGACATCCGCGACGGTTCGTTCATCTGTCCGAAACCAAAACCGCATCCGTTCTTCGGCACGCTCGGCGCTCAGACTACCGTTCAGCGCTGGTATGCCGACGACACGCTCAATAATCAACTGGTAGACCGCACGCTCCGGACCGTGTTCACGCACGATCACTTTGGACCGTCGACTCACCAGCAGGCAGGTCTCTATGCCGGCCTCGTGATCGAACCGACTGGTTCGACCTGGAGGAACCCGGAGAACAATCAACAATTGGGCATCAGCCCGATTGACGGCGGCCCCACCAGTTGGCAGGCGCTGATCATCGAGACAAACACGGCGAACAGTCACCGTGAGTTCATGTTCGAGTTCGCTGATTTCCAACTGGCCTATCAGAAAGGCTTCGGCGTCGATGCATTTGGTAACCCCATTCCCGACCCGGTGCACGTGATCAACCCGCCGATCCTCGACGAAGTGGATATACCCTTCCTCGTTGAGAACGGAATGACTTGCCCAGGTGGTTTCCCGGCTCCATGTCCGGAAGCAATCTCGGCGGCCGACCAGGGCACGATGAGTGTGAACTATCGCAATGAGCCGGTGCCTTTCCGCGTTCGCGATCCAAACACGAACACACAGGCGTTTGGCGCCCAGGGCGATTTGTCCAAGGTCTACAAATCAAACATCACTCGTGCCGATCCGGACTTCAACGTTCAACCCGGCTTCTACCCGGCCCTGACCAAGGGTGTGCAACCGGGCGATCCATTCACTCCGCTTCTGAGAGTTTACGAAAACGACAAGGTTCAGATTCGCATCCTCGTAGGAGCGCATGAAGAAACACACAACCTGACCATCAACGGTCACAAGTGGCTGCATGAACCAGGCACGCCGCAGGATCCGTTGGCGATCAACAACTCCGGTTACAGAAACTCGCAGATGGCGGGCATCTCCGAACACTTCGAGTTCCTCACCGGCAAGGAATCGATCCTCGGCGGCATGCCGTTCGTCGATTACCTGTACCAGAACAGCGCCTCAGTCGACGGACAGTGGAACGGCGTCTGGGGTCTCATGCGAGTCTACAACGGTCGACTCGGTTTGAAGACAGATCTGATCGCCTTGCCAAACAACCTCGCAGGCGCCGCTGATGTGACAACCAACGACACCGAGTTCCCGGTCGACTCAACGTTCCCGAACGGTGCGACCGATTTCAACGACACAACTGACTCGTCGGTCCTGACCTATTCCACAAGCACGTCGGATACGACCCTGATGTCGTCGACAATGCTCGGCACGACTTCGCTGTCCACGTCATCGGATACCTCGCTGACGACACAGTCTGCTCTAATCGGACCTATTCTGATTGAGTCAGATATCGTTACGTCGAATCCGAGTGACTTCGCGACAGGCAAGACGGCCGGCACCACCATTTGTCCAGGCACTGCTCCGAAACGAAGAATCAACGTTACGGCAGTCAATGCGTGGGCCCTGCCAAACAGCAAGCTGATCTACAACAGCCGCGCCGGCAACGGCGGAGCACTTAATGACCCGACGGCGATCATGTTCTTCCGCAGTGAAGACATCGACGCTTATGGCAAGGTGAAAGCGGGCGTTCCAATCGAGCCGCTCGTCCTCCGCGCCAGGGCAGGTGAGTGCATCCAAGTGAATCTCGAGAACAGGTTGCCCCAAGGCGACCAACTCGATCTGGACGGCTACAACACGCTGGCCAACCTGATCTTCCACTTCAATGCGAATCAGGTTCACCCATCCAGTCAGGTCGGTCTACACCCGCAACTGGTCGCTTACAACGTGGCGAACAGCGATGGGAAGAACGTCGGCTTCAATCCCAACCAGACAGTCGGACCAGGTGGCGTAGTTCGCTATAGCTGGTACGCTGGTGACGTCGCTATCACGGGCGGCAAACGCGTTGGGACCCCAATTGAATTCGGCGGGACCAACCTGATCTCTTCCGATCCGATCAAGCACAGCAATAAGGGCGCGATCGGCTCGCTCATCATCGAACCTCAGGGTTCCACCTGGATTGAAGACGCGACCTCGCGTGCACAGGCGACCGTTACCAAGTCTGACGGCACCTCGTTCCGCGAATTCGTAGTGCAGTTCCAGACGGACATCAACTTGAGGTTCGCGGACAACACCCCGGTGCACAACCTCGGTGGTCCGAACGGCGCGGAAGATCCGGAAGACTCGGCCCAGAAAGCGATCAACTATCGCACTGAGCCGCTGTGGAAACGGATGAATTATCCGGTGCAAACGGACTTCAAGGACACCAACAAACTCGACTTCACCAACGTGCTCACCAACGCAATCGTGGGCGGCGATCCGCAGACTCCGATCTTCACGGCTCAGGCCGGTCAAAAGGTTCGGTTCCGGATCCTGAATGCGAACGGGCACATGCGCAACAACGTGTTCAACCTCCATGGACACTTCTGGCAGGATGAACCTTATACCAACTTCTCGAAGTCGATTGGCGACAATCCACTTTCAGAGTTCAAGGGAGCCATTTATGGAATCGGTCCATCCTCCCACTACGAGGTGATTCCGGTCAATGGCGCTGGTGGAGCGCGTCGCGTTTCGGGCGACTACCTCTACCGCACTCAAGAGTCCTTCATGTTCGATGGCGGACTGTGGGGCATCTTCAGAGTGAAGCCATAAACGATTGGTCCCAGCTTGTGCGGGGTGCGCAAGCATGGACTTAACCTGGTGCAGCCTGTCGAGAGGCAGGCTGCACTTTTTTTGCGGCAAAAACCCGCAACGCGCCAGTGAATTTCCGCAATGTTCCTTGCAACACTGGAAGAATGTGGGGATTTCTCGCGGGCATAACGCTTGCTCATGTCTGGTCCAACCGGGGTCGGTAAACGAGACATTGATGGAGGCTAAGATGGACCCACTTACTATCCGGCGTTTCGCCCTTTTTATCGCAACCTTACTAATCGCCGCATTCACAGCCGTCGCACAGCAACCCGCACCGCAACCGCAACCCGCACCACCGCAATCGACAACTCAAACACAGAAGCTCGTGGAGCAGGGAATCGCGGTCGAGTACTCGGTCGAAGCGCCGGTCGCCAACAGACAGCTCAAAGCCGGCGAAGACGCGCACATAAAGTTCAAAGTCACCGACACCACGACGGGCACGCCGGTCAAAGGTCTAAGCCTTTCCGCCTGGCTCAGTATGCGTGAGGGTGAGAAGCCGGCCGAAGGCGCACAGTGTCGCGAGAAGATCCAGTCGTACCTGACCGGCAGCATGCGTGCGCGGCCCGACGTCGATCTCAACTCCTATTACATCCTGGCTTTGAACAAGAGCCCCGACATCTCCGTCATCGACCCGCTGCTCGGCTTCGGCGGCAGCAAGCTTCTTACTCTGATCATGATGAAGAGCCCGGGTGAAGACTGGGTCCAGACGCGCGACGGCGAACTGATCTTCGTCACGCTGCCGCAGGTCAATCAGATCGCAGTTATCGACACGCGCGGCTGGCGAGTTCTGAACTACGTCGACACCGGCGTCAAGCCGACCAGCATTACGCTGCAACCGGATCAGAAGTACCTGTGGATTGGCCACGAAGGCAGCCGGCCCGAAGCCAGCGGCGTGACCGTCATTGACACGGGCACACTCAAAGTCGCAGCACAGATTTCCACCGGCGCCGGTCGCCACGAGATCGTCATTACGGCTGACAATCGTTTCGCTTTTGTTTCGAATCGCGAGAGTGGAACGGTCTCGATCGTGGATGTGCAGAAATTGACCAAGACCGGTGACGTGAAGGTTGGCCCGAATCCCACTTCGCTGGCGTTGTCGGAGCTGAGCAAGGCTGTTTACAGCGTGAGTGAAACCGACGGATCCATCACGGTTATCGACGCAAAGGGCCAGGTGCTGACGCGCATGAAATCAAAGCGCGGCGCTCGCTCGCTCCGTTTTGCGCCGGGCGGCCGGTACGGCTTCGTGCTTAACACCAGCGAAAACACAGTCAGCATTTTCGACGCGGCTTCAAACCGCATGCTTCATGAAGTGAAGGTCGGCAAAGCGCCCGATCAGATCATGTTCAGCGACACGTTCGCGTTTGTCAGATCGCTCGAGACAGAGAGCGTCAACATGCTGCGGCTCTCGACGATCGGCAGTGAGGTCGACATTACCGAGTTTCCGGGTGGCCAGGGACTTCCCGGTCAGGGTTCGACACCAGTGCGGGCGGATTCGATCGTGCTCGCGCCCGAAGGAAACTCCGTCGTCGTCGCGAACCCCGTCGACCAGACTCTCTACTACTACACCGAAGGGATGGCTGCGCCGATGGGTAACTTCCAAAACTACAAACGCGAGCCGATGGCGGTGATGGTTGTCGACCGCAGTCTTCGCGAAACGGCCCCCGGTCTATATTCGACTACAGTAAAACTACCGGCGAGCGGAAACTATGACGTCGCATTTCTCACTGACTCGCCACGTATCGCACACTGTTTCGACACTACTGCCGCGCCCAATCCACAACTCAAAGAGGAGAAGGCGATCGCCTTGCGTATCGAGCATGAGACGAAAAAGAGGGAGCTGCCTGTCGGTCATGATTACGCGCTGCGTTTCAAACTGATCGACACCAAGACGAACAAGACCAAAGACGATTTGGACGACGTCAGCGTCCTGACGTTTTCAGCCCCGAATAACTTTCAGCGGCGCGACATTGCGAAGCCGCTCGGCAACGGACTGTACGAAGTGAATCTCAACGTGCCGGAGACGGGTGTCTACATGGTGTTCGTTCAGTCGAACTCGATGGGCGTGCGTTACAAGGATCTGCCGTATCTGATGCTGAATGCGATCGAGGAGAAGAAATGAAGACGATTACGTTCTTAACTATCTGTTTGCTGGCGCTGCTCCTCGCATCGATATCGGTCCAGGCTCAGGCAAGCTTTGCGAACGAGACGACGACAGCAGCAAGCACAGCTAAGACCTACGCGTGCCCGATGCATCCGGAGGTCAAATCACACAAGCCGGGGAAGTGCCCGAAGTGCAAAATGGATCTGCGGCCCGTCTCGCAAAGCGTCACAGCCGCCGGAATAGAAACTCCGGTGACCGCGACCAACAAAGCTAACATTCCCGACGTTGAAGTGCTGGACCAGGAAGGCAACGCCCTCCATTTCTACAGCGACCTGATCAAAGGCAAGACGGTCGCGATCAACTTCATCTTCACTAACTGCACGACGATCTGCCCGCCACTCGCTGCGACGTTTGCTCGAGTGCAGAAGGAGATGGGCGACAAGGTCGGCAAAGACGTGCACTTCATTTCCATCAGCGTCGATCCGTTGACCGATACCCCCGAACGTCTGAAAGCCTGGGGCGCGAAGTTCAAAGCGGGAACTGGTTGGACCTTCGTGACCGGCACGAAGCCTGAGATGGACAAGTTGCTCAACGCGCTCGGCGCTTCTGTTTCGCGACGCGAGGATCACACGCCGGCCGTCATCATTGGCAACGACGCGAAAGGCGTCTGGACTCGCACCTACGGCCTGGCCCGCACGCCGGTGATGATCGGATTGATCGAAGACGTGATGGCGGGAAAAGTTAGTGACGAAACAAAGGATCCGGTCAAGCCATGAACACGAAATTCCTCAACGTCATCCTCGTTCTTGCTTTCTCATCGACGACCATCTGCGCTCAGATGCAGACGCCGGCGCAGAAAGCCAAGCCAGAGCAGCCCGCCTCACTGACTTCAAATACGCCCGCCGGTACAGCCGATACACGCTCGCCTGCCGAGAAATACTTTTCCGACGTCGAGCTGGTCAATCAGGATGGACAGAAGATGCGCTTCTACAGCGACGTGCTGAAGAACAAGGTCGTGATCATCAACACCTTCTTCACCACCTGCAAGAGCGTTTGTCCGCCGCTCAATCGCAATTTTGAAAAGATTCAGGAAGCGCTTGGCGACCGTCTCGGCAAGGATGCGTTTCTGATTTCGATCAGCGTCGATCCCGAGACGGACACGCCGCTGCGGCTGAAGGAATACAGTCAGCGGTTCCACGCGAAGCCGGGTTGGATTTTTCTGACCGGCAAGAAAGAGAACGTCGACTGGGCGCTCTACAAACTGGGCCAGTACGTCGAAACGAAAGACGACCACACGACGATTGTCATCGTCGGCAACGAGCCCAGGGGACTGTGGAAGAAAGCGTTTGGCCTGGCGAACGCCGCGGAATTGATTCAGGTAGTCGAAGACGTGATTGCCGATCGGTAGTAGAGATGAAAACTGTCCGCACATCACTAGTGGTGATTCTGTTTGCTATTGCCGCGCTCCTCGTTTTCAGTAGCCGTGACGAGCTCCTTGCGCCAGCCAGCGCCCAACTCGCGCCAGTACAAACTGCGTCTGCGGGTCAATATCGCGAGCTCACGCCGGCAGAGAAGCGCGGCAAAGCATTTTACCTCCGAGGCGAGACTGCCTCGGGCCAGGAGATCACTGCTTTGATGGGCGACATCGATGTGCCCGCCTCGACACTCACCTGCGCCGGTTGTCACGGCGCTCGTGGCGAAGGAAAAACGGAGGGGGGCGTGACTGCGGGCAACATGACGTGGTTGTACCTGACCAAGCCCTACGGTCACAACGACGGTGGGCGTAAGCATCCGGCGTTTTCTGAGGCTTCTTTTACCCGTCTGCTTACGTCCGGCGTCGACCCTGCCGGTAACAAGCTCGCCGTGGCGATGCCCACATATCGAATGCCGCAACAGGACATGGCTGATTTGATCGCGTACCTCAAACGGATCGAAACCGATCTCGATCCGGGCGTCACTGAGAACAGCATCGTCATCGGCACTGTGTTACCTGACAAGAGCGCGTTGAGTGGGTTAGCCCAGGCGATGGAAGACGTGTTGCGGGCTTACTTCGCCGACGTCAACACCCGCGGCGGCATTTACAACCGCAAGCTCGAGCTGCACGTTCTCAACGGCAATTCGGCGTCAACGGTGCCGAACATGAAGCGTTTGCTCGACGACGATCGGGTGTTTGCGTTTGTCAGTGGATTGACTGCGGGCGCGGAAGACGGCGTGGCGTCGTTAAGCCGGGAAAGGGAAGTGCCGCTTGTCGGTCCGTCCACGCTGCTCCCGGAACGCACGCTGCCGCTGAACCGCTACATCTTCTACCTCCTACCCGGATTGAAAGAGCAGGCGCAGAGTTTGGTGAGTTTCGCCGGCAGGAGAAATCCGGCGAAGAAAGCGAACGTGGCGATCATCGCGCCGGACACGGAGTTTAGTGCGAATCTGGCTGCGGCGGTTGCGGCCAAGTGCAAAGAGCTTGGGTGGAATTCGATAACCGAGGTTGCTTTTTCGCGCGAAGGCTTCAGCACCAGTGCTGTTCAGCGCGTCGCCGAGTTGAAGCTCAAGGGTATCGACACTGTTTTCATGCTTGGTTCCGCGGCTGATGC
>JBKPPP010000256.1:0-9684 GCA_046733615.1 Acidobacteriota bacterium | reverse complement strand
CGGATCTCAAGCTGAATCTCGACCGGCTGAAGAAAGCAAAGCTGCGGGTGCACTTGAGCGAGTACAAAGACGAGACTTCCGAGGTGTGTCACTGGCACGTGCCCGCCGCGCACTATCTCGAGTCGTGGAGCGATGCGCGTTCATACGACGGCACGGTCACGATCATTCAGCCGTTGATCGAACCGCTCTACGAAGGCAAGACTGCGCACGAACTGCTGGCTGTCTTTTCGGATCAATACGATCGCCGGCCTTACGAGATCGTCAAAACGTTCTGGCAACAGGAACGGCCACGGATTGGGGCCACAAACGGACAGGCCGCTGGATCTCCGGCGCCAGCCACAAACGGACAGGCCGCTGGATCTTCGGCGCCGAGCGGCCAGAACGCCGGATCTGCGGCCGATTTTGAAAATTGGTGGCGGCAGTCAGTTCACGACGGATTTATCCCCGATACGGCGTTTCAACCTAAGACCCTCTCGCTTAACGCGAACTTCGCAAACCAGCCGCAGAATCAAGCAGCTCAAGCCGCATCAGGTAACTTCGAGCTCGTCTTTCGCGCCGATCCATCGATCTACGACGGCCGCTTCGCCAACAACGGCTGGCTTCAGGAGCTGCCGAAGCCGTTGACGAAAGTCACTTGGGACAACGTCGCGCTGATCAGTCCGAACTCAGCCCGCGCACTCTTCGGCGACAACTCGGTGGGTAACGCCGTCAAAGGCCGCGAGCACTACGTTCCGACCGGCAATCTCGTCAACCAGCAGGGCCAAAGCGTGCGCGTCCCGTTCTGGATCATGCCGGGCCAGCCTGACGGCGTGATCACGATCCATCTCGGTTACGGCCGCCGTCTGGCCGCACCCAGACACTACGGCAGTGTGGCGCAGGATCAACCGGTCGGCTTCGACGCTTATCAGCTTCGCACGTCGTACGAGCCGTGGTTCACGACCGGCATTCAGGTCCGGCCGCTCAACGAATCGTATCCGCTCGCGACCACGCAGCTCCATTTCAATCTCGAAGATCCGAACTTCAGCACTGAAGAGCGCGACGTCGTTCGTTCCGCAACACTCGCCGACTTTCTCCAGGATGCCAAGCACGACGAGGCTCACAAACACCCGACGCTGTACCCCGACTATCCCTACCAGAATCAGGCCGAAAACGCGCCGGACTACGCGTGGGGCATGGCGATCGACCTGAACAACTGCATCGGCTGTAACGGCTGCACCATCGCCTGCCAGGCCGAGAACAACATCCCGGTCGTCGGCAAAACCGAAGTGATTCGCAGCCGCGAGATGCACTGGATCCGCGTCGACACTTACTTCAAAGGCTTCGATCCGAATCATGTCGAGGGCGTGAACTTCATGCCGGTTCCCTGCATGCACTGCGAGAACGCGCCCTGCGAGCCGGTCTGCCCGGTTCACGCCACGGTCCACAGCGCCGAAGGCTTGAACGACATGGTTTACAACCGCTGCGTCGGCACGAAGTATTGTTCCAACAACTGCCCGTACAAGGTGCGCCGCTTCAATTTTTTCCTTTATCAGGACTGGAACACGCCGACCTATCAACTGATGCGCAACCCGGACGTTTCCGTGCGCAGCCGCGGCGTGATGGAGAAGTGCACTTACTGCGTGCAGCGCATTCAGAACGCGAAGATTCAAGCCGAGCTCGAAGATCGAAAAGTCCGCGACGGCGAGATCGTCACGGCCTGCCAGGCTGTTTGTCCAACTGAAGCGATCGTGTTTGGCGACATCAACGATCCGAACAGCCGCGTTTCGAAGTTGAAAGCAAACGAGCGGAACTATTCCGTGCTGGGCGAATTGAACACGCGCCCGCGCACGACTTACTTGTCACAGTTGAAGAACCCGAATCCAGAGATTCACTAAGCAGTGGCCGACGAAGCACATAAACCGTACACGGAAGGACCGATGCACACGACGACGGCGCCGGTGATCGATCCAGGCCTGACGTTCGCTTCCGTCACCGACAAGATCAGCTCGATAGTCTTGAAGCGGAAGACGTCGTTGGCGTGGTTCTTCGGCTTCGCGATCTCGTTCGCGCTGTTTCAACTGATGCTGCTGACGATCACCAACCTGGTGTTCGTCGGTATCGGTCTCTGGGGCGTGAACGTTCCCGTCGCGTGGGGCATCGACATTCTCAACTTCGTCTGGTGGATCGGCATCGGTCACGCCGGCACGCTGATCTCCGCGATCCTGCTGCTGCTGCGACAGAAGTGGCGCACGTCGATCAACCGCTTCGCCGAAGCGATGACGCTCTTCGCCGTCGCGCAGGCCGGCATGTATCCGATCTTCCACCTCGGCCGCCCGTGGCTCGCGTACTGGCTGTTTCCCTATCCCAACACGATGGGAATCTGGCCGCAGTTTCGCAGCCCGTTGATGTGGGACGTGTTTGCGGTTTCGACGTATGCGACCGTCTCGGCGATCTTCTGGTTTGTCGGTTTGATTCCCGACTTCGCCACCCTGCGCGATCGCGCGCGCAGCAAGCCTTTTCAAATTCTGTACGGCATGCTCGCGATGGGCTGGCGCGGTTCCGCGCGTCACTGGCATCGCTACGAGATGGCCTACCTGCTGCTCGCCGGACTCGCGACGCCGCTCGTGCTTTCAGTACACACGATCGTCAGTTTCGACTTCGCGGTCGGGATCATTCCGGGCTGGCACGCGACGATCTTTCCGCCGTACTTCGTCGCCGGTGCGATCTACGCCGGTTTTGCGATGGTGTTGTTGCTGACGATTCCGTTGCGCCGTTTTTACGGCCTGGAAGGCTTCATCACAATGCGCCACATGCACAACATGGCCAAGGTGATGCTGGCGACCGGATTGATCGTCGGCTACGGCTACATCATGGAAGCGTTCTTCGGCTGGTACAGCGGCAACAAGTACGAACGATTCATGATCTGGAACCGCATGCACGGGCCGTATCACCTTTATTACTGGGCGCTGATCCTGTGCAACATCATCACGCCGCAGTTTCTGTGGATCAAGAAAGTGCGATCGAATCTGCTCGCCCTGTGGATCATCTCGTTCATCGTCAGCATCGGCATGTGGCTCGAGCGGTTTGTGATCGTGGTGACGAGCCTGCACCGCGATTTCCTGCCGTCCTCGTGGGGGCAGTATCAACCGTCGCAGTGGGACTGGGGCATGTTCATCGGTTCGATCGGGTTCTTCTTTACGCTGCTGTTCCTGTTCATCCGGTTCCTGCCGATGATCTCGATTTTTGAAATGCGCACGATTCTTCCGGAAGCGGAAGTCGAGGAGTAGAAGTTTTGTCGAGCCGTCCGCCACTTTCACATCACCGCCGTCACGCGCCGCCGCTCTACGGCGTGATGGCGGAGTTTGAGAGCCCCAGCGATCTGGTTCACGCGGCGCGCCAGACTTACAACGCGGGGTACCGGCGCATTAATGGCTACTCGCCGTATCCGATCGAAGAGCTTTCGGAAGCGATCGGGTTCACGCATACGAGGCTGCCGCTGATCGTTTTCATCGGCGGACTGGTCGGTGGGCTGGCCGGGTTTTTCATGCAGTACTGGATCGAAGTGATCGACTACCCGCTGAATGTCGGCGGCAAGCCGTACAACAGTTGGCCGGCATTCATTCCGATCACGTTTGAAATGACGGTGCTGTTCGCGGCGTTTTCCGCGGTGCTGGGAATGCTGATCCTGAACAAGTTGCCGCAGCCGTACCATCCGGTTTTCAACGTGCCGAATTTCGCGCTGGCGACGCGCGATCGGTTCTTTCTCGCGGTTGAGGCGAACGATCCGAACTTCGAACACGATCGGGTGGTGGAGTTGCTGAAGAGTTTGGGTGCGATCGAAGTCAGTGATGTCGAGGTTTAGAAACAGATTCGGGATTGCGGTGCTGTTGGCCGGCGTGTGTTTCGCCAGCGGAGCATGCCGTCGCGACATGCAGGACCAGCCGAAGATGAAGCCGTTTCGCGGCACTTCGTTCTTCAGCGATGGGATTTCGTCGCGTCCGCCGGTCGAGGGCACGATTGCGCGGGGATTCCTGCGTTCAGATCGCGCTTTCTTCTCCGGGAAAAAGGAGAAAACGGGGGCGCAACCGGGCAGCGCGAATACAAACAGTAATCCGTTCGCTGACGACGTCGATACGTTTCCTTTCCCGATCACCGAAGAAACGGTGCGCCGCGGAAAAGAGCGTTACCAGATCTTCTGTAGCGTTTGTCACGGGATGACCGGGAACGGCGACGGCATGATCGTGCGCCGCGGTTTCCGCCGCGCGGCTTCATTCAACGACGATCGGCTGCGACAGGCGCCGGTCGGTCACTTCTTCGACGCAATCACCAACGGTTGGGGCGCGATGCCGCCGTACGCGCAGCAGATCGTCGTGCAGGATCGCTGGGCGATTATTGCCTACATCCGCGCGCTGCAACTGAGCCAGCAAAAGACCGCGCCGGCGCTGGGCCCGAGCGGTTCGCCCGCGACTCAGCCACCCGGGGGCGCAGCGGTACAACCAGCGGCCGCGTCACCATCACCGCAGCAACGACCGGCGCCATCCGCCAGCCCGAGAGCAACCGCCGGAGGACACCAGTGATGAGTACATCATTCAATCCTCCGCCATTGAACCGTTTCCAAAACCGCGCGCTGATCGCGGGCGGCGTGCTGCTCGTTATTTTGGTGGCGCTGGCGTTTCTCGATATCCACCAGTTTTTCCGCGCGTATCTCGTCGGTTGGACGTTTTGGACAGGTATCTCCGTCGGCTCGCTCGCCTTGCTCATGTTGCAACACATGACGGGCGGCGGCTGGGGATTTGTGATCCGGCGTGTGCTCGAGGCGGCGACGCGGCTGCTGCCGGTCATGGCCGTGCTGTTCATTCCGATCATCCTGGGCGCGCACTCGCTCTACGAGTGGACGGACCATGAAGTAGTCGCGCAGCACGCGGCGGTGCAGTTCAAGGCGGGGTATCTGAATCTGCCGTTCTTCGCCATTCGCGCGGTGATTTACTTCGGAGTCTGGATCGCGCTCGCGTTCTTTTTGAACAACTGGTCGGCGTTGCAGGATCGGACGGCCGAAGCGCGCTACGCGAAGCGGATGCGGATGCTGAGCGGCCCGGGCATGGTCGCGCTCATCTTCGTGGTCACGTTCGCGTCGATCGACTGGTACATGTCGCTTGAGCCGGAGTGGTTCTCGACGATTTTCGGTTTCATCTTCGTCGCATCGTGGAGTTTGAGCGCGCTCGCTTTTGTGATTGCCGTGATGGCGACGCTCGTCAAACACGAGCCGATGAGCCACGTCGTCGCGCCGCTCCATTTTCACGACCTCGGCAAACTGCTGCTCGCGCTCGTGATGCTTTGGGCCTATTTCGCCTTCTCGCAGTACCTGATCATCTGGTCGGGAAACCTGCCGGAGGAGATTGTCTACTACCTCGAGCGCACGCACGGCGTCTGGGGCGCAATCATCGTCGCGATCGCGATACTGCACTTCGCCGCCCCGTTCCTGTTCCTGCTCTCGCGCGATCTGAAACGAAACCCGCAGCGGCTGGTGCTGGTGGCGCTTTTGATTCTCGTAATGCGCATGATCGACCTGCTGTGGATGCTGCTCCCCGCGTTCAAAGGGAATCACGAGCCCTGGCTCGCGATCATCGCCTTGCTTGGCTTTGGCGGACTGTGGCTCGGACTGTTCGCCTGGCAACTCAGCAAACGGCCGCTGGTACCGATCAACGATCCACAGTTTGAGGCGGTCATGGCTACGGATGTGCACAGATGAAAAGTAACGGTCAGCACAAAGGCGATGGTCACCGGACGGAGACGCCCGACGTTTCGCACATTCGCAACGTCGAAGTCACGCATGAGGCGAGTGACATCAGTGTCAACGGCGTACTCGCGTTTGTGATGGTGCTGACGCTGGCGACGATCGCAGTTTCGGCCGGACTCGTGCTTTTGTTCAACTACTTCAACGCGCAGGAAGCGAAGGAACGCGGACCGGGGCCGATGGCCTTGACGAAAGACGAACGGCTGCCGCCGGAACCGCGTCTCCAGCTCGCGCCCGGTTTTGCCGTCACACTCGAAAACGGCCAGCGGGAACATCTGGAGAACAAGCCGCCGCAGTCGGAATATCGTGTGTTGAAGAAACAGTGGGAAGACGCGCTCAACGGGGAGTTGAAAGATCAATCAGGTAATCCGATCGGCATGCCGATCGAGGACGCGATCAAACAGATCGGTTCCAGCCTGCCGGCGCGGACTCAAACTGCGCCGGGGAAACTTGAGGATTACGCCATCGGCATACCCTCGGCCTGGAGCTCCGGGCGTGTTTCTGAAAAGAGATTGCAATGAAGTACATCGGAAAATTTGTTTTGGTTTTGGTCTGGATGGCTTGTGTGTCCGCGAGCGCGCTGGCGCAGCTCGGACAACCAGGACCGAGTTCGCCGCTTTACGGCGCGCGGCCGTCGAGTGGCAACGCCGCCACCGGTTTGCCGGCAGCGCTGCGCGACGTGCGTATCGAACAGAAGCTCGACCAGCAACTGCCGCTCGATCTCGTCTTTCGTGACGAAGCAGGCCAGGAAGTAAAACTGGGCCAGTACTTCGGTCAGAAGCCGGTCGTGCTCGCGTTTGTCTACTACGCCTGCCCGCAGCTCTGCACGCAGGTGCTCAACGGCATGGTGACGTCGTTTCGCGTGCTGCCGTTTCAGATCGGGAAAGAGTTTGACGTGGTGACGATCAGTTTCGACCCGCACGAAACGCCCGCGCTCGCACAGTCGAAGAAGCAGGTTTACGTCAACTACCTGCCCGAGAAGATGCGCGCCGGCGCCGCCAGCGGCTGGCATTTTCTGACGGGCGACGCGGCGAACATCGCAAAAATTACCGAGGCCGCCGGCTTTCGCTATCGCTACGACGAGGAGACGAAACAGTTTGCTCACGCGAGCGGGATCATGCTGACCACGCCGCAGGGAAAACTCTCGCGCTACTTCTACGGCATCGAGTATCCCGCGCGCGACGTGCGTCTAGGCTTGATCGAGTCGTCAGCCAACAAGATCGGCTCGCCCGTCGATCAGTTGCTGCTCTATTGCTACCACTACGATCCGGCGACCGGTAAGTACGGCGCCGTAGTGATGAATATCATGCGCATCGCCGGGGTACTGACGGTGCTCGGCATCGTCGCCATGATGCTATTCCTCAAGGCGCGCCATGCGGGAAGCGCCGCGGCGCCGAGGCCGGGCGACGCGAACACCGGAGGAGCAGTGCTGTAATGCAGTCGTGGTGGATTCCATTGGTCCCCGAGAGCGCCTCCACCGTTTCGTGGCAGGTTGATGCACTCTATTTTTATCTCTCGGGCGTCACTCTTTTCTTCACACTGCTCATCTCGACGGTTCTGATCTTCTTCGTCATCCGCTACCGGCGCCGCACGCCATACGAGATTCCGCGTCCAGTGGCGGGTTCGCACAAGCTCGAAACAATCTGGACGGTGATTCCCTTCATCATCGCTATGACGATGTTTGGCTGGGGCGCTCGCGTCTATTTCGAACAGTACAAACCGCCGCAGAACGCGATCGAGATCTACGTCGTCGGCAAGCAGTGGATGTGGAAACTGCAACACGCCACCGGCCAGCGCGAGATCAACGAGCTGCACGTTCCCGTCGGGCGCAAGATCAAACTGATCATGACTTCGGAAGACGTGATTCACGATTTCTTCGTGCCAGCGTTTCGCACGAAAGCAGACGTTGTTCCCGGGCGCTACACGACGCTCTGGTTCGAAGCGACCACGCCCGGCAAGTATCACCTGTTCTGCGCGGAATACTGCGGCATGAATCACTCGGGCATGACCGGCACGGTCTACGTCATGGAGCCGCGCGAATTCGACAACTGGCTCAGCGGCAACACGGGCAGCGCGACACCGGCCGCCGCGGGACAGCAGTTGTTCCAATCTCTCGGTTGCGCCTCGTGTCATGGAGCCAACGGCGAGGGCGGGCGCGGCCCGACACTCGTCGGACTCTTCGGCCGGGAACAACCGATCGAGGGCGGGCAAACTATCCGAGCCGACGAGGCTTACATTCGCGAGTCGATTCTCAACCCGCAAGCAAAGCTGGTAGCCGGGTTTGGCCCAATCATGCCGACCTTCCAGGGCCAGATTACTGAAGATCAACTCGTGCAACTGATCGCATTCATCAAGGGATTACACGGAACGGCGCCTGAAGCAGGCGCTTCGCCGGTGCCGTCGCCGGCCGGCGCGCAACCGTCGCCGGCGCGAGCGCCATCGCCCACGTCGAACCCAAAATAGACGCGGGAGTTTAGAGTTATGAAAGCAATCGAGTCATACGAAGTACCAACACCGCCGCGGGTCAACTACATCAACGCGCAGTACGGCTTGAAGTCGTGGCTGTTAACCAAAGACCACAAGCGGATCGCACTGCTCTATCTTGGTTCCATCACCTTCTTCTTCTTCATCGGCGGCATCTACGCCCTGATGATTCGCCTCGAGCTGCTGACGCCGCAGGGCGACTTCCTCCAGTCGACTACCTACAACAAGGTCTTCACGCAGCACGGCATCATCATGGTGTTTTTCTTTCTCATCCCGTCGATCCCGGCGACGTTGGGAAACTTCCTGATCCCGATGATGATCGGCGCCAAGGATCTCGCTTTCCCCAGGATCAACCTGCTGAGTTGGTACATCTATATCGCGGGGGGAATCGTTACGATCTATGCGTTGCTCGCAGGCGGCGTCGATACGGGTTGGACTTTCTACACGCCGTTCAGCACGACTTATTCGAACTCTTACGTTGTCGCCACCGGCGTCGGCATCTTCATCAACGGTTTCTCGTCGATCCTGACAGGGCTGAACTTCGTCGTCACCATCCACACGATGCGCGCGCCGGGCATGACCTGGTTTCGCATGCCGCTGTTTATCTGGTCGCATTACGCAGCCAGCCTGATCATGATCCTGGGCACGCCGGTGATCGCGATCACGATTCTGCTGCTGGCGTTTGAGCGGCTGGCGGGCGTCGGCATTTTCAATCCGGCACTCGGCGGCGATCCGGTCCTGTTTCAGCACCTGTTTTGGTTCTACTCGCATCCGGCTGTCTACATCATGGTTCTGCCCGGCATGGGCGTCGTCAGCGAACTGGTGGCAAACTTCTCGCGCAAGAATATTTTCGGCTACAGCTTCGTCGCGTTTTCCAGCCTGGCGATTGCCGTGTTTGGCTTCCTCGTTTGGGGCCACCACCTTTTCGTCACGCCGCAATCCGTCTACGCCGCGATGATCTTCTCGTTTCTGAGTTTCGCTGTGGCGATCCCGTCGGCGATCAAGGTCTTCAACTGGACGGCGACGCTCTACAAGTCGTCGATCTCGTACGACACGCCGATGCTCTACGCGCTCGGCTTCATCGGCCTGTTCACGCTCGGCGGCATGACGGGACTTTTCCTGGCGTCTCTCGCCACGGACGTGCACTTGAGCGACACGTATTTCGTCGTCGCTCACTTCCACTACATCATGGTCGGCGGCACGTTGATGGCTTATCTGGGCGGGCTGCATTACTGGTGGCCGAAGATTTCGGGGCGCATGTATCCCGAAGGCTGGGGACGATTCAGCGCGCTGGTGATCTACGTCGGTTTCAACTTGACGTTCCTGCCGCAGTTCGTCGCCGGCTACCTCGGCATGCCGCGACGCTACCACGCGTACCCGCCGGAGTTTCAGGTGTTCAATGTGCTTTCGACCGCAGGCGCGTCGAT
>JBKPPP010000255.1:0-30171 GCA_046733615.1 Acidobacteriota bacterium | reverse complement strand
GCCGGAGCAGCGCTACGCCACGTTTCTCGATCTGCACGGCAACGAAACCGAGAGCTACACGTACCGCGACTTCGACGAGCGGACGGCGTGCGTCGCTGAATATCTTTCGCAACAGGTGGGCCTTCAGCGAGGCCAAAGGGCATTGCTGGTTTATCCGCCCGGATTGGAAGTCATCGTTGCGTTTTTTGCGTGCGCCCGAATCGGCGTCATCCCCGTTCCGGTTTATCCGCCCGCGCAGACCAACCGTGAGGGGCGTTCGGCGAAGCTCGCGTTCATCGTCGATGATTGCCGGCCCGCTGTCGCGCTAACTTCGCAGAGTCTTCAATACGCCGACCTGTTTGGACTGAAATGCGTGGCTACGGAGCACATTCGCGGAAAACCCGCGCAAGGCTTGAAGCATGACCCGGACGAGATCCTTTTCCTGCAATACACGTCCGGTTCGACGAGCGATCCCAAAGGCGTAATCGTTTCTCATGAGAACGTGATCCACAACTGTCTTGCGATTGCCGATCACAAACCCGTTTGCGTCTCGTGGCTCCCGCAATATCACGACATGGGACTGATCGGTTATTACCTCTTCACGTGCATCTCCGGCGGTACCACTTACGGCTTCTCGCCCGCCGACTTTCTCAGGCGCCCGCTGCTTTGGCTTCAGACGTTGAGTCGCGTGAAGGCGACGTGCACGTCGGCGCCGAACTTCGGCTTTGAGTATTGCCTGCGCGAAGACAAGGTCCCTGCCGATCGACTCGAAGGTCTCGATCTCAGCTCGTTGCGCGTAGTGATGAACGCCTCCGAGCCTGCGCGCCCCGAGACGCATCGCCGTTTTCTCGAGCGATTCGCCCCTTACGGTTTGCAGTCTGAGGCGCACGTCGTGGCCTACGGACTCGCGGAGAACACACTAGCTGTCACTCATCACGGCAGACGATCCGCGAGCATCGACGATCGCGAGCTGATGAGTTGTGGCCGGGCGCTCGAAGGCATTCGCGTGCGGATCGTCGATCCGAAAACACACGCAGCGCTGGGAGATCGAGTGGCCGGCGAAGTCTGGGTAGCGAGCAAGAGCACGTGTCTCGGCTACTGGAACCGGCCGGAACTCACCGAACACACGTTCAGTAACACGATCGCAAACGATCCCGCAGATCGCGATCGTTACCTGCGTACCGGCGATCTCGGTTTTCTCGACGCCGGCGAGCTATTCGTCTGCGGCAGGATAAAAGATCTGATCATCGTGCGCGGCGTTAATTACTATCCGCAGGACATTGAGAGCGCGGTGGAATCGGCGTCGCCAAAGATACGCGCCGGTGGAGTGGCAGCGTTCGAAGCAAACGACGAAAGCGGCGTCGTTGTCATCGTCGAGGTGAAGCGGGCGAACGATCTGCCGGAGCCGGCGGAGATCGTTCGCGCAGTTTTCGAGCGTTGCCAGATCAGGCCGGACACGATCGTCTTCGTGCCGGCGCGATCGGTCGCGAAAACGACTTCCGGCAAAATCGCGCGCGGCCCAACGCGAGAGCAATGGCTGGCCGGCAAGTTCCGCGTGCTTACCACCCACCGCTGCGGTCGCGACGAGCCTCCGCTCCGGCAACTCCTCGAGCGTTACAACTTCGATAGCGACAGCGATCGCACACTTGGCGAGATGGGGATCGACTCGCTGGGGATGGTGTCGCTACTCGACGAGATCGAGGCTCTGCTGAAACAGCATGGGCTCACTGAGCTGCTGAACGAGATAGATGTGCGGCTTCTTCAGCGTCTCAAGGTCAGCGAGTTTACGTCGCTCCTCGAAGGGCTCGACGGAAGGTCTGAGGAGCGAGTTAACGCACTCAGGTCGATGCTGCACGAGTTCAGAGAAGAGCACGATGAAATGCTATGGAGTCGAATGCGCTCCGATGCACGGCTCGAGCTCCCACGAATTGATTCAGCAAGAGTCGAATCGATAAGCAGTGTTCTTCTCACAGGGCCGACCGGATTCTTCGGCCCGTTTCTGTTGACCAGCCTGCTGAAGCAAACGCCGCACACGTATCACGTCCTCACGCGCGCCTCGAACCCTCAACACGGATTGGAGCGAGTCCGCCACGGGCTGCGTCGCGCTCATCTCTTAACGCCTGACCTCGAAGATGATTTACGAACGCGCGTTCAAGTCGTGTGCGGCGACGTCGCCCAGCCCAACCTCGGTCTGAAACCGGACGAGTGGCAATCGCTGGGCGCACGAGTCCAGGCGGTAATTCACAACGCCGCCCTGGTCAACTACGTTCTGAACTACGACGCACTGCGGCCCGCAAACGTCGAAGGCACGCGCGAACTGTTGCGCTTCTCCGCGACGACAACACCGAAGGAGTTTCACCTGATCTCGAGCACCGTCATGTTCGGCTGGAGCGTGAAAACCGAGCTCTTCGAGACTGACGACAACGACGAAATGCTCAATCTCGACTTCGGCTACGCACAAACGAAATGGGTGGCGGAGCAGTTGGTCTTCGCCGCCGAAAAGCAGGGACTAAAGGTGCGCCTCTATCGCCCGTCGTTCATCACCGCATCGGCTCAAGGCGTGGCGAGCAGCGACGACATCGTAATTCGCCTGCTGGCGTTCATGATCAACGAGCGGATCGCGGTCAACGCACGTAACCAGATCAGCTTTCTGCCCGCCGAAGTCGTCGCCAATAACATAGCCGCGATCTTCAAACAGCGGGCGACAGGTGGGCGAACGTTCCACATCACGGCCGATAAGTATTACAACCTGGCGGACATCACGCGCCTGATCACGCACGAGTATGGCTACCCTTTCGTCTACTACGACATTCCTGCGTTCGTCGCGGAGTTGAAGCGGCGCTGCACGCCAAACGATCTGCTTTATCCGTTGCTCGACTTCTTCAATCGCTCGCAGGAGAAGATCGCCGCGATGCAGCGCAAGCGTTACAACAACGACAACTACCGCGTCGCACGAAGAGCCGCCGGTAACGATAACGGCGATCCACCGCTGAAAGAGGTCGTGGCCCAGGTGATGTCGTACATGCTCCGCGAAGGTCTCATCCGCGGTTCAAGACGCCCGGAGCCAGGCAAGATAGAAGCCGATGTAAACCAGCGCGAGGAACGCGACGTACAGCACAGGCCCGCGCCAAGGGTAGGCCGACTCGACACCGGCTTGCGGCCGGTAAGGTCTTAACACGAAAAAACTGACGAGCGCGCCCAGCGCGACGCCGCCCACCGCATCAAGCACGACGTGCTGTTTGACTGTGCAAACAGAGACGCCGATGAAAACCAGCGTCACAAACGCCGCGGCGCCATAAAGCCTCGAAGCCTTCCACACAGAGAACGCCGCCAGCACCGCGATCGAGAGATGAAGCGAAGGAAAGAGATTGTACGGCGGATCGATCGAATAGAGAGTGGCGACGGCCCAGTCTGAAGCGCGGGTCAGATCCAGCATCGCCGGGTCTGCGCGCAAGTCCGATGAGGTTACCGGAAAGAACGTGAAGCAGAACAGCGAGATCGTGATGGCGATGGCGTACGCGATCGCTGTTCGGCCAAAGAGCTTTCGACAGCGGACCACAAACAGCGGCAGCAGCGCCGACGGAAAGATCAGCAGGTAAATCCAAACGGAGCGCGCGATGAACGGGATCTGCGCATCGAGCGCCGTCGTGAGTTCCCTCGCCTCTTCCGGCTTGCGTGAGATTCCAGTTCCGAAATATCCGGCGATGAAAAAGATCACGAGGCTGACGGTGAGCGCCACTCGCTCGAGCGATGCGCGTTCTTCGGCAAATAGCCTCACGGACCACCGACCAGCAGATGAAACACGCCCTGCTTACCGGCGACAAGATCGCCGCGGCTGGCTGGGTGCCGGAGCTGCACGATCAACTTCGCCAGCGCGCGCGCACTCGTCTCCGTTAGGCCCACGCGCTGGTTCGAAAGCGCGTAGTGATAAAGCAAGCTTCCCGCGACCTTGATTCGACCCGCTGAGATCTGCACGCCGAGCGAAGTGCAGTCGATCGCGACGCCGGGCGAGTGTCGACCCGTGCCGCCGCCGTTGCTGTCCGCGTGGTTGGAAGTAGAGTCGAGCGCCTGTGCGATCTCCTCGACGTGGCGCGGCAACAGCAACCGGTAATTGGTCTCGGTTTGAAGCCGGCGACTTACGGTCACGAAAATCATCGTCAACGTCACGAGCACCGTCACGCCAGCGTGCCACCAGTGCAGCGGCAGCACTCCGAAGAACTCACCGCCCACGACCAGCAACATCAGTGCGAGCGAGATCCACTGACTTTCCGAAAAGCCCCAGACGTAAGCGCGATCCGTATCGGCTCGCACAAACTCAAAACAGAACCGGCCCGCGCCGTACGCACATATGTAGAACGAAAGCGCGGCGCCAGGCGGGTAACCACGCAGAACGAGCACAGAGCCAACCGCGACGATGGCGCCAACCCAGAGCGATTCGATCAACTGGATCGGCAGAAAACGCGTCATCGCGTAATAAGGACTGAAACCGGCGGCCACGTGCTCCGGGCCGTAACGCACGCCCCAGCGCGACGGGAGTCCGTGACAACAACCGACCATTAAACAACCTACTCGCCCGCACATCAGCCCGAGTCCCAAACCCAGCACGCTGATGTCGAGAAAGCTCAGCACCGGCTGCGCCAGCAACCACGACAAGAATGCAGTGACAGCCAGCAGTACAACCTCGTGGTGGCAGTAAGTCAGGCGTTCCTCGCCGAGAATGATCTTCGTACTCATTATCAACGCCAGAAACGCAACGACATCGGCGACGATCATCACCACCACGGCCGCCAGCGACAAACCGGTGACAACCGTGAGCGTCAACATCAACACGATCGCCAGCACCAGTCCCGTTCCGCCGAAGACCTGGAAGCACGACCACGATCTTCCGCCGAACTTAAACGCCGGACGCACCACTCGATCGAAGAAGCCGTTGAGTGCTCTTTTCATCGCTTTGGAAGCCGTCGCTCGCCAAGATGTAACTGGAAGTTGTCTTGATACCCCTGCATCGTCGTACGTGGAAACGCGGCGAGGTGGAAAATAGTCGATTGATCGGACTCGAGAAACAAAGTGAGTCCGCGATCTAAGTAGACCCACTCACCCGTTTCAATCCTGACCGTATGCCAGTCGTAATCGAGTTTAGCGTCCGGCGCCGGTAAGTGATTCAGCAAACCGGCTAGCCCTGATGCGAGGTTCGGATACTCCACATCGAACATCAATACGCGTGGCCCATCAGACCACACCCTGACTGCATGTTCGTAGCCCTCCAAAACGAGCATCCTGAACTCTTGTTTGGTTTTTCCCAGCCGAGCGAGACCATAACCTTCGTTCATTAAACGAAACTGCTGAGTTACCTCAGTCAACGAACACGATTCCGGCAGACCAGTCCAACCGGTAAAGTCGCGACTGGCAAAGTTCTGTAGCGCGGAAGTGCACGACATATCTCTCACTCCTCAATTACGGCTTCCCGATAAGCTCGACTTTACCCAGGAAGAATGCGGCATAGACGTTCCGAATGCCGACTTTGTTTACGAGTTTCATCGCCTGATCGAAGGATGCATAGCGGCGTTGATTCATCTCGGGAACATTGCCGGCATTGAATGGAGCACCGGAAAGCGCCGTCCCCTCAACCTTGTCGCGCAACGATTGCTCCGCCACATGAGGTTTGACGTTGGTCCAGGCAATTTCTGCCAACACCGAAGCCATACCTTCAACCAACGCGTCATATTGTTCGGACCCATATCCGAATGTGGTGTCAGCATAGTCATGGTAATCCTTGTTTTCCAACGAATGCATGTACTCGTGGAGCATAATCTGAAAGTAATCCCAGAACATCTTCCGATTTTCGTCGTCGCTCCCTTTTTTGAAACGCTGCACCGAGACTTTACCTTCACCCTGAGTCGCCTCCCAGCCTCGATCGATCTTTAGCAGTTCGTCTCTATGTGACGCTGCGAAAGCATCCTTGACGCGCTTTAGAATCGTGGCTTCCGAATCGCCGCCACTTGATGGTGCGGTCGTCCGGCTCGGCACCGCCCCATGCTCCCGGTTGATCGTCAAAATCTGTTCATCGCTCGTGAGCAGGTAGGCCACCAGGTCTCTTGCTTGTCGTTTCTTACCAACGGGACCCAACGCGGCCTGGCTGGTCTTTTCCTCTACAAACCGGTCTTTTAGATTTATACCGGGCGTGAATTTCGGTCCCCGCGCATAACTGCCAAACGTTTTGTCTGCTTCTTCCCTCGCAGCGTTGCCGAGCTCTGCGAAACGACTCATCGGAAACACCTTGCTCGCGTCGCCGTGTTCGGTTACGCCTTTGCCGGTGACGAGTTGCGCAGTCATCTCGTCGATCCAGTCTTTGACGCGAGCTTTGATTCGGGCCTCGTAGTTGTCGGGGCCAATGACCGGCTTGAACTCGGGCAAGGGTCCTGTGCTTGGAGTCACGGTCAACACGCCGGTTGCCTCTGTCTTTTCGGCGGACGTCAATGTCTTCGTGCCGGTTAAGAGCTCGGGTGGGACGGCAGTGCCGGTTGCGGCATATCCACGTTCAGGAGAAAGTTTGCCGGGTGCCTGCGTCTGACCGACTTCGCGATAGAGATTTTGAAGTGCCTTCTCCATTGCGGAGATCTTGGCAGCGTCACCGCCGGCGTCGACGTATTCGATTCGTAGTGCCTCGAGATCTTTGAGCGCTTGCTTTTGCTCATCGGGTTTCAGGCCCTTGATATAAGTGAGCAGAGCCGTTTCTGAAGCGCCTCCATCTACCTTCGCCTTGAGCGCTGCCTTGGTGTAAGCGGGAGCGGCCGTCGCCGCACTCTTTTTGTTATCCGAACATCGTTGCAAACGCAAACCGGATCGCATTCGCGGCATCGCTTGTGCGCCGAGGTTCCCCAGCAGTCCTTTCGCTCCCGGGAAAGTGGAAGCAACTGCACCAACTGCCGCCACGTCTGCATCTTCTTCCAACGCGTTCGAGTGATTGCCACCCTTCGCCATCGGCGCGGCGGCTGCGCCACCGCTTTGTTGCATGACGTGCGCCAGCTCGTGGGCGATCAACGCCTCGCCGATGGGTGTTCCGGGCTGATACTCGCCTGACCCAAAAGCGATGTCGCTCCCGATTGTGAACGCCCGTGCGTTGAGATGATCTGAGGCTTCGTTTGCGGCGGAGTCTGAGTGCACGCGAACGCCTGAGAAGTCGGCGCCGAAAGCAGACTGCATTCGTTGTCGCACGCCGCCTTCGAGTGAATGGCCCGCGCCGAGTCCCGCGCGAATCGTTGCCGGATCTTCCGCGTCGCCGCCGGCCTCGTGGCCGTCTTTGTGCTTGAACAACATGCGGCCCAGGCCTTTCACAGCTCCCGAGATCGCGCTGCCCGCAGCCGATAACAATCCGCCGACAAGTCCGGAGACAGTCATGCCCGGCATCTCAGGACCGGCTCCTAGCGCTTCCGGCATTTCAGGAGTCTCACCTGTGCTGCGCCAATGTTCGATACCGAGTTTTAGTTTTTGCGTGACGAGCGGAAGGTACTCCTGCGCGCTCCGCACGTTTGCCGATTCCGGCACGTACTTGCGCAGGGCGCGTTCGAGGTGCGCGCTAGGCCGTTTGCTGTAATGATCCATCCAGCGCGTGATGTAGGGACAGCCCATCGCCGACCACATCGTGCCGGCGAGTGCCTGTTCGGCGGCACTGCACGCGGCGGTGCGCAGTTGCGAGATAAACTCGGTTTTGCGCATCTGTCCGGGGCTGAGGTCTTTTGCGTCGTCTTCGACGATCAGGGCTGGTCCGGCTTTCGCGGCTCCGGCGCCATTCTCGGTTTGCGCGGCAGGTTGGGTGTTTTCACTTCCTTCGCGCGCCGCACGCTGAATTGTCGAACCGGTGTGCTTGAGCTGGATCTGCTCCTCTTTCTCCGCACACTCTGAACACGCCGCACCCGTGGCGCAGGCCTCGCACTTGCGCTGGACCATGAGACCCGAAGGATTGCCGGTGACGCGTGCAGCGATCAGATCCGCCTGCTGTTCGGACTCGTCGCCGGGCTCGGAGATTTTGGGTTTTCGGCGGATGCCACCACCGGCGAGTAGTCGGAGCATCGCCTGGTTGCCCGCACGCTGCTGCAACTCAACTAACGGAGCGAGCTGCGCAGATTCAGCCGCAGGCTGCCGCGCCCGATCGGCGGATGCTGGTTGAGCAGACGATGTTTCGCGCGCGTTACGCATTTTCGCGATCTATATCTTCAGGGCCGCTTTGAGATCGACGATCAACTTGTTCTTTTGATCTCGCAGTGACAACCAAAGCTTAAAGGCCTCTTGCACTTCGGCTGCATTCGTCGGATGGTGCTTGATTCCACCCGATATCGAAGTGGGTGGTTTCTGGAAGTAATCGACGAGTCTTTTTAAGGCGGCCTTTTGAACCTCCGGATTCGCTGATGGATAGAAGTTCAGCAGTTGGCCGTGGCTTTCTCCAATGTACCGGGGGCTACGGTCCCGACCCGGTACAACTGCCCCCAATAAAGCGAAGTAGTTGACGAAGTCGTTGGTATAAGTTTCAGTTTCTTCATCGGCATCCGAAGGGCCTTTCTCGCCCGGCTTTGGGCGCGGTTTGGCAGGACCCAGATGATGCGTGGTGTGATACAACTCGTGCTCGGCAGTCATAACCGTGACGAGAGGACTGCTGGGCTTTAGAGCCTTGGGGCCTATGCTGGCGAAGATGTCATTTCCCTCGTCGAAAGAGTGACCGGCGTTGTTGGTCATAACTGCGTTCTGCTTGTGCTTCTTCTTTGTATTCATATTGGGAACGAAGTTGATAACCGGTGCTTTCTGGTAGTCCTTCGCCTCTTCCTGAGCTGCTGAGGGATCACCCACAAGGGCGACCGTGTACTTCGGCTCCAGCGCTTGCTTTACCAAAGCAAACATCATTGCTTCGTCTTTGGGTTTCGATTCGTCTTCGGGGTTCGCAGTATTCACGTCTTTGGCCCAGTTGGCAGGTCTCGCCATGCCTGTTTGTGTAGTGGGAGTGGTTGATTCAGTTTTCTTAGGTGTCCCGCCGCAACGCTGAAGCCGCAAGCCGGAACGCAAACTCGGCGCGGCCTGCTGGCCCAATTGCGACACGTCACCGCGCGCGCCGCTCCACAGTTTCACCACTGCGCCCACCGCCGAGCGATCCGCATCCTCTTCCAACGAACTCGACTTACCGCCCTTGTGCTGCGCTCCTCCGTCCGCCTGGCCACCGCCCTGCTGCACGACGTGCGCCAGCTCGTGCGCGATCAGCGCATCGCCCACCGGCGTTCCCGGCTTGTACTCTTCGCCGCCAAACGCGATGTCGCTCCCGATCGTGAACGCCCGCGCCTGCATTCCTTCCGTTAACTCGCGCGCGCGCGTATCCGTGTGCACTCGCACACTCGCGAAATCCACCCCAAACGCTGACTGCATGCGCCGCTGCGTGGCTCCATCCAACGATTGCCCGCCGCCGAGTTGCGCCCTGATCGCCGCTGGGTCTTCTGTCGTCTCCGTCTCGGCGCCTTCGTGCCGCTTGAACAACATGCTCCCGACATTCGACAGCGCGCTCCCGATACCACTCACCGCGCTCGAGATCGTCCCGCCGATCGCCGACACCGCACCACCAAGCAAACTTCCGATCAAACCTCCGGCGGTCGCGCCGGGCATTCCACCGGCAGCAAACTCCGGCGGCAGATCTTTCACCTCGCCCGTGCTGCGCCACTCCTCGATGCCGCGACGCAGTCGCTGCTGCACGAGCGGAATGTACTCGGACGCGCTGCGCACATTCGCAGCTTCCGGCGTGTACTTGCGGAGCGCACGCTCCAGGTACGCGCTTGGCTGTTTGCTGTAGTGGTCCAGCCAGCGCTGAATGTGCGGGCAACCCATCGTCGACCACATCGTCCCTTTCAGCGCCTCTTCCGCCGTGCTACACGCCGCGACGCGCAACTTCGATAAAAAATCACTCTTGCGCATCTGCCCCGGCGTCACTTCCCGCGCATCATCCTCGACGATCAGGGGCCCGGTCGCAGGCGACTTCTGATTCTCTTGATCCGTCTCTGATTCAGATCCGCCGCCAGTGCCACTCTCGGCGCCATCCCCCTTCGCCTTCTTTTGCAACATCGTTCCGCCGCTCAGCAGTCGCAGCACCGCCTGATTGCCAGCGTCCCGCTGTAGCTCGAACACGGGATTCAGCCGCGCAACCTCTTCCGCCGTCTGCTTCGCCCGTTCCGCGTGGACCTCCGACGGCTTCGCGACTTTTTTCTGAACTGCACTCATGGACCACTGCTCAAACCTGTAAATTCGTCACCGCACCATCGAACAAAACACTGTTTCCTTGCAGATCATCTTCGCTGATCGAAAACCGCAGCCGCCGCCCGATCTCTCGCCACGGACTCGCCGCATCGGGACTCGCGCTGTGACGGATCGTCAACTTCGTCCCCCGCCACTGCGCCGGCTCCCGCACTTCGAGCTGCGTAGAGTCGTACGAAGCGAAGCTCGATCCGAAGTTGTCGTGAAACGCGTTCGGCGTGAACGTTTTGACTTCTGCCTCGACTTCAATCGTGTCGCTCATACTTGCCCCTCCGACTTTATGGAGTCGCCCAACCGGTGACCTTCTTCTCTCCCACCCATTTCCGGCGCAGCCACCGGCGATCCTGCGGGTTGTAATGTGACGAGCCCATGATCTCTTTGCGGATTGCTTCCTTATTGATCGTGCCGTCTTTGTTGCGATACTCAGGTTCAAACGGCGGCCAGCCACGCTTGATCAGAAATTCCTCGGTCGCGATGCGAACCTCGATCTCCTGCTCCGGCCCAGACTGGTCAGCCGGCCGAGAGGCATGGCCTGCCTCGTGGACCAAGGCGACCGTTGCATCCTGCGGATTGAGAGTATCGAGTATCCGGATCTTTTTCTCATCCCGGTCGGTGTTGCCTCTCAAGCCGGTAACTTCTGTTGTTTCTTCGTGACCGTCGTTGAAACGCCAGGTGTCGAAAGCCGTCTCGAAACTCCAGATCGTGAATCCATTATCGAAGACGGACTTGAGGACGCCCTCGTCGCCGTGACTCGATAGCTCCTTGGTCACACTCGCGGCATTCCAGAAGCCACTACTAACGTCGAGGTCCTTTTCTCCGGCCTGTTTTGGCGCGCCGGAATTGCACCCCTGCAAGCGCAAACCCGAGCGCAGCCGCGGCATCGCCTGCTGGCCCAACTGCGACAGGTCGCCGCGCGCACCGCTCCACAGCTTCACCACCGCGCCCACCGCCGAGCGATCCGCGTCCTCTTCCAGTGAACCTGACTCGCCGCCTTTGTGCTGCGCGCCCGCTGCCGCTTGTCCGCCACCCTGCTGCACCACGTGCGCCAACTCGTGCGCGATCAGCGCGTCGCCGACCGGCGTTCCCGGTTTGTACTCCTCGCCGCCAAACGCGATGTCGTTCCCGATCGTGAACGCCCGCGCCTGCATTCCTTCCGTTAACTCACGCGCTCGCGTGTCCGTGTGTACTCGCACGCCCGCGAAGTCAGCGCCAAACGCCGACTGCATTCGCTTCTGCGTGGCGCTGTCCAACGCCTGCCCACCACCGAGTTGCGCCCTGATCGCCGCCGGATCCTCGGTCGTCTCGCCTTCCGCACCTTCGTGCCGCTTGAACAACATACTGCCCACACTCGACAGCGCGCCGCCGATGCCACTGACCGCGCTCGAGATCGCACCACCGATTGCCGACCCCGCACCGCCAATCAACCCGCCGAGTAAACCCTGTGCAGTCATCCCCGGCATGCCGCCTGCAGCAAACTCGGGCGGCAGATCTTTCACTTCGCCCGTGCTGCGCCACTCTTCAATGCCGCGACGCACGCGCTGCGTAACCAGCGGAATGTATTCGTGCGCGCTGTGCGCACCGGCGGTTTCCGGCGCGTACCTGTGCAGGGCGCGTTCGAGATACGAGCTCGGCTGTTTGCTGTAATACCCAAGCCACCGATCGATGTAGGGACAACCCAGGGCCGACCACATCGTGCCGGCGAGTACCTCCTCGGCAGTGCCGGAGACCGCCGTGCGCAGTTGGGCCAGAAACTCGCTCTTGCGCATCTGCCCCGGCTTCACTTCCTGCGCTTCGTCTTCAACGATTAACGCCGCCGCACCATTCGCGGGTGCTGTTGCTGGTTCGGCGTCAGCCGCAGACGGCTCCGCACTCCCAGAGGTTTTCTCCTTCCGCTGGATTACACCCGCGCTCAAGAGTCCGAGGAGCGCCTGGTTTCCCGCGTTTTGCTGTAGCTCGTGTAACGAACTCGAGGACGCTGCGGGATCCGTAAGTGATGCAGCTTCAGATTCATTTTCGGTGGTCTGCTGAAGCACCGGCGGCGGACGCACCGCCGCCGCTTCACCGTCCCGCCGGTCGGCCCGCCGGGAGCGTGATGAGGAAGGCTCGGAGGGTTTCTTGCGGGCGCCATGCATCAGCAATAACTCCGCCTTGGAAGCGTGGGAGTGCTTCTATTTTCCGGGCTGTGTATCCGCGAGCGGCGCGGTGTCTCGTGTTGTCTTGCGCCCTGACTTCTTCGTGCTGTCAGTTTTGTCCGTCGTCCCGGTGTCCGGCTCAGGCTGAGCCGCGGCTCTGATTTGCAACGCCTTCCGTTGGACCGCGCGCTGCTCATTCGGGAATTTGAGCGTCAGCGTTCGTGCTCCGGCTTTCGCGTCCTGCGCCACTTTCACCGGAACCTCGAGCACGCGATTGTCAGTCGCCGATACTTTTACGTCTTCGCGCTTCACGACCACACCCGGACCGACTTCAATCGTCGTTCCTTCCGGAATCCGCCGGTTGGCCGTGACCTTGATGACGCGCTCTTCGCCGGGTACGAGCTCTTCCGCGCCCTCGACTTTGTCGATCTGGTGCGTGCCCTGGCACTTCCACCAGAACGACGCGAGCGACAGGGCCATGCGGCGGCAAGCACAGTTCTCGATCTTCGTGACCACGCCGTCAGGATCGACTTCCACTCGAGCCAGGCCAACCCACGGCTCCGCAGGCGGCGCCGGACATGCCGGAATCGGAGCGTCTTCCAACAGATCCTTGAACTCAGGAGCATCGACTGCTTCGAGCGGGCAATGGTCCAGAACTCTGATTTCGTAGCCGTCGCGCCATCGCGAGTTTTCGCAACGGTTGTCGTCGCAGCCGCAACCCGCCGGCTGAACTCGAACCGGCCGTGTCGCGTACTGCTTGTATCTGACGGCGACGAACAACACGTCGGACCCTTCTCGCTCGAGCACTTCGACACACCATGGATCGACGGCATCGACGCACGGCTCGCCCGTAACGCCGCTGGTTCCGCTGCTGCGTAGATCGATCACTCGGCCGCAGTCGATATTGATCTCGTCACCGCAGGGGCTCAGGATGTAACCGGGCTTGACGTAGACCTGCCACGGCTCAAACTCGGTGGGCGCGTTTGCGTTGCCGTTGCCGTTTCCGTTTCCATTCCCGTTGCCGTTTTTCTTCGGCACCATGCAAACCTCGGCGCCACAGACCACGCCCCAGCCGTGCAGCATGCGGTTGTGCAGGCGCAGCTTGTTGCGGAAGTAATCCTGTTCGAGTGTCAGATCGTCTGAGGTGATAAGCTGCCGCGCATAATAGCGCGGTCGTTCAGCCGCGCCGCGATCGCAGGCCATGTCGGCGCACATCGTGTCGGTTTTCATAATCTTCTCCCTCTCAACTTATTCTTCCTGGGCCGGTTTGTGGACCATCGTGTAGATCAACTGGTAAAGCAGCCGGTTGCTGTAAACGATTGGGCAGACTCGGTTGTCGAGCTCCGGCTCCCAACCTTCACCTGTTCCTCGCAGCTCGATGTTTGCAAGCGGAATGCAGCAGTCTTCCGGATACGGCCGGCACTCACCAGTCACGTAATCGACCAGCGCGCGGTAATTGATCTCGTCTCCGTAGATGATGTTGTCCGGAAACTCGAACTTGCGACGTGGCGCGTGACCCTCACGGATCTCGATCGAATACTGCTCGCGGATCGAACCCGAAGCGCACCACGCTTCCGACTCGCAATCACTCGCGAGCGCCGGCATCGGCTCCGTCTTGCATTCGTGATAGCAGAGCAGCACGTGAGCGAAGTCGACGTCGCAGTAGTGATGCTCCTCCTCGTCGCGCCGGTAACGATCGCCCTGGCCCCGCGAACCTTTCGACTCCTCGGGTGGCTTGTAGGGCGGCAACTCCGGAAGCGGATAAGGCGCCGACGGATTCGCGATGGCTATCTCGCGCCCGCACCGATCGATCGCCAGACCAGGATTGACGATGACGCTCTTGCCGTCGTCGATGAGCTCGACTCGCAGCCCGCAGACGACGCCGGGGCCAGTCACCAGGCGGTTCAGCAACCTGCGTTTGGAGTTGAAGTACTCCTGCTCCATCTCCAAATGAAAAACATCGAGCAGCTTGCCGTAGAAATAGTTGTTTCGATTGGCCGGTATCAAATCAGTGTGCGTGCGCCTGTCACCGCCAGGATAGCTGCCCTGATATTGGCCCTGAATGGCCTCATGTCTTTGTGCCATGTTTCCTCCTCTAAACTTTCGATCGCTCTTACTCGTTCAACCCACGCGCGTGCTCACCCCGACGCGGCTCTGCTCACCTAACCTCCCGCTTGGCTCGCCGCCGAGTGAGCTCTTTCGGTCGAGCCTCATTCCTTCGTGCAGCATCACTTCGGAAGCCGGACCACCGACGACCGCATCTTGTCCCACGCGTGCCTGATAGCCGACTCGCATGCGCGGCTCGATCACGCACAGGTGATACTCGGTGTGCGCCGGCTTCTCACGCTCGATAATCGCTTTCACCCGCGGCAGCGTCTCGGCGCAATGCAACTGCGTGCGGTAGATCTGAATACTGAACTGGTGGCCTATGTCCGTGAACAGCGGCTCGCCAAACTCTTCGTTCGTGATCAAGTGTGAATGATCCAGCGTCGCACTCGAGCCCAGCACCGCGCCCTGGGCTGAAGCAGGCAACAGCATCGTCGTCACGCCGAGAACCGAATTCTCAGTCGCCTCCCAGGCAGTTTCGCCGCGTTTCTTCTGACAGCCGCACGAACCTGATTGCGACTGACAGCCACACGAGCTCGCTTGCCGCCGACAGCCGCACGCTGACGGCTCTGCGGGCAACGACCACCACGATGCGTTCATCACTGGCTCTTCGATGATCGCGTTGACGCCGCCGAAGATTCGCAACGCTTCGCGCAGGCCTTCCGCGGTGCCGCGACGTCCATACAGCTCGAACGCTTGGGCGATCGTGCGTCGCTGCTTCTCTTCGTCCCAGTCTTCGTTCAGCTCGACCGCCAACCAGCCGGCGAGCCACGGCAATATGTCTTTGGGCGTGCTGACCGGATCGAACAGCACTGAGAGGTCGACGATCTTTTCTTCGACGTCATCAAACAGAGACTCAAACATCGACAGGAATCGCTGTAGAAACTCCTTGCACGCCGAATCATTCCGGTAAATCGCCGGCAGATGATTGATGTAGCCCTCGTGATCAAACTCGAGCCGGAGCTGTGAGACGACCGGAGTCGAGCGGCCTTCACTCGAAAACAGCGCGCCGATCCAGATGAAGCGCGACGGTTCGCCGCCGACGAACATGTCAGACAGATCCGCAAAACTTTCCGCCGGCGTGATCGCCGCGCGCCACTTCGGATCCGCAAACGGGTTCTCCCTGGTGTTGTCTACCGGCGGCGCATCCGTTGTTCTGTCAGACGTGGAGACAAACAGTCGCAGATGCGCTCCTGCTGCGAGCCGGCGCATTTCGACTTCGACGCGATGCCACACCGTCTTGACAGTGCTGACACTGATCGCACTGCTCCACATCGCGCCGCGCGTCCGAAAACCGTTTCGCACTGACAGACGACGCGGCGCCACACCGCTACCGCTGTGCACGAGCAGCGTTTGATCGTCGAGCACTGCCAACGCCACGACGGGCGCGTGATAGCCGATGGCCTCGCCGATGAACCGGTAGCTCTTGCCGCGTTTGAACTTCAGAATTGCATGACGCTCGTTGTCACCGACGTAAACCGCATCTTTACTCGCGGCGATCCCGAGCGGCTTGATCAGCACTTCGTTCCCTAACGCGCCGTCGTTGTTCTCCGGAGTGCGAACGAGATTCCCCTCTTCATCAAAAATGAACACGCAGTGCAGCATGGCATCGACAACGTAGACCCGCGTCTCTTCGGCGCTCGAAAAGACGGCGATATCCACCGGCTGCTTCAGCTCGCAACAGTCGGCAATCGTTTCCCAGAACGACGGCTCCAGCTCGCCCGTACGATTGAATTTCTGCACCCGCTTGTTGTTGTAATCGACGACGTAAACGTTTCCCCGATGATCGCCGGCCAGAGTAAACGGCGCGTTGAAGCGGCCGGGTTCGTTTGAGGGCCGGTCGGGATCGGCGGTGCTATCGCCCCAGACGTCGACGAGTTGATTCGACGAAAGATCGAATACCTGTAGGCGGTGGTTTCCGCTGTCGACGACAAAAAGCGAATCGCGATACTTCGGAATCAGCAGCCCGCGCGGCAAATTGAACTGCCGCGGCAATCCGCCTTCACCGCCCATGCAGGGCACCACGCCGATGGCGCCGTCGCACGGATCGATCCTGAGCACGCGATTCCCTTGCGGATCGCTGAAGTAGATCGCGCCGTCCTGGGCCACCGCGATTCCGGCCGGAACGTAATGAGCCGTTTGACTCGCGTCGTCGATCAACTCGGCGCCTTCCAACAGCGGCACTGTTTCCAGTTGCAACGTGCCGTCAGCGCCCAACTCGAGGCCGTCCCACCTGAACGCAGGCCAGCGCCCATCGACGTTGAGGAAGCGGAAATTGTCTTTGCTGTTGTCACTCACTGCTTTAGTCCTCGACTCCCGTCCAGACCAACCGCCAGCCGTTCTCTTCACCCGTAGTTTCGTCGCGGCTGTACTTGAATAGCTTGTCGACGGTGTCCTGCATCTTCTGCCTGAACTCGTCCGAATCCAGATCCGTCTTCGGATCGGTCAGAAACGCGATTGCTTCCAGCGCTGCCACAAAAGTGGCGTCCCTCTGGGTCTTGTTGGGTGCGATCAACTGGCCCATGAGCAGGATGTTCGCGACAAAGCTCTTCGGCTGCGGATCTACGATCTGAACGAGACCCTCGAGCACGATATCGATATTCGCCGGTACTCCCTGCTCTGTTTTGTGAGTAAATCTTCTGAGTCTGTCGCCCGTGATGCGGGCCGAATAGCACGGCGTGTTCAGAAAGCCGCAAGCTGACGTGTCGACGACGGCGGAAAGACCGATCGGCAGCACAAACGGGAAAAAGCCCAGGCCCTGCGCAAAGGCCGCGATCAGTTCACCCAGCGCTGCGGAGCTCAGATCGTCAGCGCCGAAAATCACGGTGGGATCGAGTGGCGCGAAGGTTAACGGCTGCCAGTTCACTTCTGACGTGCCGCAACAGACGTACGGCAAGGTTGCCGGGCGCGCATTCAGTCTCTCGGCAACTGAGAGATCCTGGTAAAGCTCGCAGTTCAGCACCTCGGCGCGCGCCAGCACCAAACGCATTCCGGCGAGGATCTCCAGTTTCTGTTTCGTCTCCCGTGGCTGGCCGTTCGAATCAAGCCGCACCCAACAGAAGATCGGTTCTTCACGCAGTCGAACTGCACCGCGCTGGTTGCAGATTCCCTCTCGCAACTCCTGCTCTTCGAGCTCTTCGTCGAGATACGAAACCGTCAGATCGAACAGAACCGGCGTGCCGTCAGACTCGCTTGCGACGGGTGGTACGGACTCAACCTGGTCGCGAATCAGGACGATCTCGTGCCCCTCACGATCGATCGCGTAGCCTGGACCGATCGTGACTTCACGATCGCCCTTCTTGCCGGTGACTGCGAAGCCGTTGCCGATGCCCGGTTGATGGAGGCTCTTGTTGTGCAGCCAACGGAGCTCGCGATTGAATGCTTCGAGACTCTGAAGATCGTCGGCAAACAATCGCTGGCCGTTGAAGAACTGTTGTCGCTCGATGAAGCGAGTCTGGTCGAGAATGCTCATGGTTTTCCCTCGAATTTTAGGAAGCTGAGTACTATGCCTCTCGTGACGTTGGCCGTCAGCGTCTTTGCCCTCACCCTTGGTTTCTTCGGCGGCTTCGGCGGTGGCGGCGGTGGCTCAGGAATCGTCGTCAGACACTCGCAGCTGGGAAACGGTTCGCACTGCGGGTTGACCATCTCCTGAATTCCGATCCAACAAACATAGAGCTTTTGCTGACGAGCGAAGTTGACGAAGTCGGTGACGAAGCTGCGCTCTGTTTTGTACGTCGGAATGTCCGGCGGCAGGGTAGAAATGGCGGCGGCAACGCCGTCGGATGTTCCGGACTGCTTACCGAGGATGCGAGAGACGATCGTGTTCAGCAGTGGCGTTTGCGGCGGCGCGCCTTTCTGCGCGAGATTCGCATCGATATTCGCGTAACGGATTCTGCCGCCCAGCACCGTGATGATCGAAGGCATCCACAGACGGAGACGGAAGCGGCGCGTTGTTTCGTGATCGATATGGATGATTGGAACCGGGAAGAAGTTGAGATGCACCTGGTTCCAGAGCGTTCCCTCGACCCAGGCGAAATAGCAGGGCAGTTCAGTGAAACCCGCGCCTGAAGTGTCGATCGTGACCTGAATGCCGAGGTCCGCTTCGACTCTCTGACCGTTAGCGTTCACGATCGTTTCGGTCCAAAGCTCCCAGGCGGTGTCGCCCGGCACTGTCGCGCCTGACCCGATCCGCGGGCGAGTGAAACCGCGCGCTCGCCGAACGATAAAGCGAGCATCGAGCACGGGCGAAAGCTCGTCCTTCGCGACGAGCTTGTCGATCGCCGCCACATACGCGGCATCGGTCGAAAGCTCCTTCAACTTCGCGGCTTCATCGTTCTCGGTTGTTGTCGAGAGGCCGCCAATCGCGATCAGAAGTTTTCGTTCACTGTCGTAAAAGATCCTGCGCGACATGCTCGCCGGGATGCGCACATTCGCCGGCAGAGTCTCGAGATGCGCGGACGGCTCGTAGCTGATCTCCGCGAGCGCTACGCCATCCGTGAAGCGAAAAGTTTTCGACGGCTGCCACTGAATCGCCGGCTCGATCGCTCTGCTCGAACAACCGCCGGCGCCCATCAACAGCTCTTTGCCGGAGATTGAGCGGTCGCCGGCATCGAAGCTCGCCACCAGAGTCACGCTTGCAAACTCGTCACCCGGATCCGGTATCGCCAGTTCTCGCGGCATTTGCAGGATCAGTTCGCGGCCGTAACAGTCGTAAGCAACGCCGCAGTCGATGCGCACACGCGTACCGATCAGCGTGGGGGCATAGCCGTAACTGACACCGTAAGCGTTATGAAGCGCGCGGTTGTGCCACCAGCGTAACTGCGCCTCATAATTCGTCTTATCGCGGAAATCGCGCGAGAGTAGTTTCTGGCCCTGCCAGTACTTGAGGCGTTGCATTTCGAAGACGCGGTTTTCCATTTGAGACCTCAAATCACTTCGATCACGTGATCGCCGGCGGCGATCAGCGACGTTGGACCAAGACAGATGTTGCCGCACTGCGGCCCGCAGCCGCCCGCGGCCAGTTCCAGCGACACGACGTTGTCCACGCCCACGATCTGATCGATGAGCTGCATGACTTCCGAGCGATACAGATCGCGGCCCAGCGGCCAGCCAGTGCCCTCCGGACCGCCCGTGAGCGGATTCAGAAAGTTGTTCAAAGCGGCGATGATCTTCTGTTGCAGGTTGGTGCGAGATACACCGGCGAAAGCTTTCACCTTCGCCAGCACGGAAATCTCCAGATAGTCGGGTCCGACGACGACCACGCGCGTGCCGATGACCCGTTTGTTCTGGAGATAGGAAGCGACGGCACGTTTGAGACCGCCACTAGGCGTCGGTCGCGTCACCGGCATGTTCGGCAGCACCACCAGCGTGATCAGCCCGGTCGCTTTCAGACACGCAAAACTCGGATGGCGATTCGCGCGCGCTTCGGCGCGGGCGAGCTGCGTACCCGGCGTCGCAAGCGCGAGACGCTCGTAGTCTTTCAACGTCACGGCGCGATTGGTCTGGTTGAGCATTTTGATCGCGCGCGTCGCGGCGCCGTCGAGCGTTTCGGCAGGCGCGCCCGCAATGCTGCTCATGGCGTTCGTGATCGACTCGAACTCCTCGATCACCTGGTCAAGGTTTGGAATCAGCGCGCGGTTGAATGGTCCGTTGATAAATTCCATCGGCTCGTGGCCGGACAGATTGCCGTTCTCCGCGCGAGTCCAGTTGTAGATGGTGAAGAAAGCCGCGTCGGGTTGCGGCACTCTTCCTTTTTCGCCGTCGCCGAAGATGAGAGTTCCTTTCGTCGCATCGAGGAGAAAATGGGCGTCGCTGCGTTTCGAAGCGTCGAAGTCCTGTCGCAATGTCCAACGTCTCCACTCCGGCCGCGGCGGTGTGCCGGTGGTTTCGAGACTGAGCAGCGTCAGGCTCGACTGCTGCACCGGGAAATTTGTCAGATTGAATTCCTGGTTAGGCGCGCCGTCGCCGCCTCCAAGTGTGACGCCTTCGAGCGTGAGCGTTCCGAAATCGGCAGGCGTTGGTTTCTGGAACGCAAGCACGGTGAACTGCGGATCGTTTGGCTCTGCTCCGAACGAGAGTCTCGAGATGACTCCGTGCTCGTCCAGCCGGAAGCGAATGTTGGTCTGCTGAGCTGGTGCCGGTTCGGTCCCGCGAATGCCGGCCTCCTTCGCGATGAAGAGCTTCATTGCCAGCGGCACAGCCTGTTCGCTCATCGCGCCGTTCAGCACCACCGCCGACAACTGCGGCGGCGCATCGTAGGCACCCGCCTCGAAACGGCAACGCAGATAAAAACTCGCACGCCGCCCGACGATCTTTTTGACCATCACCGCCGGCAGCCTGAACTGCACGCGACCGTCGAGAGTGAAAGCACTCGTGTCGTCCTCGACAGCGTCCTGGCCCAGCGGCTGCCAACCAGTCGCGCCGGTTCCGCTGAAAAACTCCCAGACCGTTCGCACGCGATTGTTCCGCAGCAAGCGTTGAGTCTCTTCGGTGATGTCAATTTCTGTTTGTCGCGAGTTCGCATCGCAACCGATCGACGGCGGCGAACACGCGCGCCGGCGCGCTTCGCTCTCTTCGAGAATGCGGCGTCGCTCATCGGCGCCGGAATGGCCGCCGCCGAATTGGAAATAGAGACTGATCGGCGTGTTTACGTCCAACGGCTGACTGAAGCCGAAATAGATCTCACCGCCGATCTCAGGCACCGGACCGAAGATCGGCACCTGCTCGCCGGTCAGCAGCCGGTTTGCGACGTCGTGAAAACCATCGCGATCTTTCACCTGCACCGTCTCGAGCTGTCCCGGAACAACGGTGACAGTCTCGAGCAGACGAAACGGCACCGGCGATCCACTCAGATCCCGCGCAAAGAACTGCGCACCGACGGGAAGCTCGCGTGGATTGGTCTGCTTCAAAGCGAAACTCAAAACGTTGCGTGCCGCGCGGGGCGGTTCAGGCGTCACGCCCAGCAGCGCCAGAAACTTTCGCTTGTGCTCATCCGAGATGCGGTTCAGTTGATAGATATCCATCTCGGCGACCCAGGCCAGCAGCTCCATGACGGTGATGCCCGGATCGTGCACGTTGTGATCGGTCCAGTCGGGTGCGTAAGTCGGGATCAGCGATCGACCCTCGTCCACAAGATCCGACCAGCGGCGGTCATCGAGATTTGGCAGTGGGATCTTCACGAGCTTATCCTTCCGCAGCCTCGAGCTTTAGTCGTATCACTCCGGCGACGACCACTCGATCGTCACCCACACGAACTTGTTCACCTTGCAGATTGCCCTGCACCAGGAGCGCGAGCTCTTTCACGTAATCAACTCCCTTCACGCGCTCGAGCACCGCGGCAACGTCTGACATGTACACGTTTCTTCCGAGGTCCCAACCTCGCCGATCCGGTCCACCGCGCAGCGGATGAAAGAAATCCTCCAGCGCCTGGCGCGCAGCCTTTTCGACAGTTCCTGCTTCCGCCGGGTCGACCGGCGCGATCGTGGCGTTCACGTCGATCGGCAAATAGTTGGGTCCGGTGACGTAGATCTGGCCCGTGCCTACGAGGTCCGCGGGCGCGCGCTCTTCGATGTACTTGAGGATGTGCTGCCGCAAACCAAACGAAGGCCACGGCCGCGGATCTTCGTTCTGGGGAATGATCAGCAGAGTCACCCAACCCGGCAGCGGACGGCCACTGGCATTGCGCGTCGCAATCGCGCGCACAAACGCGACCGCGGGCGACGCTTCGCGCGCGAGCGTTTCGTAATCCGGCGGCGTGACCGCGCGGCCGCGATGCCGGATCGTGAGCGGCGCGCGCACGCTACAACGTTCGAGCGTCTCCGCATCGGCGCCCCCCTCCGCGGCGCGCGGATTGAAAACTTTCTGCACGCCGGGAATGCCGCTCAGCAACTGCTTGATTCCGTTCAGCGCGACGTTGCCGGACAGCCCGCCACCCGAGCGATGCTGGCGCGAGACGACCTGCGCCTCCGGCGGCGGAATCTTTCCGTTATCGCCATCGCCGAAGAAGACCAGACCGCGCGCACGATCGATCACGTAGTGACGATCTTCAGGACCGGAGTCGAAGAAGTGCGGCTGTTCGAGCCAGTGCACCCAGACTTCGGTGACCTTTTTGTTCTTGTCGCGCCGCAGTCGCAGGTCGCCGCGCGTGAACTCCAACTGCGTTCCTTCCTGCGCCAGCAGCTCCTCGAAATCGCGAACGACGTTTTTGTCGTCCTTCGCAACTTCCTGCGCGAGAATGCGCCACTCGACGTTCGCGCGCGGGCCGGAAAGCTCGCGGACTTCGATCCGTTCGCCGGCGAGCACGGGGATCTGCGCAAACCGCAACACCTGGTTCGCCATGCCCGTGCTCAAGCCGAGAAACGCGTCGTTCAGGGTGCGCTGTTGCGAGGCCCAGACAGCATTCGGGAAGATGCCGTTGATCGCCGGCTCACCGGGAGGTCCATCTTCTTTGAGCCGCGCGCGAATGAAGTGAAGCTCCGAGCCAAATCGCGCCAGCGGCTGGCTCTCTTCCGCGCCGATGAACGAAAGAATTCCCGGCACGCGGAAGTTGCGCGTTTCGTCTTCGACTGACAGCTCTTCCCACGCGCTGCCGTTGAAGTACTCCCAGAGCAACGCCGGTCCCTTCGTCTCGCCCGGCTCCTCGACGACGTCGAAGTAGATACCGATGTTGTCTACCGGCAGCTTCTTCGTGAAGCCGAGATAGAGAGCGGGCGTCACGTCGTTCACAAACTTGAACGGGAAGAAAGTCTCGCCCGGCCACTTCGCTTCGTAGGTGTGGTCTTCGTACCGGAAGTCGTTGTAGGCCAGGACGTGCTCGGAGTGTTCGGGCGGCGAAGACCAGGTGTAGCCGATGCGAAACGCGGCGAGCGACGGTGGTTGAGTGATGACGAATTTGAATGTGTTCGTGCCGCCACCCGCATTGGTCGGCACTTCGGCAGTGAATCCGTACCCGCCGCGGATCAGCCGCGCGCGCATCCAGTAGCCTTCCTTGTCGTTGACCTTGGTCTTTACCATGTCCCGTGGGACTTCGCCGATGTCCATGATCTTCGCGGGGTCTTTGGCAAAGTCAGTGAAGTGATTGATGGTGGACCAACTCCGTCCGTTCCAATACTCAAAACCCACCAGGTTCTTGAGGGCCGTCTTGCTTCCTCCCGTTGGAATATCAAACTCGTCCTGCGGCGTGACGGTCCGGGCTACGTAGATCTGAAGCTTCGCGCCAGGCTTGCTGAAGATCTCTTCCGAGCTGAAGTAGAAGACCGATCCGGGCTGCGGTTGCTGGCTGAACGGGAAGAAGGGCTTCGTGAGATCGACTTTGTTGCCGTCTGAAAAAGCAAGCTCCGGTTCGATGCCGCTCACGTTGAACGCCAGATCGAGATCGATCGTGCGGTTCGGATCCGGCGTCGTACGCTTGTACACGCCTTCGAGACTGAGAAACGAAACGCGGATCTCGTAATCGTCTTCGTGGTTCAAAGCACCCGTGTCGTATTCTCCGTCCGCGTTGGTCGGAAACGACCGTTCAGGAAAGTTCGGGTTCGAAGGACTGCTGATTCTTACCGGCACTTGTTGGAGCGGCGCGCCCGCTTCGTTCGTCACCTTGCCTTTGAACTGAATCTGCTCAGCGCCCGGCGCAGCGGGCGCCAGCGCCGTCTGCGTCGGATTGAGCGACTCGGCAATCAGGTTCGCTTTCAACTCCTGCTTGATGAGCGTCCCCAGCCGGATCTGTTCCACGATTGGCAACGCCTTCGACGGATCCGGCGGCAACGGTTCGATCAGTTGACCGCGGATCCAAAACGCTTCGACACCGCCGACAGTCGTCTTCTTGCTTTCGGCACAATCAGACTCGAGAATGAATTTCCCGTTTGTCGTGAGCCCCGCGGTGCCGTCGAGATGTTTGGCTTCCTTCAGCGAACACGCCGGACGCACGAACTTGAAAGGCCGCCACACTTTTCCATCCCAGTATTGCCAGATGATGCTGAGCTCTTCGCCGCTGGTCTGCGTCAGCTCAAACTCCACCACGACGGTCGACACGCCCGCCAAAGCGAGCAGTTTGTCGTGAGCGAGGTAGAGCGTGTGCGGCGTGTCTTCGAGCAGCGGTTTGCGGAACAGTTGAAACTGTTTCGCGTTGAGAAAATCGTTTGAATGATCGAGATACTGATCGCGCCCGGGCCAAAGGCTGACGACTTGCTTCAGTTCGCCCGCGGCAAGTCCAGTGGTCCGCTCGGTTTCGAAAACGATCTGGTCGGTGCTGCCGGGCGGCGGCGGCGCAGCCACTTGCGTGCCTTTGATCGCGGTGGTGTCCGCGCCGTTAGGATCGACCTGGAAGACGATTGGCGCGCGGGCCGCCTGCGCAGGAACGAGACTCAAGCCGAGCAGATCGAAGAACGCGAGCTTGTTTTTCTCCGGCGACTGATTCAAACGCTGGATCACGGCGTAGAGGTAACGCGCCGCTATGCCCGCGATCGCCGCGTCAGCGCTTTTGTTCTTCGGCGTCCAGTTAGAAACGTAGCCCAACCGGCGGGCCATCAGGTCGCGAGCGATCTGATCGACGTCACGGTCATCCAGCAGGGCTATGGGTTTGCCAATCACGTTCGACTTCCTTCCTGGAGATAGAATGGGTAGACGAGGTTATGCAGCGTGTTGGTCGCGCGAATGCGATACTCGATCTCGATGATCAGCTTGCCGGCGGGCTCCTGTTCGCCAGTGACCTTTACCTCTTCCACGATGATGCGCGGCTCCCAGTCGACCAACGACTCTTCGACGCGCGTCTTCACCAGTTGCATCGTCGTTTCGTTCAACGGCTCGAAGACAAAATCGTCGAGACCGGCGCCGAAGTCCGGACGCATCACTCGTTCGCGGCGGCTGGTGCGCAGAATGATGATGATGGCCTGGCGAATGTCTTCTTCGTACGCGACGATCTCGATCTCGCCGGCGTTTTTCAGACATGGCGGAAACGCCCAGCCCTGGCCCAAAAAAGCTTTCTCTGCGTTTGTTTCGTTCATCGCTTTAACCACCAATCTGAACTGTCGGCATGCCCATCACGATCGGAGCGCCACAACCTGACATGTCGCCCATGCGCGCCGCGGGCCGGCCACCGATCAGCACCGTCACACTTCCCTTCACGATCGGTGAAGGCGGATGTGGTCCGGCAAGCGGCGGCATCGTGCAGGCACACATGTCGCCCATCACCGCTGCGGGCAAACCGCCAATCAGGACATTCGGCACGCCGGGCCCGGTAATCATTCCCGGGTGGCCAATCGGATCGAGAATTCGTGCAGCCGGAGGCATCGTTGTTTCTCCTTAATTGATCTTCACGAGTCCGCCGGTGATGTTGATGGCCGGCGCTGTCAGGTTCATCGTTGCGGCCGCTGCGAGGGTCAGATTCGGCGTGCCGGTGATCGTGATCCCGGCCGGAGTCACGCTGATGATGTTGGCGCCGACAATAATATTGACTCCCGCCGGCGAAATGAGCTGGATCGGCGTCGGCGACGTCATCTGAATTCCCGCCGGCGACATAAAGATCGTTTGGTATGGGCCAGTCGGCGTGGGCGGGGATGGCAGCACCTGCGGTGGAGTCGGCCCGTTCTGAAGCGTCACGGTTGGCGGTATTTCCGTGAATACGAGCTGATTGCCCACGAGAGTGCGGATCGCGCGAATTTGCGGAATCGGCGACGGCAACGGCGTGCGGTGCGTCGTCGCATTCCAAAGCGAACCGATAATGTACGGGTTGTTGACGTCACCCTGCTCGAAGGCAACTAACACCTGATCGCCGAGATTCGGAATGAAGTAGAAGCCATGCATCGGTCCGCCAAATGGCGCCGCGACGCGGCACCACGGACTCAGGTCCAGACTGTCGATCATTGGCAACTGCACCTGCACGCGGCCGACACCCAGCGGATCGAGCGGATTGATGACCGTGCCGGTAGCAACTCCGTAATATTTTTTCTTCGCCTTCTCGATGGAAGTTTCCATGTTGCCTATGGTTTCTTCGATCATGGAATAATCTCCTTGAATACTTGAAAGTTCGTTTTGTAACCGCTGCCATCGATCGAGTGCGTTGCGCTCTTGACCCGATAGTTGCCGCTGAAGTCCGGACCCAAACCTTCCAGCCGTATAATTTCGTTTGCACGAATGAGCGGGTTGCCGACACACGAGCCGCTGCCCGTCAACCGGCTGTTCAGCTTGGTACGCAGTTCGTGGAGGATCACCAGGGCGCTGTTGGCGATATCGGCGGGACTGCTGATCGGCTGATCGATGATCGAGAAGGCTGGTCCAACCACGGACTTCGCACCAGCCGCGGCGACGCCGGGAATGACGGAGATGATCAGAGTCTCGCGATCGAAGTCCCAGCCGACCGTGACCAAAAAATCAAGCGGTATTTCACGCAACGTGAATTTCATCGAGACTCCCGCCACCTGCCCGACCGTCGTCACGCGAGGGGAAAAATCCTGTAGCGAGCTGCCCCAGGTGAGCGTCACACTCGGCGAGTAGTCCTTCATAAAACGCGACAGGTACAAGGTGTGACCATCGACCCAGAAGTCGGCGTCGTACTGCGCGGCAATCTTCGTCAGTAGCTCGAGATCGCTTTCACCCTCCTGCTTGGTGCCGGTGCCGCGGAAGATGAAGTTGATTGCCGAGAGCGCCGCCGAAATCGTGGTGATCGTCGGATCGATGAGCGGGATGAGCAGGTTCTCGGCGCTCAGGATCATCACGACGAGGGCGTCGGCGAGCGGGCCAAAGCCACGCGCATACTTGCCGGGCGCGAGTCGGTTCAGATAGTCGTGGGCCACGAGCGTCATCGAAGGCACGCCGCCGTTCGGAAAAGTCACGTCAACGCCGGTCACCGATCCGATAAACATTTCCTGGAGCGGATTACCCGCGTAGCCCATGTTGAGCGTCACCTTGTTGTCGATATCGAACGAGCCGCCGGCCGTGACATCGAAGCGCCCGATTGGTCCAAGCGTGACGCCTGTCGGCAACGCGCTGAACCCGAGACCGCGAATGTGTTCTTGCAGCCAGCGGAGGTTTACGTTCGCGAAACCGACCTCGACGCGATCCGCTGCGTTCAATCCATCCTGGTAGCGCACGCTCGTCACCGACGACTTCAGCGCCGCAGGCATGTCTGAGTCGTTGATAGCCAGTTTGAAATCCGGGACGTAGGTCGGATACGCAGACATATCAGCGCAGCACCTCCCCAGTTTCAGGATCTATGAACGGCAGCGCCGGAATGCGTAGTGACTGCCCGGCAAACAGATCGCGCGGATCGGCCAGGTCGTTCATGACCGCGATCGGGCGCCACACCTTCGCGTCGTCGTAATACTTCGCCGCGATCAAACTGATCGTCTCGCCCTGCGTCACAACGTGAACTTTGCTGAAGTTCGCCGTTTGCCGGGCGATCTCCTTCGCTTCGCGCTCCGCATCGATGAACTCGTTGAAAGTCACGTTGAGCCGCGCTCGCACCGGCCTGCCGTCGTCGGCGAACAGGATGAATTTCTGACTCACGCGCGCGAGCACGCAGCGAAACTGAAGCGACGCCCACGACACGCGCAGGATCGGCGGCGCGTGCAGCTCCGGATCGATCGCCGTCAGGTTGACGACGCGATTCGTCAGGTCGCGCACGTCCTGCTTCGGCAGCGACTTGGTGTCGTAAGTGTCGAAGAAGAGCTCCATCTCCAGCGTACGCATGTTGCCGTGCACAAACTGGAGCAATGGACCGGAGAGACCGGGAATGGCCTGCGAAGCAAAGTTGTTGTCTTTGTTGATGGTGTACTCTTCCGGGTTGAAGAGAACGTTGAAGCTCTCGCCGGTGTGTTCCACCATAATCTTAATCTTGGCCAGGCCCATGAAAGGTCACCTCATCAAGTAACGGCTAAATCAAAACGCCCTGCCTAAACGTTCGCGGTAGGCCGTGATCCGGTGGTCTATCTTTCGAATCACCTGTTCGGTCAACTGGTCGACGTTTATTTCGGGTGGTCTATCGGGCCACGCGTTCCGCGCCCACGGACGTGTTTCCGTTTTCGTGGACGCGAACTGTTGTTCCAGCGAGTTTTGGCGAGTGTTTGTTGCAGCCGCCGGCGCGTTGTCTTTGCGTATGATTATCTCGCGTTGCCGTCGTTGCTCGACGCGCGAGTGTTCCCGGAACACACGCTCCGCGATCGCCTGGCTGTCGTGCTCGACGAGCAGATTCTTCAACACCACGGCGCCGTGATGACTCCGTTGCGCGCGGGCGAAGAAACGAGCCACCGGTGACTGGGAAAGCTGAGTTAACTCGTGACGGACATTAACGACAGAGTTGGATTCGCTGATCAGATTCTGCGTCAAAGTCCGGTTGACACTCAGGTTTCGATTCTGATTTGTCTGAACAAATTGCCTTAAAAATCTCCACTCCCGCCGATCTCCGCTTCTAAAAACCGCCGAGTTTCGGAACAACGACTGAAACTCCATCGGCGCGATCTGCTGAAGGATCGAACTGACGGAAAGCTGAAGCCGCGGAAACACAGACAGCGCGAAACTCTCCCGCCGCTGGTTGATCGCCACACTCATTCGCAACGGCTCGAGCAGCGTCATCGACAATGGACCGCGACGCATCATGAAGCGCTCGTGACGCGCACTCATCGAGTGTGCCCACCTGGTCCAACGATCAAGCTGGCGATCGAGCTGCCGATTTGGTTGCGCCGTGCTCACGCTGTTGCTTCTCCGTTCATCTGCTGGTTAATGCTCGAGATCTCCGCCACCCAACGGCGGCGATCTCCGTGTTCCATGTTCATGATCGCCTCCGGCGACCAGTGAAAGTGATAGGCGACGAAGGCTACCTCCTCGTAGAGTGAGCTAAGGGGGTAGCCTAATACCCCCCCAGGCCGTTCAACTCCACCGCGAAAGCATGCGCGCACTTCGGGCAAGCAGCATCGACTTGCGCCTTGCCGTTGCGGTTCACCTGGTTGTAGAACTCCTGCAAGTAGGCCAGGTCAGCCGCGTACAGCCCCTCAATCACTTTCGGACTGATGAGTTTCAGCGAACCCAGTTGCGTGATCACTCGCGACAGCAGGATCACGATCAGGTAAGCCGCATTGCCCTGCACACGCGGATCTTTCAAGGGAAGTATTTCGTCGGCCGCTGTCGCGAGGCGCATCGTCCCCTCGCGATGCAGCGTGCCGTCTTCGTCCTGGTAGCCGACGGGTAACGTGAACTGATATTCGGTCTGAATCATGGTTAAGCCCTTTCAACTCGTTCGTGAGCGAGCTCGAGCGTCTCGATGGCGACGTCGTTTCCCTTCGCCGTGAAATCCGGACCGTCCCACTTGGTGGGCCAGGCGTCGAAGAAGTTCCAACGAACTTTTTCATTGCCTTCGAGGTCCAGCAGAATGATGCTGCCGCTCTTGCGCTCGATCTTTCCTTTCACGACGTCGCGATACCAGTCGTAGAGTTCTCGCGAGTCGGTCAAACCCCATTTCAAGGTGATGTTGGTGTACTTCGTGAGACCGGGCAGCTTGCGCACCGTCTTCACTTCGCCGCCTTCGCGATACTCGATCGGGTCCGTGCTGGCGCCGAAGCCGGAGCAGTCGGAGAAGCCGGCTTGAGTGATGCCGTCGATCTCGACTAAGAAACTAAAGTTGCGGTAAGGATCTACGCGTGTTCCTGTGGCCATGATTTACTCCTTTGCGTCGTGTAGTGGTTGA
>JBKPPP010000254.1:0-8465 GCA_046733615.1 Acidobacteriota bacterium | reverse complement strand
CTCGACCAGCGCACTGTCGTTCGCGCTGCAAACGCCAAAAACGTGCGCGGAGACATGGCTATGCTGACGAAGTATCCGGCGTTGCAAACTCTGCATCCGAAACTGATGGCGGAGTTGCAGCAGGTGGCAAAGTGGCCGATGGACCGCGAAGGCAAGATGCACCTGTACGCGATCCCCTATTCAGTGGCTTATGCCGACGAGTTGATGAAGGCTTACGGATTGCTGAACGACGCCGCCGATGCAGTCGAGAAAGATGACGGCGAGTTTGCCCGGTTTCTGCGCAATCGCGCTCGCGATCTGCTTTCGAACGATTACGAATCGGGCGATGCCGCGTGGGTGACGGGTCGTTTTAAAAATCTCAACGCTCAGATCGGTTCGTACGAAACCTATGACGACGAGCTCTACGGCGTTAAGACTTTCTTCTCATTCTGTCTCTTCCAAACACGCCAGGAGGAAACAACCGCGCTGCGCCAGGCGATGAAAGGCTTGCAGGCACTCGAAGACTCGCTGCCTTACCAGAATCACAAGAAAGTGCGTGAAGACATTCCGGTAGGCGTTTACGACGTGGTCGCGGACTTCGGCCAGTCACGCGGCGGCAACACCGCGACGATCCTGCCGAATGAGAGTTATCTCGCGCGCCGTTACGGCCGCACCATTCTCCTGCGCGCCAACATCATGCGCGATCCAAACATCTTCGAAAGCACGTCGAAGACTTTTGCCGCCGCGGTCGGCGAGCAACAAGCGAAAGAGCTAACCTCCGACGGCAACTTCTACCGCACGTTGTGGCACGAGGTCGGTCATTATCTTGGCGTCGACCGCACGAAGGGCGGCCGCGACCTCGACGAAGCGCTGCAAGACAACTCGAATGCGATGGAAGAGATGAAAGCCGATCTAGTTTCGCTCTTCGTCGCCGAAGCGCTGCACAAACAGGGCTACTACACCGACGCGCAACTGAGAAGCGTTTACGCGGGCGGCATCCTGCGCGTGTTGCAGAACAATCGTCCGCGCCGCGACCAGCCTTACAACACGATGCAGTTGATGCAGTGGAATTTCTTTCTCGAGAACGGGCTGCTGAGTTTTGACCAGGCGACGAAGACCTTGCGGATCAATTACGGCAAGTATCACGAGGTGGTTGGCAAGATGCTCGAGCGAACCCTCGCCGTGCAGTATGCGGGTGATAAGGCGGCGTCAGACAAGTTCATCGACGATTACACGAAGTGGGACGAGAACCTGCACGGCGTGATTGCGGCGAACATTCGCGCGCAGCAGCGTTACCGGTTCAGGCTGTTCGAGTACGCCATGCTGCCTGAGTAGTTTGGTCCCATGATCGTTTGCGACGCGATTTCGAGATAGGCGCGGAGCCGGACTTCGGGCAAGCGTAACCTGTCTGACGACGACTTCGCTCGCTCGAAGTTGACGATGGCAAGCGTCGCGAGCGCGTTGGACAGTTGCGACGCGAGGTTCGCGACGCTGCTGCCGTTCTGCAAGTCGAGCTCGTCCTCGTCGAAATACTCCGGTCCGAAACCCTCCAGCGTGCGCGCTGCGGCGCAGATGTCATTCAACTGGTCAACCAGCGGATCGACGATCTCGAACGCGCGTTTCGAATCGTAACGAGCGAATGCGCGCGCGATCTCGAGCAGCGCGTTCATCTGCTCCTGGTCTGCCGCCTGCGGCGATGGTCCCAACATGGCGCGCGCCTGCTCCAGCAGGTTCAAGGCGCCCGCGCGTTTTTGTCCCGGTCCGATCTGCCTGGCGATCTGTCCCAACATCGCGGCGCGCTCGCGCGGTGTGCGCAGCGCGGCGATGGCTCGCAACGCCTCTTCGGTTTTGCCGCGCGACATCGCCTGGTAAAGCTCCTGCTGCTGGAGGCTCATCAACGCCTGGGCTCGCTGGAACGGATTCTTGAGGTGCTCGTTGATGATCTGCCGCGCCCGAGCTCCATCGCCGGTTGCCGACGCTTGGTTCGCAAGCTGCATGTAGAGCTGTTCGCGCATCTCTTCCGGCGCCTTTTCCACCGACTCCACCGCTGCTTCGGGAGAACTGTTGTTCAACGTATTCTGGAACTGCTGCATCAAGCGCAACTGCGGATTGAAAACAGTATTGAATTCCACCAACTTCTTCTCGACCGAAGCCTGGCCTCCGGTTACGTACGCGTCCAGATCAGCTCCCAGCGATTGGAGTCCGGTGAGCAGCATCATCGACGATTCCCGGCCGGGCGAATACGCCATCGTCGGTGGCAAGGACGACGTCGCATCCTTGAACACTTTCTGAAGCAGCTCGCGACACATGTCTTCCGACAGCAACGGGGCCGGCGCCTGAGGTCCTTCGCCGTTTCCTTGCGCCACCGTCTTTTTCTGGTAGCGACACATGTGCATCATGTTGAGCGCGACACTGGCGGCCTCGGCTTGTTTCAGCAACTCTTCACCGAGCAGCTTGGCGGCAATGTCATTCGCCAGTTGTGCGGCGAGCTCTTTGTGTTCCGGTTGCAACACCGCAAGTGTGTTGATGAGATTCGGTGAGTAGCCTTTCTTCAACTGCTGGCGCGCGATCTCGAGCGTTCGCTTCGGGTCCTTGCTCGCGATGCGGGTAGCGATCTGAAGCTCGAGCCCGCCTTCCTGCGTCGCTTCCTCGCGGTCGTTACCGTACGGACTGCCCGGTAACCTGGTCGACTTGATGAAACTGAAGGCGGCGTCAGGATCGCGGCCTACGAGCACCTGCGCGATCTCGTAACGAAGGGCCGAGATCCAGGAGTGTTTCGTAGAGTATTGGGGATCATTCACGTCGAGACCGGCGATGATCTCCTTCACGCCCGCGATGGCGTCGTTGAAATACTTCGTCGCGCGCTTTTCATCCAACTCCCAGAGGAGCTGCGAAGCCTGGAGTTGCGCTCGAATCCGAGACTGGGGCGAGTGGAGCTCTGCGATCATTCCTTCCACTTCGCCCAGCAGAGCGATCCCTTTCGCCTTCACCACCTCCAGGTTTTTACTCGTCTTGATCTCCTGCTCGGTCGCCTCTCGCTGCTCGATGACGCGAATCTGAAAACGGCCCGGAGGAATCTCTCCGCCCTCGTCGAGCGGCGAAACAGTGATCCGGTAAGTGCCAGCCTTGAGGGCGACGAATGAGACATTCTCGGGTCCTTGATTGCCGTTCGGCGTGTCGAAGTCCGGCAGCGGCTTGCCGTTTGGCGGCACGACTCTAACCACGACGTCGATACCCTGCTGGTCTACCACCAACTGCACCAGCGTGTTCTCGTCGACATTTATCGTAAACGCCTGAGTCTGGCCGGGCCCGAGCTGCCGTTCGATCGGCGCCGCGCCGAGTTTGAGAGGTGTGTCTTGAGCACTTGCGATAGCCGGGGCCAGGCAGCAGAGGAGAGAAGCGAGAATCACCGCCCTTAGTTGACGCATGGGCACACTCCAATCGTGATTTGAGAACGGATTACACCCTTAAGACGCCGTTAACGGAAAAGAGTTCCCGAGAGACGACCGTTAGATAAACTATTTGGCAAACGCGTTGCCGCCCAGGAAGTTCTCGCGAAGATACGTGACTGTGTCGTGCAGTGTTTCGCCGGGGTCGCGCGGTTTGAAGGCGAGCTCGCGAGTCGCCTTCGAACAGTTCAGGTACCAGAAGTACTGAGCCATCTCGATTGCGCCCGGCTCGACAGGCGACGTCATGTCCCACTGTTTGAAGAGCGAATCCAGCAGGTTTGCGCCGGTGATAGCGAGACGCGAGGGCAGCGCGATCCAGGGCGCCGAGATTTTTGTCAGCCGTTCCAGGCGGCCGAAGAACTTCGAGAAGGTCCAGTTTGCCGCACCCAGCAGGTAACGTTCGCCGTGCCGGCCCTTCTTCATCGCGTTGCGGAAGGTCGTGGCGGCGTCCCGGGCATCGACAAAACTGAGTCCGCCGGTCGGCACTGCGCTTATCTTGCGGGCCATGAAATCGAGCACCAGCTTGGTTGAACTGAGCCGGTCGTCGCCCGGGCCGAGGAGCAGGCTAGGATTCATGATCACGAGCCGCAATCCTTTGCCGGTGAAACGTTCGAGCGCGGCCATCTCCTGGTACGCTTTGCTGGCGTAGTAAGGCCAGCGGGAGATGATCTCGAGCGGTTGCGGGTAGGTTTCGTCAGGAACGACGTCTCCCTCTTCCGTAACGGCGATGGTCCCGCTCGTCGAGGCGAGCACGATTGTTTTCGTTCCCGCCGCTCGCGCCGCATCGCAGAGAAGCCGCGTGCCCTCGACGTGCACGTCGTACATCTCGCGCCCGTCTTTCCGTTCACGCGAGACTTTGCCCGCGAGGTGATAGATCTCGCCGATGCCTTCGACCGCACGCTTCACGTCTTCGGCTTTTGTGATGGAACCTTCGAAGGTCTCGACTCCGAGATCGACGAGCCAGTCGGGAATCGACGTGGCCATGACGCGAATGTCTCGCGCGCCTTCTTCGGTGAGCTGGCGAACGAGATGCTGGCCCAGGAAACCGGTGCCGCCGGTGATCAGCGTGGTGGCGCGCTGTCGCTTTTCGATCGCGGCGCGTCGCTTCGTGCCGGTAGTGGCCGGAGTCATGCGCGCGGTCCGTTTGCCTGAGGATTTTGTTGCCATTAAACCGCCAGGCTCTCCTCGGGTTCTTCGAGCAATTGCGACTTGCGTTCGCTGCGCCACAGTTTGCGCAGGTTGGAGCCGTCGAATGGGTGACGCGTGCGGTCGCGCAGATTCACGACTTCATGACGAACGCGCGCGGCAATCAGCCGGTACGCTTCCGCGCGCGCCAGTCCCTTCGTCATCTCTTCCAGCTCTTCGATCGAGAGAAAGCGCCCGATGCGCGCGCCGACGTCGCGGTTCTTGATGATCGTCGTTCCCTTCGGCATCGCTTCGTACGTGCCGTCGAGATACATCGGCAGGATCCCGACGCGCGCGTGCAAAGCAAGATAACCGACGACGGGTTTGAAGTCGGCCATGATGCCGGTCATCGAGCGCGTTCCTTCCGGGAAGATCAGCGCGTTGTAACCGCGATCCAGAAATGACTTCGCGTGGCGCAGCGATTGTCGCAACGACCCGGTGCGTTCCATCGGCACGAGATTGGTAAAGTTTTCCATCACCGCGCGCTTGTACTTCGTGTCGAAGAAATAGTCGGCGGCGGCGAGCGCCACGAGATCTTTGCCGTACTCGCCCAGCGCCATCTTTGTCAGGCCCATGTCGAGGTGCGACGCGTGATTCGCGGCGACGATGAAGTTGGTGTGCGGCGGAATGTTCGAACGTCCTTCGTAGTGCGTGCGCAGGAACTGATCGTACAGAAAACGCTGGAGGAAATCGGCAGTCCTGTTTCCGGCGGTGCGAACGAACGGAGGAATGTGGATCTCCTCGTCTTTCTTGTGTTCCTCCGGCCGCAGCTCGCGTTTCGTCGAAGCACCGGCGCGACGGCTGACGACGGTCAGCAGCTCGCGCACGTCCTGTATCTCGTTGAACCGTTCCGGCGCCGTGATCGATCCGCCGGCGTTCTCGATCGAAGTCGCCAGCTCGACAAACATCAGACTGTCGAAACCGAGATCGCTCAGCCGCGACTCGATCCTGACTTCAGCGCGCGAACGATTCGAAACCGTCGCCACGAGTCCGAGCAGCCATTGCGAATCGGCATCCGCGGCTTCCTGCGCCGTCGAGCGGCGTCCTGATTTCTGGCTCTCTTCAATCTCCGTCACGATCTGGAGCACTTCGCGCCGCTTCACCTTGCGCGTCGCCGTGCGCGGCAACTCGATGTCGGTGAAATGCAGCACCTTGACGCGTTTGTAATAGGGCAGGGAAGCCGAAACTTCCCGGAAATGCTCCTCGACTAGCCGGTGCAGCTCAGCGCGCGAGAGTGAAATGTCATACTCGTCGTCAGCGACAACCAGACACGCCACTTTCTCACCGACGCCGTCAGGCAGCCCGACGATGCTCAACTCTTTCACGTAAGGCGAGTCGGCGTAGATCTCTTCGAGCTCGTCCGGATAGACGTTCTTGCCGTTCGTATCGACGATGATCTCTTTTGAGCGTCCGACGAGATAAAGATTGCCGTCGTCATCGACGCGCCCGAGATCGCCGGTGTAGAGCCAGCGATCGACCAGCGTGCTGCGCGTCGCGATTTCATTCTCGTAGTAACCCAGCATCACGTTCGGACCACGCGCGATCACTTCGCCGACGCCAGTCGCGTCAGGTTCGGCGATACGCACCTCAACGCCCGGCAGCGGTTTTCCGACGGTGCCCGTCAACATGCGATTCTCGGGACGCGTTACGGTCAGCACCGGCGAGGCTTCGGTCAATCCGTAGCCTTCGAGAATCGTGAATCCGAGCCCGTGAAAATCGCGCTGGACCTTTTCACTCAACGCGGAACCGCCGCTGATGAAGTAACGAATGCGGCCGCCCAGTCCTTCGTGAATCGGATAGAAAAGGACCTGGCCCAGATTGACCGGCGTGTTATCGCGCAGCCACGCGTTGAGCCAGATGACGTTATCGGCGGCCTTGCCGATCCAGTCGCTGCGTTCGTAGAGACGGTTCTTTATGCGACGGTGCAGCAGCTCCCACAGCGCCGGCACGCCCACCATGCCCGTGACGTGCCCATTTTTGATCGCGCGCGCCAGTGCGTCGCTCGTCAGCTCCGGCAGGTACGTGATCTGCGCGCCACGGCTCAACGGCGTGAGAAATCCGGTCGAGAACTCAAACGTGTGATGCAGCGGCAACACCGACAACACGCCGTCGCTGGTAGACATGTCGAACACCGACGACAACATCGACACCATGCTCGTCAGGTTGCGATGCGACAGCATCACGCCTTTCGGCTGGCCCGTCGTGCCGGAAGTGAAGATCAACGAAGCGACGCTCTGCGCGTGCACGCGTTGCGGCAACAGCGCGATGCGCTCGTCTTCCGTCTGCTCGTCCGGCATCTCGAAGACGTCGGTGTAGGTCCAAAGCCGTGCCTGCGTTTCCTGTTGCAGCCGCTCACGCAGCTCGGGATGCTCGTCCAGCACTAACTCGCTCGTGATGATCGCGGCGGCATTTCCCGCGCGCGCGAAGTTGAGAATCTCGTTAGTCGAGCTTTCCGGATCGCAGGGAATGCAGGTCGCGCCGGCCTTGAGCACGCCGAAGTAGGTCATGCCCCACTCGGGCGCGTTTGCGCTGACCAGCATGACGCGGTCGCCGCCTTTGATGCCGTGGCTCGCGAGGAATCCGGCAACTCGCGTCGCCAGCTCGCGCAGATCGGCGTAGGTGTACTGCTCTTTCCGGCCGTCGCGTTCGATGCGCATCGCCACGCGCGTCGCGTGTCGCTTGGTCGACGTTTCAAACAGCTCGAGCAGGTCGCGATAGGTGTAAACACGCTTCGGCTGCGCGCGCATTTCGTCTTCGAGCGTAGGAAACACCCACTTCGTCAAGCCGGGCAGGTGAACGTCGAGCCAGTAGTGATACCAGTCAAACTTCTCCGGATTCCACGTCAGCAGCGACTGCTCGTCTTCACTGATCCGGTCGAACAGCGAGCGCACGTTCTCGGAACGAAACACGTAAGCATTCTCGACCGTGAACGGGCGAAACATGTCGAACGCCTCGGTCGTCTCGCGCGTCAGCTCCTCGACGCGCTCGACCTTGCTCTTCACCACGTCGATCACTTCCCCAACGCGACCGCCGCCCCAGCGCGGCCGCACGCGTTCCAGCAACGACGACGCTTTCTTCGCGGTGGCGTTGAACATCGGCACCGACGTGTTCTCAAACTTCGACACGGTCACCGGCCGTGGTTCCATGCGCGCGGCGATCTGATTCAGGATCTTGACGCCGCCATCTTTCTCTTCAAAATACCGGCGCTTGTCGAGCCCACAGAGGCCGATGATCCGTTCCATGTTATTGGCGTTGGCGTCGCCGGTCGCGGCTTGATAAACCAGCCGCGGCTCCTCGACGCACGCCTGCGCCGCAACCGCGAGCATCACCGACGCGACCTGGTCCACCGGCGTGATGTCGAGAATCAGTTTCGGGTCGGCGGGAATCTGAGTCTGCCCTTTGCGGATCAGGAAGATGATCGGCGCCGTGGTGGTGAATCCTTCGTTCCAACCCGGAAACGGATAAGACAGAGCGGATTCGACGATACTCGGACGGACGATACTTTTTACGATGCCGGTTTCAGCGGCAACCAATTGCTCGCCGAGCGACTTCGTGTAGGTGTAGATGTTGGGCCAGCCCCAGTAAGCCGCGCGCTCGACGCCAAGATCCGTCAGGCGAGTGCGCGTCCAGACTTTTCGCTCGCGTGCGACGGCGAGCCCGAGCGCATCGGGATCGTCCACGTCGCGGCCTTCGTCGCTGAGTCGTTTGCGCGCGAGCTCACGAAACTTCGCGGCCATCATCGCGTCGCGTGCTTCGTCTCGCACGCGCTCCGCGAGTTTCGCGCAGTCGGCGATCTCCTTATCGACCGAGAACTCCACGCCCGCCATCTCGTGCTTGCGCGGAAAGTAGCCG
>JBKPPP010000253.1:0-7767 GCA_046733615.1 Acidobacteriota bacterium | reverse complement strand
TCAGTGCGCATCACGTCTTCCAGCGGCATCGCCGGATCGGCCAGGATCAGATTGCGCAACGCGATCACGCCGCAGAGCTTCCAGGATCCTTCCGACTCGACGACGTAGAGGTAGTAGATCATGTTTGGCGTTTCAGCCATCTCGCGCAGTCGGGCCAGCGCCTCGCCGACCGTCAGCTCGCGCGGAAGGGTGACGAACTCGGTCGTCATCAAGCCGCCGGCGGTATCGTCTTCGTAGGGCAGCAACTCGGCGACGTCAGCCTGCTCCTCGTCTTCCATCAAGCCGAGCAGCTCTTCCGCTTTCTCTTCGGGCAGATCGCCGAGCACGTCGGCCGCTTCGTCGGGCGACATCCACTCGAGAATGTCGGCGGCGCGCTCCTGGTCCATGTCGCCGAGGATTCGCACCTGGTGTTCAGCGGGCATCTCTTCGAGTGTTTCGGCAGCGGTCTCGTCGTCGAGCGACTCGACCACTTCGGAGCCGTGGTGATACGAGAGCGCTTCGGCGAGACGGGCGATCTCGACCGGATGCAGCCGTGCCAGTTTGTCGCTCGAGGATTTCAACTGCACCGTCGCGGCGTCGGTCGCGAGATAGCCGACGTCGGCCCAGTCGAGCACTTCGACGGGGCTGCGCGTGCCGGCAAATCCCGGCGGTGCGAGCCGCCGCCAGAGACCCTGAAGACTGACGTCCGCGCCGGTGACGCGCCACTCGCCTGCGGCGTGAATGATCTGCACGTCGTTGACGCGAACGACGCGTTTGCCGTCGACGTCGATCAGTTGCTTGTCGAGCACGTCGCGGGCAAGCAACACTTCGCTTTCGCGACGCACGAACGGGCGGAGATCCAAAATGTCCGAGTTCAACTGCGCGCCGTTCCGATCGAGCTGCGTGATGCGCCAGCGCGAGAGGAAAAAGTCGCGGCGGCGGTAACGCGCGACCAGACCGGTGACCGGCGGATGATCGTCGGCGCCGAGCCGCACGATCACGTCCTTGATCGTGGCCACACGTTCACCTTCGAGATCGCGGATCGGGCGACCTAAAACCTGCGACAAGTAGAGCACGCGGCCATCTTACGCTTAAAGGCCACAGATAAACACCCAAAGAACGCGGTTACCCCCTCGGGTTCATCTGTGACTAATTATGCTTGAGGAAACGGAGCGCTGCGTCGAGCGCGGGGTCGCGGCGCGAGTAGATGTCGGCGCGAGTGAGTGGCGTGAACTGATCCGGCGTGACGCCGCGGTCCTGCAAGCGGACGCCGTCCGCGGTGCGGTAATCGAATTCGCTTACATCGAGCAGTCCGCCGTCGGGAAGCGCGTGTCGATTCCTGATCGCCAGCACGCAGCCGCAAGTGCCGGTGCCGATTACGCGCGCGCGATGCTTGACTTGCAAAACAGCCGCCATGATTTCCGCGGCGCTCGAAGTGCTTTCACTCGCGAGAACAACCAGCGGCAGGTTGATCTGCGATAGTTGCGGCACGCGCCACAGCCGCTTCGAATACGTTTGCAGCTCAAACGAAGCGCCCGAGCGATCGGCGAAACGTCCGAGATTGATCCCGTCGTCGAGAAACAGCGACACGACGTCGGCCATCGCCTCGGCATCGCCACCGCCGTTTGCACGCAGATCGAGCACGATACCTTCCACTCCCTCGAGCGCGTGCGGTAAGGCGCGCGAGAACTCCAGCGCCAGACTCTGCGTAAACGCGTCGAGCTTCAGAATCGCGAGCTTTCCTTTTCGCTGCGTGCTGAAGCTGAGCTGCCGCTGACTCCAGTAACGCGGCAGCACTGCCGATTTCAGTTTTCCATTGCCCGTTTTCCACTCGACCTTCACAGAGCTTCCGGCGGCACCATCAAACAGCGTGGCGATCGTTCGATAGCGCGCACTTTCATCGGTCACCGAATCTGAGTTTTGCAGGCGCTGTTTTATCAACTCGGCGACGGGCTGGTTGTCGACGCGTACGATCGCATCGCCAACGCGAACGTCAGTGCGCGCGGCGGCTGAGTTCGGATCGATCTGGAGCACAATGGGCACGCCTTCGACTTCGCGGATCGCGAGGCCGACAGTGACGAACCGCGGATTCCACCAGTCAAACTTTTCCTCGGGACCGTAGACACGCGTGTGCGCATCTCGCAGCGACGCGATCATCTCCCGCATCAGCTCGTAGAACTCGTGCGTGCTCGCGGCGCGCGCGGCTGCGGGACGAAATGCCGCGCGTTTTGCCTGCCAATCGATACCGTGAAAGTTTGGATCGTAGTAGCGGTCCTGAATCGTCTCCCAAATGTCGTCGAAGACTGCGAGACGACCTTCGGGTGTGGCGGTCGAGACGAGTGCGGAATCATCGCCGACGGCGCGCGAAGTTACGGACGGCGCCGCGAGCTGAGCAATGCAAAGGCAAACAAAGGCGAACAGCAGCGCAAAAGATCGGCGCAGATCTTTTGCTGACTTTGCTGCTGTTTCAGCCATCGTCGTTTACCTCGGTTACTTCATCAATGGCGGTTTGCGGAAGTTATAGCGCAGCAGAACGCGCATTGGAATCGCGGCGCCGTTTTTCTGTGCCGGGAAGAAATGCATTTGGCGGACAGTCGCAACTGTTGCTTCGTCGAGACCAAAACCAGCCCAGCGCACGACCTGCACGTCCCCGACTTCTCCGTCAGTTCCGACATCGACAGTAACGTCGACGGTCGCTTCTGCTTCGGCGCGCGCGGCGCTCTCGGGATACTCGGGCCGCAATCTTTTGTACGGGCGCGGCAAGCGCAAGCCCTGGCTTGCCGCAGCCTTCTCATCGCCGGGCGCTTCTTCAACCAGCGGCGGCGCGGGCGCTGTTACAGTCGATCGCTCGAGTTGTGCATCTTCGAAGGCGCGCCAGATCGTCACGCTCAATCGATGAGAAAGTTCGCTGTTCGCGAGATGTTGAGAGAGCTGTTCTTCAGCCGCGGTTGCCTCGCCAGCCTCAAAACTCGGTCGCCGCCACAAAAGCAGACGGCCGGTGCGCGAGTTAACCAGAAACAGCGAACAATACGACTCGTAGTAAACCGGTCTTTTCGACGACGAGCGCCGCAGCGTTTGTGCGTCGCCGACGATGTAGAACTCAGTGGCCAGGGCCGCGCCGAGATCGCGCGCTTCCTCAACGCTGAGATTCAGAGAGCCGTTGTAACCGTTCCCCATGGCCGCCGAACGCGACAGATCGCCATCGGCGACCAGCAATTTTCCCGGGGATCGCAAAATGGTGCGGACGGTCTCAGCGGCGTGCCTGCCGAACGTTGTTTGGCCAAAGTCCAGAACGCTCACGCTCGGCTTTGCTTGTTGCGCCGGCGCAATCGAGGCGCACAAAACGAGCCCACAGATGGCGCAGAGTAAACGGATCATCCGACAGTTTGTATCTTCGCGCCGCCGCGATGATACAACTCGTAAACTTCAGTTTTGACTTCCGCGGGGAAACAGATGCGGTGCAGCTCGTACGGTTGCAGCAGTCCTCTCACGACATTACTCACTTCGCTGATCTCTCTGATGCGCGGCGTCGCGTAGCCGCTTTCCACGTAGATGTGGGTCTTTGGTTCCGCCTTCTCGGCGGCGTAGTAGTTGTAGTACGGCAGATCGCTGGCGCGGTCTTCGACGAAGTAGTACTCGGGATCGAAGCCCGCCTGCTCCACGATCTTTCTCGCCGCCAACAGAAACTCCGCCTGCTGTGCGTGCGGCATGTCGAGATCGATCGCTTTGAAGAGACGCCGCGCGATAAACCGGCGACTCAGGTCGCTGAGGACCGGATCGCTCGAGTGCTGCCACTGCTTCACGTAGAAAAGAAAATCCGAGTCGTCGATCTGCAAGTGCTCGGTGATCGTCAGCTCTTCGCGTCGCAGAATCTTTTCAAACGCGGTGCCCGGTGCGTGCCAAACTTCTTTTCCTTCGTCGAGCAGTTTCAAGGCGCGGCGAATGATCGAGCGCAACGCGGCCTCCGCCGATCGCAGCGTGCGATGAAAGTAGACCTGGCGAAACATGTAGTAACGCGCCTGAAGATACTCTTCGACCGCATACACGCCGCGCGCTTCGACGTAGATTCGATCGGCGTTCTCGTCGATGGCGAGCGCGTTGATGATCCACTCGAGATCGTAGATGCCGTACTTCGCGCCGGTCATAAGTGAATCGCGCAGGAGATAGTCCATCCGGTCTACGTCGAGCTGTGAAGAGACGAGCTGGCCCAGGGCCGACGGCCGAAACGTGCCCTCGATGATCGACGCGACTTTGCGCGGCAAGTCGGCTGAATGCGAACGCAGCAACGCGTGGATCTCCGTCGCTTCGTCGAGGATCACTTGCACTGTGTGTTGCTCGTGATGGAAGTCGAGCACTTTCTCCATCACGTGTGAAAACGAGCCATGGCCCATGTCGTGAAGCAACGCCGCGGCGCGCGCTGCGATTCGATCCGCCGGCGCGATTGCGTATCGCTCGCTGAAGCGATCGAGCACGCGCGTCATCAAGTGAAACGCGCCGAGCGAATGAGTGAAGCGCGAGTGTTCGGCGCCCTGATAGGTGTATAGACCAAGACCGAGTTGCTTGATGCGGCGCAGCCGTTGAAACTCCGCGGCGTCGATCAAGCGCATCATCAGCTCGCCTTCAGGCGAATCAGTTTGCAGCCGGATTATGTTGTGAACAGGATCGCGGTAGATGCGTTCTGTCATTGCGGTCTAACTATATAACAGTGGCCTGCGGAAACTAGTGGTTCCGGTTGAAATTTCTGGATTTTCCCATTTTTTTGGATCTGACCAGCAAGATCGCTTAGCGACTCGTGGCGTCAACGTGTCGAATATTGGACGAAACGCCCAAATGGCCCTGTGGGCATGGCAATTGCCAAAATCCGGCGGACGACGCCTCTTTAAAGCCGCTCGTTTCGGAATCTTTGGTACTGCCAAACAAAAAGGGTGATTAACACAGGAGGGGCAGTACCTTTGTATAGTTCAAGAAAGGAAAGCAGAAAATGAAGAATTTCTTTAAGTTTTTTGGCCTGTCGGCCCTGCTGATGTCCTTCGCACTGTTTGCTGGCAGCGCGATGGCTCAGTCATCGACGACAGGTTCAATTGAAGGGACGGTTACCGACCAAACCGGTGCTGCTGTTCCGGGTGTGTCCGTGAAGATCACAAGCCCGAACTTGATCTCCGCGCAGACAGCCACCACGGATACAAGTGGTCGGTACAAGGTCCTTAACCTGCCTCCTGGCAAGTATGCAGTAACAGTTGAGGCTGATAAAGGATTTGCGAAGTTTGAAAAGAATGATGTTGAAGTAAATCTTTCCCGAACGACCTCCGTCGAGGTCCAGCTTCAACCGGCTGGCGCTCAGGCGAGTGTGACGATTACCGACACCGCCGGCGCTGCTGTCGACGTTAGCGGTACGACCACCGGGTCAAACGTTTCGTCGGATCAGTTCTCCAACTTCCCAACGCAACGTACTGTGCAGGGGCTCTACACGATCGCTCCCACAGTCACCCGTTCAGGTCTGCGTGATGCTACCGGTCGCGACCGCGATCCTTCGGTCGCCGGTGCATCAGGTCCTGAGAACAACTACATTCTCGACGGCGTGAACACGACCGACCCCGCTTTCGGCGGTTCGGGCGCGAACCTCCCGTTCGAGTTTGTGCAGGAAGTCGAAATTAAAACTGGTGCTTATGGTCCGGAATACGGACGTTCCACCGGTGGTATTTTCAACGTCATCACCAAGAGTGGTGGCAATCAGTTCCATGGGGACATCTTTGGTTACGGCACCACCAAGGGCCTCGTTCGCGAAGTGAAGAACTTCCCGTTCACCGGCTCTGCGTTTAGTGGTTTTTCTGAAGCTGACGTCGGCGGCGACATCGGCGGTCCGATCGTCAAAGACAAGCTGTGGTTCTTCGGAGCTTTCAATCCGCAGAAGCGTTCAAACTACTATTTGACGCAGACGTTCCACCTGCCTGTCTCGAACGATGTGACCATCCCGTTCTATGCCGGCAAGATCACCTGGGCCCTTAATACCAAACATACTTTCACGGCCTCGACGTTCGGCGACTTCACGAAGATCGATGGGTTCCTGGCTACCGCAGCCCTGAATAACATCAACGGCTTCGGCGACGACATCACGGCCTTCGAAGGACGCCAGGAAACGGGCGGCCATAATTACGCCTTCCGTCTCAATTCAACTTTCACCAATAACTTCATCGGTGAAATCTCTGGCGGTCTCCACTTCCAGAGAGCCAACACCATTCCGCGCGCGATCGATCGCTCGCTCATCACCGACAACTTCGCGGTGTTGAAGAATGGCAGCGTGCTGACGCCGGTCTCGACTGGTGTCAACGCGAACAACACGGCCATCTGTCCGAGTAACCCGAATCCGAATGCTAATGGATTCGTGAATCCGCTCAGCCAGTGCGTCGGTACCGGTTTCATCGAGTTCGTCGATGGCCGCGGTGGCTCATTGCAGCGTAACTTCGTTCGTGGCCCGGGCTTTGGTCTGTTCTCGGATCAGAACCGCGACCGCTACGAGTTCAACGCTCACATGCAGAACATCGTTAGCAATCACACGATCAAGTGGGGCTTCGAGTGGAGCCAGAACAAGTACAACATCGACACCCGCTCGAGCGGTCCGGCGGTCACCTTTGGCTTTACTCCGGGTAACCTGAACTTCAGCGGCTCGACCGGGAACCTGACGCCTTTGACGCCGACCAACGGCGCTTCGAACGCGACCAACGGTTCACGCATCACCAATAACTGGTTGGTCTGCACGGTTATCAGTGGCGCGATCACCTGTCCGAGTAACGCGGGTGTGGTCCGTGCACAGTCAATCCCGGCGGCTACTTTGGCCGCATTGGGTCTGACCGTGAATCCGGTCGCAACCCCGATCAGCACGGCGCAAGCGTTTGGTAATCCGTTCATCATCAGGAACACCACCCGCGTCCGTGACTTCCAGCTCGTGGGTTCGACCTACACGAACGTGGAAAGCTTCTACGCTGGCGACGACTGGAAATTCGCCAAGAACTTCCAGCTCAGCTTCGGTCTGCGTTGGGATTACCAGCAGTCCTACAGCAACGACAGCAGCACGTACCTGAAGTTCAATAACTTCGACGACAACGTTGCGCCGCGCTTTGGCTTTATCTGGGATTTCACCGGTAAGGGCAAAGGCAAGTTCTTCGCGAACTACGCGCAATTCATCGAAACTCCGATTCCGCTGGACGTGAACATTCGTGCAGGCGGCGGTGATGTTCAGACTGACAAGAACTTCAACGTCGACCGGCTGAATGCTCCTGCCGGCGCGCTCATTCTGCCAGGCGTCAGCACCGGCTCGACCAACCTGGGCTCTGATGCCACTCCGGCCGATCCCGGCCTGAAGCCCCAGAGCATTCGCGAATACACTGCTGGTGTGGAATATGAAGTCGGCCGCGATGTTACCGTCGGCTTCCGCGGTATCTACCGCGCGATGGTGAACGTCATCGAAGACGGTTCGTTTGACGATGGCGACACCTACTTCATCTTCAACCCGGGCCGTTTGGCCCCGGGCACGACTGAAGAAGCGGCTTGCGCCGGCGATCCGGCGACCGACCGTGCTCCTCAGTGCTTCGGCCGTGCGCAGCGCTTTTACCGCGCACTCGAGTTCACTGCTACGAAGCGGTTTACGAATAACTTCCAGTTCATCGCTTCCTACGTGTTCTCGAGCTTGATCGGTAACTACGAAGGCCTCTTCCGTAATGACAACGGGCAGTCTGACCCGAACATCACTTCGTTGTTCGACCTTCAGAGCTTGCTCGCGAACACTTACGG
>JBKPPP010000252.1:0-11284 GCA_046733615.1 Acidobacteriota bacterium | reverse complement strand
CTTGCACAACCCGAGCAGTGTGCTGGTCGAAGATTCAACGCTGAAAGAAGTCGGCGAGATCGCGCGTCGCGTGGGCGCGCGCGTGCTGGTCGACGAGGTTTACATCGAGACGCTCTTTGAAGAGTCGCCGCGCACGGCTTTCCATCTCGGCAACGAGTTTGTCGTGACGAGTAGTTTGACGAAGACCTTTGGATTGAGCGGCCTGCGCTGCGGCTGGATCTTTGCCGAGCCCGAGCTCGCGAAACGCATGTGGCTGCTCAACGATCTTTTTGCTTCAACGCCGGTTCATGCCGGCGAACGATTGAGCATCGTGGCACTGCGCCAGCTTCCGGAGCTTGCGGCAAACGCGAAGTCGCTGCTCGATCGGAATCGAAAGTTGCTGAACGAATTTCTCGACACGCGTGAGGACCTTTCGACAGTCAGGCCGGAGTTTGGGACAGTCATGTTTCCGCGTGTGCGCAGCGGAAGCGCGGAGCAGTTCTGCCGGTTGTTGCGAGAGAAGTACGACACGTCAGTCGTGCCTGGCGTCTTCTTCGAGATGCCGCAGCATTTCCGGTTGGGGATTGCAGTAGAAACGCAGGTGCTGGAAGCGGGATTAGAACGAATCGGCCGCGCGTTGGATGAGCTTCGTACTTAATCGCGTTTGCGACGCTCTTGAACCATCAGCCAGTCGCGCACCTGCTCGGCGGCTTCGATGCCGACGGCTTCCGTCGTGATTCGGATTGGCGTGCCGTTGGGCCAGTTGTCGCGTTTCAACATCGGCCCGCCTACCGCCTTGTAATAAACTTTCCCTTCGAACTTCTTCTGGCCCGTGTGCGGCGCAAACACGAGCACGCGCACGTCGAGATCGGGCGAATTCAGAATGATCGTGCCACTCTGAAACTCGTCGACGTCGAATTCGACCAGCACTACGATCTTTTCAGTCTCACTCTTGGCGCGCTTCACCGCCGCATCATGTTTCAAATCCCCGACCGAAATCGCCGTGACGTTTTTGAACTCGGAAAGCTGCTTTACGAAGTTTGAGAAGATCGCGTCTTCGCTGAGCAGCCGTTTGGAGCTCAACTGCCGGCCGATGATGAGCGTTGCGGGTTGCGACAGTTCTCGGCCGGTGATAGTGGTTGCGGGAATTTTGTCGGTTTCGGGTGTCGCGATGGGTGGTTGCGCGGGTTTTGGGGCGCGTCTGCCTGACTGCGCAAGCGTGTGCGTGGCGAGCAGCAACAGCAGGCTCGACGCTGCAAACAGACCTCGTTTGTGGCAGTTTCGCTGAAAGTCGGGCAGCACTCTCATGCGTTGAATCTCCAGCGGTGTCACCCTTAGAAGCGCGCTTAGTCTACAGGGTTGCTACGAAGCTGTCGAAGTCCTGAGCGGGGGTCAGGGCGGCAGTCAGAGCCTCTTCGAGCGTTGACTTACTTCCGGCCTCTCCATAGACTCACGTCCGCTTTCCTCAGACCTGCACGGCCCAGCTTAGAGGGAAATATGCTTGCTCTATCGAAATACTCGACGCCGTTTGCCACGCTGACAATTCTGCTTTTGCTTTCTTTCGCCGCCCTCGCTCAACAACCTGCGCCGAAGCAGGATGATACGGAGCGACAGCGGGCGTTTAAGCTTTACGAGGACGCGAAGTATGCGGAAGCCTTGCCGGTCTTCGAGCAACTCGCCAAAAAAATTCCGAACGATGCACAGGTGATCGAGACGCTCGGCTTCCTCGTCGTCTCTCAAACCGCCTATCTGAAGAATCCTACTGAACGCAAAGAAGCGCGGCGTCGCGGCCGTGAGTTCCTGGTGCGTGCGCAAAAACTGGGCGCGAACGATGCGCTTCTGATTCACATGCTCGAGTCCCTACCGGTCGATGGTGGTGAGGATGCCCAGCTCTCCTCAAAGAAAGAGGCCGAAGAAGCGATGCGTGAAGGCGAGGCGGCTTTCACCCAGCAGGATTTTCCCAAAGCGATCTCGTCGTATCAGCGAGCGCTGCTGCTCGATCCGAAGCTCTACGAAGCAGCGCTTTTCACGGGAGACGTCTATTACAAAACCGCGGACCAGAGGAAAGCGGGAGAATGGTACCAGCGCGCGATCGACATCGATCCGGATCGCGAGACCGCTTATCGCTATTGGGGCGACTCGCTGATGAAGCAAGGCCGTGTGACCGAAGCCGGCGACAAGTTTGTCGAAGCGTACATCGCGGAGCCTTACAGCCGTCTGGCGCGCGCGGGTTTTCTGAATTGGGGCGAACGCGTTCACGTCGATCTCAATCACCCGCTAGTCGAGATTCCAACCAACGTCACCTCGAAGAAAGAAGGCGAAGTGACCATCAATGTCGATCCGAATTCATTGAAAGCCGGCGACAAGAACGGGGCCGGTGTCGCGTGGATCACTTACGGCTTGGTGCGCGGAACGTGGAGCGCGACGGAGTTCGCAAAGCAGTATCCGGACGAGAAGAAGTACCGGCACAGTTTGAAAGAGGAAGCTGCTGCTTTGCGCGCCGCGCTCAAAGTCTTCACCGAACAGCAACAGAAAAACTCGAAATTGTCTGACCCGTCATTCCAGGTGATCGCCAAGCTCGACAAAGAAGGGCTGCTGGAGGCATTCATCCTCCTCGCGCTTCCCGACGAGGGAATCGCACAGGACTTCACCGCCTACCGCCGCACGAATGTCGAGAACCTGCGCCGTTACGTAAAGCAATACGTTCTCACCGGCGGCACCGGTCAGCAGCCTTGATCAACCGGGCCGCGCGACCAGATCAGCTCGTGTCGCGTTCCTGCGGCGCTTTTGCTTTGAGCGGTTTCGGAGTCTCGCCACGTTTTGCTGCGCGTTCGTATTCAGTGATCAGCTTCGCTTCGGTCAGCAGCGCGTTACGAAACGAACCGATCACGTTCAACAGCAGGTCCAGCTTTCGCAGGCTCTCACGCCTTGCCTGCACGGTGCCGAGAAAAAATTCGAGCTGAATTCGTCGACGACAATCAGCGATCGTCAACATGCACGTGCCCCATTTGTACTCGCCGCCGCGACTCGATTCCACTTCCGCGAGAACGTGCGAAGTATGGCCCGTGGAGATTGATGTAAGAAAAACTCGTTTACGGAAGAACGGACTATTCATGGTGAGGTCTCACAATAGTAACTGGTCTATGTCTGGGCTGAGATCAGGTATCACTTGATACCCGTTGATAATTTATGCCGCTCGCGTATAATACGCGGGCCCCGCCTTACTGTCAACGATATTAGTTGAATGTCGTCCTCATTCAGGATGAGAAAAGAGGGATAGAAATGGGAGTGCTGGACCACGTCGCAGCGCGGATCAAAGAGCTGCGCGTCAGTTACAACAGCGGTGAAGGACTCTCGCAGGAGTCGCTGGCAACGCATTTGAAAGTGGCGGCAAATACGATCTCACGTTGGGAGACTGGAACGTACCGGCCCGGTCTCACGGACTTGGAACGCCTCTCACGCTTCTTCGGCGTTTCGATGATGTCGTTCTTTCCGCCCGAGTTGGTTGACGCGGAGGAAGATGAGAACCTGAAAGCGCTGTTGCGCACTGCGCGACAGTTGCATCCGGCGGATCTCGAGGAACTAAGAAAGTATGCCGAGTTTCGTCGCGCACGCGGAATTTATCAGGGTAAGACGCGACCAAAACCAGGCCGGAAAGGAACGAAAAACAAGTGAACCGCCAGGCTTACTTCGAAGATCTGAAACGCCTCGCGCGACAAGTGAGAGCCGAGCACGGCCTGCGTTCGCCATGCGTACTGGCGAGTGATCTGCGCCGGATTTACGAGCGCCACGGAATCACTATCGACTCCTGGCCGTATCGACTGCGAAATCTGCGTGGCGCACTCATCAGCGATCATCTCGGCACCACGGTGCTGCTGGCGAGCGGTTTGCCGCAAGACCCGATGGTCTTCACGATGGCGCACGAGCTGAAACATTTTTTCCGCGATCGCCACCTGGGAATCTCCTACTGCGATGAATCCAATCTGGGTAAGACTGTCGAAGTCGGAGCCGAGATCTTTGCCGCCGAACTTCTCTTCCCCGATCAGGATTTCATTAAACACATGCGGTTGCTGCGCGTCGGACGAGATCAATGTCTGCCGCGCACACTGGTTCACTTGAAACGCAAAACGCGAACGACGTTGAGCTACGCCGGGCTGGCTATCAAAGCGGAGCGCCTCGGCTACGCGCCGCCGGCTTCGTTGACGCGAATCAAGACCTGGCGCAAGTTCGAGAGCCTGTATGGCGGCGGAAGCTAAAGAATCTTGACACCGCCTCGCTCTTGCGATATTGTCCGCGGCCATTGCGTGCTCTCTTTGTAGTTTATCGCCCAGAAGCAGGCACGAGTCTGTCCGAAACCCCGAGCTCTCGGGAGTGTCGCCGCAGTAAGTCCGTCGAGAAAGTCTTCTGAGCTTCAGTCAACAAAGAGGGTCGCTAATAACTGGCGACAGGTGTTGACATTCAGGTGCGGCACTGAATGTCAGTGAGGCATCTGCCCGCCAACCTTCTAAACAAACCCGATGTCTACCAGGAACTACCCCCAAAAACAGAATTCGTTTGCTGTTACTCGCAACTGCGAGTAGCATTGGGGCGCGGTTTGAACTTAGAAGGACTAAGTTAAAACCAGGACATTTTATTAGGCGAAGCTGGATCAGCACACGCCGGATCGAGAGATTCGGCGCGACGGGAGTAGTGTTGCCGTCCTCCAGCATTTTGCTTGTAAGTAGCTGAATTTATTTGACTTAATCGTTTCAGATTTCCTCGCTTAAATACACATACATGACATAGCGACCGGGTCTAGCCCAGAACCCGGTTCAGACTATTTCAGGTTAGCCCAGATACTGAGATGTTGGATCAGCGCCGCGCGGCGGCACAACCAGAAGACAATCGCGAGCAGCTCTTTACCGAGCGTTACGAATCGCTGTTTGTCTGGGCAATACGTTTGACCAACGATCGAGCAGCGGCAGAGGATTTGGTGCAAGACGCGTTTATTCAGTTCATGCTCGGCCGCACGCGCCTGGAAGAGATCGAAAATATCGACGGGTATTTGCGGCGAATGCTTCGTTACATGCACATCGCCCGCATGAGTCGCACGTCCCAACGTCTCCAGGACACCGCGCTCTCTGTTGCTGACTACGACACGTTCCGTTTGGGTTGGACAGCCGTCGAGACCCCGCGCCGCATGCAGGCTTCAGAAGAGTTACATCAGATCTGCGCGTACGCGTGTTCGCGAAAGGAGTCGTCGAGAGCGGGCAGCGTGCTGATCCTCCGTTTTTTTCATGACTACTTTCCAACGGAGATCGCGAGAGTGCTGAGCACCTCGCGAACGTGCATCGATCAATGGCAAAGGTTGGCGCGGCGGGAAGCCAAGCTCTTTATCAGCCAGCCCAATCGCTTGCGATTTGTAGATGTGAAAGCCCCGACCGCGCCAGCATGGATCGAATACCCCGGTTCCGACTGCGATCTCATGCTGGCGCTTCGGCGAATGATCTTCAATTCCTGTAACGGGAGCTGTCTCACCGTCGAAGAGTTACAGAAGGCTTATACACCGGACAGTGATGACACGCTTTCAACGGCGAGATTGGCTCACGTTGTAAGTTGTCCGGCTTGTCTCGATGCGGTTAACACGCAGCTCGGCTTGCCGCTCTTGGCCCAGCGTTATGAAACCGACAAGTGCGACGGTGACGGCCCGCCACGAGACGGCGCGGGCGGCGGATCAGGCTCGACGCCGACCGTTCTGCCGGATAGATTCAAACAACAACTGCGGGAAACCCGTGAGCATCGGCCCAAGGAGCTGCGCATCGCGCTCAACGGCTATCCGGTAAGTTCTTTCAAGATCACTTCCGAGCTGAGCGAGTTTGATCTCAATCTCAACGCCGGCGAACCGCTCGAATTCCTCGAAGTCTCGAGCGAGCAGGGCATACAGCTTCTCTTCCTGGGAATTAACGACACTGAATCCGAGGATGAGCAATGGGCCGAAATCGAATTAAGCGAGGGCCGCACACTGGAAGTCTGCCTGCGCGTGCGGGAAGTACCACGTCTTCACGTGGTCTACGTCGATTCAGTGGCGGAAGAAATTTCGGTCAATACACCCGTCATGGGAAAAGTACTGTCCTCACCCCTCACAATTGTTCCGAGAGTTTTAGAAGGCCCACCCAAGCGTTCGACGTTTGGCACGCGTGCGCGACGACTGTTGGCTGCACTGAAGAAAGTCTCTTCACGTGGCACTGAGAGGGAGTCGTCCGCCGCGTCTCCGGGCCTTTTTGAAGCGACGATCGGACATCGGCGTAGCTCAGGGTACTGGCCCGTGTTCGTAACACTGATCGTGTCGCTTGCGGCAGTGGTCGCTGGGATACTTGTTTACAAAACGAAGCCCCAGCCGGCCGTTTCCGCAAGTAACTTGCTCGACCGGGCTCGATTGGCCGAAGCAGGCAAGGAAAGCTCAACGGATCACGTCGGTAATCAAACGACGAACCTCGAGATCCGTCTTTCGAGCGAAGGAGCCGTTGTCTCTCGTCACACCATCGTCGCCTGGGAAGACTACGCTCGTCGCCGGCGCATTCAAAGACTCTACGATGACAGTGGTCATCTCATCGCCGCCACCACGCAAAGTGGCGCTGCCGCGTCGCGCACTGTCTACCATCACGGATTGAAAGCTCAACGCACGGGCGCGGATATGCCCGAGAATCTGTTGCTCGATCTCGACGATATCTGGGAGCTGACTCCTTCCGCGCGCGACTTCCAGCGGCTTATTGCCGATCCGGCGACGGCGGAAGTGCGGGAGACTTCTACGAGCTACGTAGTGCAGTACCAAAAGGAAAGAGTGATTGGCGCGAGCCGTCTGCTGAAAGCGACACTCACGCTGGCCAAGTCGGATCTGCACTCGACGGAACAAACGCTGCTGGTCCAACGCGGCGCGGAGACTCGCGAGTACAAATTCGTAGTAACCGACTCTAAGTTGCTTCCGACTACTTCCGTTGCTCCCGCCGTATTCGACGTCGAGCCGGAACTGATAGGAGAGGCCGGAGCCGGCGGCAGATCCGGCGAATGGGCACGCCGCGATCGCACCTCTGGCGCTCCTGCGTCGATCTCTACAGTCGCCTCGTCGGAGTTGGAGATCGACGTCGAGTACTTGCTCAATCAGGTGAAGGCCAACCGCAATGAGCAAGTCGCCCTCACGCGCAACGAAAGTGGGTCGTTGCGCGTTGAGGGAGTTGTCGACACGTTGGAGCGTCGTAATGAATTCCTCCGCGCGTTGGCGCCTGTCATTAACAATCCGGCAGTGAGCATTCGGATCAGGACGGTTGCGGAAGCTTCGAAAGAAAGTCCAACTGACGCGAAGGAGTCGGTGCGTGATTTTGAGGTCACCGCAAACACTATCGCGGTGGACCAGGAGCTGCGCGACTACTTCTCACGTCGTGGATCAAACACGGAGAGTGTCGACGAAGCGATCCGCTCGTATTCCTCGCGCGTTGTAGACAGTGCTTATCGCGCGCTGTTCCATGCAGTGAAGCTGAAGCGATTGACCGCGCGGTTCGCGGGTGTCGATATGCGCGCGTTGGCGCCCGACGCTCGTCTGAAATGGATGGCGATGCTGCGCGAGCACAGCCTGGCCTTCGAGCGAGAGACCGCTCAGTTGAGCGACGAGCTGACGGCGATCTCGCCTTTGGGAAGAGTAGACGTTACGGAAGATTTGACGATCGAAGGCGACGCCGATTTGATTCGGGCGGTGGAACGACTTCACCGGCTCGCCCTGGCTACAAATGAAGCCATTCGGGCCGCGTTCACCATTTCCAGCCAGAGCTCGGCGTCTGCATTTAGAGCCGCACAGTTTCGGCAGTCAGTCGCGAAAGCGCGATTTCTGGCCCAGAAAATCTCGCAGGCGACGAATTCGGAGCGAGGAGCAAAACCTTCGCCATAGCGGGAAATTAACGACTCGATATCCCTGGCACGCAGGGGTATCTATCAAACATTACAGGAGAACTCAATGCCCAGGACCCCAGGAGTGTATACGTCTGTCTTCTGTCCTCTGAAAGCGGTTTCAATCGCCGGCAAGGTACTTATCTTTGTTCTCACTCTTCTGATCGCGCAGTCGGTACAGGCACAAAGTCCGACGGCGACGCTAACCGGTACGGTCAGTGATGAGAACGATGCGGTCGTTCCCGGCGTCAACATCGCGGTGATCAGCATCGCACAGGGATTTCAGCGTTCGACGGTGACCGATGGCGCCGGCAGTTACACGGTACCGCTGCTGCCACCGGGCACGTACACGGTGAAGGCCGAGCGCGAAGGATTCACGACCGCGGAGGTGCCAAACGTCGTCCTCAATGTTAACGACCGGGTAGCGTTACGAATCCAACTGAAGGTTGGCAACGTCAGCGGCCAGACCGTAAACGTAATCGATACTCCTGCACTCATCGATGACTCCCCCGCTGTTGGCACTACGGTAGACCGTCAATTCGTATCCAACATCCCGCTAAACGGCCGCAGCTTCCAAACGCTGATAGCGCTCACGCCCGGCATCGTGGTAGTTCCGAGCTCGCTGACAGGAAACAGCGGGCAGTTCAGCGTAAACGGACAACGCGCGAACGCCAATTACTTCACCGTCGACGGCGTCAGCGCCAATATCGGCAACGGTGGCGGCACCGTTCCCGGACAAGCGACCAGCGGAACGCTTCCCGGACTGACGACGTTTGGAGGCACCAACAGCATGGTGTCGGTCGATGCCATGCAGGAGTTTCAGGTACAGACTTCGACGTATTCGGCTGAATACGGCCGCTCACCCGGCGGCCAAATCTCGATCGTCACGCGGTCGGGAGGAAATGATTTTCACGGGTCGCTTTTTGAATATGTGCGCAACGATAAGTTGGACGCAAACGACTGGTTTGCGAACCGCGCCGGGCAGCCGAGGCCGCCGCAGCGGCAGAACGATTTTGGTGGGACGTTTGGCGGTCCGGTGCTGCTGCCGCGCTTTGGCGAAGGAGGCGCACAACCCTGGTACAACGGGCATAACAAGACTTTCTTTTTCTTTTCTTATGAGGGACTCAGGCTGCGCACTCCGAAGTTTGCGATCACCAATGTGCCTTCACTCAATCTTCGTCAAACCGCGGCGCCCGGCATACGGCCGGTGCTCAACTCCTTTCCTTTGCCGAACGGTCGCATCCTGGCAAACGGCTTTGCGGAGTTTTCCGCCGGCTACTCCGATGCGAACACACTGAACGCAACCAGTATTCGTGTCGATCATACCGTCAATTCACGTCTCACCTTTTTTGCGCGCTACAACGACGCGCCCTCGCGCGGGGTCCTGCGCGACGGGCAAAGTAATCTCGGCACCATTCGTATCACTGATCTGAAGCCGAGGACTCTCACGGTTGGCTCGACGATGATCTTCACGCCAACGATCAGCAATGAGGCGCGGATGAATTACAGCATCAACCGCGGCTTGTTCCTGACACAACAGGATAGTTTCGGAGGCACCGTTCCTGTTCCGCGCGAGCTCTTGTTGTTGCCGCAGTATGCTCCGGCCGATAGTTTTGCGAATGGCGCCGTGACTTTCCAGATGAGCGGGCTGTCGACCGGCTTCTTCCCCCAGCTCAGCATTAATAAGACAGGCGCGACTCAGCGCCAGTTGAACCTGGTAGACGCGGTCTCAATCACCATCGGCAATCATCAACTCAAATTCGGCGCCGACTACCGGCGGTTGACTCCCATTCTCTCCCCACGCTCGTATTTCCTCAGTCTAAGCGGATTCACCACAGCGGCCAGCGTATTGAGTGGTACGGCACCGTCTGGTTCAGTGGGCGCAGGCGTTGAAACGCGACCTATTTACAACGAATTCTCGGCTTTCGGTCAGGACACCTGGAAGGTTTCGCGCCGGCTAACCCTGTCGCTCGGATTGCGATGGGACGTCAATCCCGCGCCCAGCGAACAGAATGGAAACGATCCGCTGGCGATTACTAATCTAGATAACCTGGCGAAGCTCGCCCTGGCGCCCGCGGGTACGCCGCTCTGGAAAACCACTTTCGATAACTTCGCTCCCCGTTTTGGCGCCGCCTACAGACTGGTAGATAGTCCCGGTCGTGAAACAATCCTGCGCGGCGGGTTCGGCGTTTTCTACGACACCGGCAACTCGCAAGGCTCCGCCGGCTTTGATCGCTTCCCGTTCGTACCGGTTCGCACTCAGCCGAACCTGGCACTGCCATTGTCGGCGAGCCTGGTCGCACCGCCCACATTCGAGCGACGCACTCCGTACGAGCTCTTAATCACGTTCGATCCGGATCTCGAGCTGCCCTACACGTTGCAATGGAACTTCGCCATCGAGCAGTCACTCGGCGGTCATCAATCGCTCACCGCCACTTACGTCGGCAACGCGGGACGAAGATTACTCGTCCAGCGAGCGCTCACTCTTTCACCGTTCAATCCCACCTTTACTCAGGTCAGGCTGATCACCAACGACGCCACGTCTGACTACCACGCCTTGCAGGTTCAGTTTCAACGACGTCTCTCGCGGGGACTCCAGTCGCTGGTCTCGTACACGTGGGCCAACGCGATCGACGTGGCTTCATCCGACGTCCTGACGAACATTCTGCTGCGGGGCCATTCCGATTTTGACATTCGTCACAATATGACGGGCGCCCTCACGTATGACATTCCCGCTGTCAAATTCAACGGTTTTGCGGCCGCCGTCCTCCGCCAATGGTCCATCGACACGCGCTTCAATGCTCAATCACCACTGCCGCTGAACATAACGTCAGGCGCATTCAACGATCCGGCCGACGGCACTCAGATAGCGCGACGCGTAAATCTTGTCGAAGGCGTACCAGTCTACCTCCAGGATCCGAAAGTTCCGGGCGGTCAGCTTCTCAACCGGGCCGCGTTCTCCACGCCACCCGGAACGCAGCAAGGAAGTCTGGGCCGGAACATCATTCGCGCTCTGCCTGCATGGCAGATCGATCTGGCGCTGCGTCGCGAGTTTCATCTGACGGAGGATCTCAGGCTTCAGTTTCGCGCCGAGGCCTTCAATATCCTTAATCACCCAAACTTCGGCGCAATCAATACGAACCTGACGAGCACTACCTTCGGTCAGGCTACAAACATGCTCGGCAGTCAGTTGAGTGGCTTGAACCCGCTCTACCAGATTGGCGGACCGCGCTCATTGCAGTTCGCGGTCATGCTCCGGTTCTAAAAAACGGAAAGAACCTTGCCCAGCAGACGCGACATGCTTAACAGGAGTTCGGCAATCTGTCTTCAGATTGCCTGTGCGCTATCGATCGCTTCGCCCAGCGAAACCGTTTGCGCAACCGCGACG
>JBKPPP010000251.1:0-6437 GCA_046733615.1 Acidobacteriota bacterium | reverse complement strand
TTTAGATCTATTAACATTTTTCACAGGTTGCAGCCGCTTCGGAGTACAGCTAGTGAGAACCATTCATACCTGTTTGGCCGTATTCACGTCACAAATTTGCCACAACGATTGGGCGAGATCATTTGCAAGTCAGACACCTGCTTCGGTGGTGACCAAGACTAAAATAAGATCTCGCCGTTGTAACGTGAGAGCGTAACTCCCATGTCGAACTTATCCGCCTTCCTGTCTTAGGCTTTCGTACTCTCGTTTGGCTTCTTGCAAGATGGGAATGTCGGAATCGGCATCTTTCCAGAACGCGAAGAAATCCTCGTATGCCTTGCGGCCCTTTGCTGTATCGCCGGACATGTAACTCACCGTGCCCATCACTGATGAATTATTTCTGCTTCATTCGCTGCGGACAACGCGCACGCTACCTGCACCGCAACGTCCAGCGACTGGCCCAGCGTCAAACGCGCGCGGGCCATATGCTGCCGTAGCGTTTCTCCTTGAACGTACTCGGTTGCGATGTAGAGCAAAGATTGTTGCTGCCCGAGTTCGTGAATGGGGGATATTTGGATGGTTCAGTGCTGATACTGCCTGTGCTTACTGTTGGAAGCGGCGCAGTCGATCCTCCTTTCCGATGGAATCACTCCGCAGCAGTTTCAGCGCGACCTTTTCGGTTCAGTCTCGTATCCTGAGCCAGGAATACTTCGCCCATACCGCCGCGCCCGACGCGGCTTAGAAATCCGCTGGCCCACGATTGCGCGATCATCCGCAAGCATCTCGGCAGCCGCTTGCCCAGCCATCGCTTCGATTGAATTTCCGGCTTGATCGTGAGAAGCGATTAGAGACTCGACTTCGCTGCGAAGTGCTGCGTCGCCGGCACAGGCTTGATTCAGAAATGCGGAGCGCTCCGCCGCGTCTCGCTCAAGTGCGGACTGGAAAATCTCTTTCAGTTGCTGCCATCGCTCTGGGGTCATAACTCAGCTCTGCTGCGTTGGCTGCTTATATGCAGACATTATTGCGAGTGGTGACGTTTTACTTTCGCTTCATTCCGTGAGTGCTACACGCCGCAGCAGGTCTTTAAAGCGAGGGTCTGGCGGAGTACTACTGGTCCGGAACGATCCGAAGCAGCAAGGCCTGAAACCGTGGATCGGCTCGCAGGCTGTCCATTCGAGGATCGACCCCGATCTCAAAGACATTGGATGAGCGAAGGTCGTAGTCCTTTTCCAGAAAGCTCAGGGCCTTGTCGTTATTTCCGAGTGCGGCATTGATGATCGCCATCTCGTTTGGCGGGATAAAGCGGTGCTTAGCCAGCGTTTCGAGTTCGGCGAGCGCTCGTTCCGCCTCACGGCGTTTCCCCGCTCGTGCATATGTGTAGCCTAGCATCGCCAGCGCCTGGGGTTTATTGTCCAGGGACGTGGCCTTACCAAATTCGACAAGTGCCTGATCGTAGTTTCCTTTCTCGACATAGGCCAGCCCGGCCTCATAATGCGCCAGCTCGAAATTCTCGTCCATCTGCAAAGTTCGAGAGCACTGCTCAATAGCGTCGTCATACCGTCGGGCGAGATAGTAGGTGTATCCGAGATCGGAATTGATGATCAGCGAAGTCGGGTCGAGCGACTGTGCGGTCTTCAGTTCCTGTACCGCTTCGTCGAAACGCTTTGTAGCCGCGAGAAATAATCCGTACCAATGATGCGCGGTCGGATAGTTGGGATTGACTTCGATCGCCTTCCGGAATTCGCGCTCCGAGGCCGCGCTATCCCACTCGTACCATGCAGCGATATTCGCGAGCGACGCGTGGGCCTCTGCGACCTCGGCGTCGATCTCCAATGCGCGCGTCGCGGCTTGCTTAGCCTTTGGCATCACCTCTTTCATCGGCAGGGCACCAAAGTAGCCCATCAGGATGTTGGCGTCGCCGAGTCCCGCGTAGGCAAGAGCGTATTCAGGGTCGATGGCGATAGCCTGTTCGAAATTCTCGATGGCTTTCTTGAATCCGTCGGACGTGCGCTTGTTCCAATAATAGCGGCCCAGCGAGTAGAGTCGGTAGGCCTCGACATTTTCCGTATAATTGCGAGTCACGCGCCGCTGCTCCTCGCCTGTCAGACGTGCCCGCAGCCTCTTGGCTATCTCCCGCACGATCTCCTGCTGCATCGCAAGAATATCCGAAAGCCTCCGGTTATACTGCTCGCCCCAGATGTGACTGTTGTCGCGCGCGTCCACCAACTCGGCGCTAATCGAGAGACTGTCACCGCGCCGCACAACTCTGCCAGTCAGCACCGCCTGCACGCCCAACTCGCGCGCTACCGTCTGCGGATCAACGGCCGGCCCCTTGTAGCGTTGGGTCGAGGTGTGCGCGATCATCCGCAAGTTGGGCAATTGCGAGAGACTGTTAGTGAGACTTTCTGTGATCCCATCCGAAAGATATTCTGTGCCGGGGTCCGCACCGTCGTTGACGAAGGGCAGGACGGCCATCGAGTTAATCGTCGCCCCGTTGCTCCGCAAATAGTAAAAGTAAGTGGCGGCTGCTACGGCAATGCCGAGCGCCACCAATATGAGCGCGGTGACCCGCCTGTGGCGTTTGATTCCCGTGACAATGTATTCAACGCTTGATGCAGAGGTAGGCATGGCGGCATTCGACTGGCCACTGTTGAGGGTTGCCATCTCGGCCTTGAGCTCCAACTGCTTTGTCAGGTTCCTCAGATCAATTAGAAGGTCTTTGACAGTCTGATACCGCTCTTCTTTATCTTTACGCAGTGCTTTTCTGACGATTTGCTCCAACTCAACCGGAACCTCGGGCCACGAGTGAACAAGGGGTGGAGGCTCTTTTTGTAGTATCAATGACATCACATCGCTGGTTGTGTTCCCCTCGAACGGTTGGCGCCCCACAACCATCTCATATAGCATTACCCCCAGACTCCAGATATCGGTCCTGGCATCGACAGCCAGCCCTCGCGCCTGCTCCGGCGACATATAACTTACGGTTCCCATTAGCAGTCCCGGCTCTGTTTCCACTCTAGGCAGAGTCGAACCGAGGGTGTCGACTGGTTTTGGCTCGGCGAGCTTGGCAAGCCCAAAGTCCAATACTTTGACGTAGCGATCGGTGCGGACCATTACGTTTTCAGGCTTGATGTCACGGTGGACAATGCCTGCTTCGTGCGCGGCTGCCAGCCCGCTGGCCACCTGGATGGCCACGTCGAGCGCCTCGCCAAGCTTGATCCTCGCGCCGGCCATATGCTGACGGAGCGTCTCACCTTCGACATATTCCGTGGCGATGAAGTGTGTGCCGCCCTCAGAGCTGACCTCGTGGATGGTAAGGATGTTTGGATGGTTCAGTGCTGATACTGCCTGTGCCTCCTGCCGAAAGCGACGCAGCCGCTCTTCGTTTCTGGTCAACTCGGTACGCAGCAGCTTGAGCGCCACCTTTCGACCCAGGTTTGTATCCTGGGCCAGGAACACTTCACCCATGCCGCCCCGCCCGATGCGGCTGAGAACTTGATAGCGGCCGATCTGCTGACCCACGATTGTGCGATCATTCGCAAGCATCTCGGTAGCCGCTTCTGCGGCCATGGCTTCGATTGAGTCGCCGGCTTGATCGTGTGAAGCGATGAGAGACTCGACTTCACTGCGAAGCGCTGCATCGCTTCCACAGGCTTGATTCAGAAATGAGGAGCGCTCCGCCGCGTTTCGCTCGAGCGCGGATTGGAAGATCTGCTTTAGCTGCTGCCACCGTTCTGGCGTCATAAACTACGTACTCGAAATGTGAGAGAGGGAAAAGGTTCTTATTGTCACTGACTGCTTATCTGCTTATGGAGCCACGCCTTGGCCATGCTCCATTCGCGTTTGACTGTTCGTGGTGATACTCCCAACGCTTCAGCAGTCTCTTCCACCGTAAGTCCTCCGAACACACGAAGCTCCACCACACGGCTCTGCTGTGGATCAATGTCAGCCAAGCTTTCGAGGGGGTCGTTCAGAGTTAACAAATCCGCATCCTTTTCCTTAGACGATAACGCCGCCTCGTCAAGCGATAACCTGCAGTAGTCTCCGCCACGCTTAAAGGCTCTGCGGCTTCTCGCATAATCTACAGGATGTGACGCATCACCTGTGCGGCTGCGGCGAAGTACTGCACGCGGTTTTGCCAGTTCGCGTTCTTCTGGTCCACCATTTTCAGATACGCCTCGTGAACGAGTGCAGTGGTCTGAAGGGTATGACCGGGACGCTCGTGACGTAAATGGCGGCTGGCGAGGCGATGCAATTCGTCATAGACCAGTGGCACCAGCTTGTTGAGAGCCTCTTGATCACCCTCACTCCAGTCAACAAGAAGGCCGGTCACATTCGTTCGTGGGGGTATGGCCATAAGAACAGGATTGCTCTGGAGATTAAATCTTCTCCTCTCCGGCCAAATGTACTCTCGGAGTGATTTCCAATCAATAAAATCTGCTTCCCATAACCCGTCGCCACATTGCTGCCGTAATCCGCCCAAGTAAGACCTGCTTACCTCGAGGCCCTGACCCCATTATGCTGCCTCTCAAAATTACTTTGGCCCCCTTCTTAACTGAATTCCGCTCTAATAAGTGAAGCAACAACTTTCACTCAACAGCCGCGCCCAACTTGATCTAGCGCAAAGGAAAAGAAAAATGAAAGTTATCAGGAAAACATTGTCGTCAATGTCTGGGATTTCAGGAGTTCTTGCCGTCTTAGCTCTCGTGTTGACGCTAGTCGCACCGGTGCACGCGCAGGAGCGACAGTACAGAACGATTGTTCCTCCGGACGAGCTCGGGGACCCTCAGCTGGCAACGAGGTTGAGCACGGCGTGGGGAATCAATGGCCGGGGTGATGTTGTAGGCACATTTATCGAAGGGACAGGTCTGAATTCCGTCCAGCACGGCTTCCTGTTGAACGAGCAGGGCGAATTCACGGTGATCGACTTTCCCGGAGCCCGGAGCACCATTGCACGAGGCATTAATAATCGCGGCGATATCGTCGGCAGCTATCAGTTGCCTGGCGATCCTCCAGCTTTAGCAGCTCGCGGTTTTGTGCGCACAAAAGAAGGCGAATTCCGTAACGTTCGCTATGGAGATCCCGAACCGCTATATCAGTGGGAGATAGCGCAGCGCATTTTGCCCAACGGAACGATCGTCGGCTGTCGCCACGACTACGACCAGATGGAGACGATGAGAGGCATAACGATTGGAAAAGACGGCGCGTCGGAGATTGATGCATTCGGCTCGATGCAGAACGGAGCGACGCCGGGACTCGATCTGCTCGTCGGCTTCTGGTTTAACATGATGGACGACCAGACGCAAGGCTACATGATTGAAAACGGCGTCTTCACCTCATTTATGGTGCCCGGCTCCAACGGGACCGCTGCCTGGGATGTCAATCCCGACGGCGCAATTGTGGGCGTTTATAGTGTTGGGACCACTACACGCGGTTTTGTAAAAGTCGGAGAGACCTACACCACAATCCATTACCCGGGATCGACGGTGACGCGCGCGTTCGGCATCAATGCCAGAGGCGACATTGTGGGAAATTACGTCCTCGGCGGCGTGACCCGCGCCTTTCTTGCACGCAACATTGAGTGAGGCAGCTGACCTTCAATGGTGCCGCATCGGCGACTTTTGGCCACGATGGTCACCAAACGGAAAGCGGATCGTCTTTCATTCGAATGTAGACGGCACCTTCGAGATCTACCTGATCGACGCCAAGGGCCGCAATTTGACCCGCGTCACCTATTATGCCGGTGTGGACTCATTTCCCGAGTGCCGACCGGAAAACAACTCTCTATCCGCCGTGATGCGGACATCTATTTGATCGGGCTAGATGGATCAAATGCGATCGCTCTTCACTCTTCGAATCTCTGACCCACTGGTTTTTACAGAAACGGTCGCTCTGCTTTTAGTCCAATGTGGAAATCATTGAAGAAGAGAGAGTTACCGCGTTTTAGGGATACTCGAGGATCGACGCACCTCGCTCAAGAATTTATGATGTATTTAGCGAAGGAAAGATAAATAATTTGTGCTATGGTGCGGGTTATGAGCCGAGCAGGACTCGAACCTGCGACCCACTGGTTAAAAGCCAGTTGCTCTACCAACTGAGCTATCGGCCCATCTACATGCAAGAGAGCACGCGCGAGCGTGCTCTACTCTGGTTGCGAGGAACTTCGACGCGCATTCTACCGAACCGAAAGTCGATTGTCCAAAGTGGCAGCTTTGAATCTGATAATGCAAAGTAGAAACGAAGTTCGGCAATCAAAACCACCTATGCACGCGGCGCGTGTAGGCGAGGTAGTCTTCATCGTGCATGGCTCTCAGGTATTCCTCTTCCAGGCGCACCTGAATATTGATCAAAACAACTCCGAGCACGAAGTTCAATAAGGTGAGAGCGTTTGGGATCACCAACAGCAGTCCCAACTGTGTCGCCATGATGCCGACAAAGATCGGGTTGCGCGAAAAGCT
>JBKPPP010000250.1:0-9172 GCA_046733615.1 Acidobacteriota bacterium | reverse complement strand
GTGATGTACGTCCGCTCGGCCAACAGCCTCTTCGCCGTTGGCCGGAAGAAGTGATGACGCTACGCTAAGGCTTGACCTGTATGTTGCCGCCGCCGTGGTTGATGTCGACGAAGGAGTACGCTGAAACCGGAAAGCTCGTGCAGCCGACGGTTGTAGGTTGATTCGACGGTATGCCGGAGTCGTCCGGGCGCTCGGCGTCTTTGGCGATCCAGGTGAGACTCGCGCCGTTGTCGTCGTCGCGTTCAGCGTCTTTCGGCACCCAGCCCGGCGCCGTGCTCCGATAAACACCCCAGGTTAACTTGTCGAGTGCGAGCGCATCAATGCCCTCGCCATTGTCTTCGACAACGAGCAGTACGCGCAGCCCAACCGCGGCGCCGATGTTCGACTCGGTAATCACGCCGCCCATCACCGCGCGATTGCCCGTGATCTTCAGACAGTCGAACGATGCTTTCACCAGTGCACCCGGGCTCGTAATCGCGGTCGAGTTGTCCGGATCGGGCACCGGTACAGCCGCCGGATCGCTGAAGGTCATGTCGCCAACGGTGCGGCCGTTGTTCTGAATGCGCGCGTTGAATTCGAGAAAGCGGATCTGATCGTCTCCGACGGTAAACTGGAAGGTGCCGTTCGCGGATGGGCCATCGCTGTCCGCAAACGACAAAGCGGGCAGGGTCACGCTTACACAGACGAGTAGAAAGATCGTCGCACAGATAGTGCTCTTCATGGGAGGGACTCCTTCTGGGCCAGGATTCTGGTAGACGGCTTATACCCGCTGTGGCCCAGAGAAGTCAATCAGAGCGCCTGCAAACAAATCGCCTTACGGGCTGCTGTTCTTATTGGAGCTGCTTTGCGGTGGTGGACTCTCAAAGTAGACGAAATGGCTTGGCTCCAGCCTGCTGATGTAAGCGTTTCGTCCTTCCCAACCGTAACTGAAGCGAATCCGCAGCAACAGATTCTGAGCAACATGTTCCGCGGGTACGCTGAAGAGAACGGATTTACCTGGACGAAGTCGATAAAGATTGTAGAAAGCGGGCAAAGGATTTCCTGCTGGAACTTCCGATACCTGGATTTGACGGAGCACTCGGCTGCCCGGAGTGTTCACAGTTTCCCAGCCCTTCTTTGCTTCCACGTCATAGTACATGCCGACGTCGCCGAGTTCCTTTGAGACCTCAAACACCGCGAAAATTATCGGCCACTTACTGTTGTTGAAGAGTCTTAGCCAGACCGCATTCCCGCTCTCACCCGATTCCTGAGGCGCGCGCTTTCCTTTTCGCTCCGCCGTAATGAATATTGTCGGCTTGGTGTTGTCCGGTCGAAAGGCGGACGATTCTTCATCATGGCGCACTGGTTTTTGGGCCAGTGCGCCACTGACGAAACCGACCGAAGCGACAATCAACGCGACTGCTATTGCTCTCATCGATCGAACCTCAGTATGGCTTGCCCTTCTTTTGCCACAGTTTTTCCTTGCTCTTGGGCGTCAGCCCATAGCCGCCCGCTTCCTTGGGTAACGAAAGCATCGTGTTAATCCCGTTCGCACGCTCAGCCGTAATAGCAGCCTCAGTCCACCCGGACTTTGCCCAGGCTGGATCATATAACGTGATGTAATTCATACCCGAGCGGCCTTTGTATGACCATGGCTGTTCAATGGAATATCTCTCGTTGGGCGCCATAACCTGGCGCACTATCACACCGACTGTCCAGGCTTTAAACTCACTCTGATAGTAATTGGGCCGCATCTCTTCCTTGAAGCCGCTCTCCGCCCAATCTTTTCCGTCGGCCGCATGGGAGCCCTCATGCGCTACCCCATCAGGTTCCCCCATGGTCCAGCGGGTCATTGTTATGTTGATTGCGTACCCACCGGGGTTGTCTTCGGAGACCTTAGTCTTAAACACGTCGACGTGACCACCCTCGGCGCTGCCCTCTTGCGTAGCGGAAAAGATCTTGACGCCGTTCTTTTCGCCCTTTTCGCCGTAAACCGCTAGCGCCCTGCTAAGCTTCAGGTAATCCTCACTCCCCTCCTTCAGTGTCTTGAGATATTCGCGAGCCTTCTTCAACGATTCATTGAACCTCTCCTGCTCCTCCGTTGAAACCTTCCGATCGAAAACATAGAGACCATCCGGGTCAATAAGTATCAACGGGTTATTCAAAACATAGGAGTAACGATTCCAAGTCTGCGGATCCGCGACATTGCCTGAGGTAAGCGCCGGATCGCAGGAAGTGAAGCGCCCTTGCAAACTTGCGTAGTATCGCGCGCCGAAGTAGTCGAAACCGCTTTCGGCATCTCGTTCCTTACCGTTGAACTTTTGACGAACGGCGTCGCCGACGTACTTCTGAGGGTCAGCATTGCGCCCTCCTCTTAGTCCTATCTCCTCACCGAACGGATGATAGTCGTGGCGTGCCTTGACTGCGCCGCTGCCATCCGTAATCACGCGCGGGCTTCCCAGATTATCGCTGGTCAGATAGCTTGTTCCCGCTGCTCCCGCGGCCGCGCTACTGTATTCGGCCAGTAGTTGGCCCATTGCATCGTAGACGAAAACGGTCGTCGTAGTGCCTGCGACTTTCTTAACGCGTCTGCCGTTTCCATCGTAGCTATAATTTGCACCGGCCGGCGCGCCGCCGTTGAATGAAGTGATTCTGTTTTCCCCATCGAACGCGTAAGTCTCACCGTTCTTGCCGCGCGTCAGATTTCCCGTACCGTCGTACAGATACTGTTCGCCTGTCTGCGGAACGATGCGATTGGTGAGGTCAGAAAAAACCGGATTTGGGCCGACGAGATCCGCCGAGGTGTTAGCTGCGGCGGGATCGATGCGGCGGTTGCCATAGCGGTCAATAATGTACTTCTGCTTCCAGCTCGCACCTCCGCTTTCATTCGCCGTCTCCAAGCGGTTCAGCGCGTCGTAGGTGAATACCTGCGTGAGCGTGAGTCCGGGAATGGTGATTGTGTGACTCTGCAAGGTGCCGTTGTTTGTGCTTGTGCCGTAGTTGTAATCGAGTTGCAGCACGCTCGAGTTCGTTGCCGCGGAACCCAATCCGATCTGTGTTGGCTGTAAGCGCAAGTTGAAATCTGTGTGTTCCCAGAGCGTGTTACCGAGTTTCATCTTGCTGACGGCCCCATGCGCGCTGTACTGAATGCGGTTGGTAGCGTCAGTCGAAACCGCGCCGGCGTAGAACAGACCGGTAGCCTGATTTTGTACGCCTGCCAATCGGCCTGCTGGGTCGTATCCCATGAGCACAACCCGTCCTGATGGATAACCTTCGGACTTCATGTTTCCCGCCAGGTCGTACCCATAGGTCATGGTGTAGTCCTGCCCATCAGTCGTCTGTTTGCCGCTGCGGAGATGACCCTGTGCGTCGTACTCGAGATAACTATAACTCGACACACTCGAGCTGATGCTTGTTAACCGGCCTTTTGCATTCGCATTCTGAACTGTCGATACATCGTAGCCGTAACTCACGGTCGGCGTGCCGTCAGAATAAGCGCGACTCGTTATACGATTCAGAGCGTCGTAAGCATTGATAAGCGTTACGGCGGGAACGCGCGAATCGGTCCTGTCCGTCAGATTGCCGTTGTTGTCGTAGCGATAACTTATCGTGCCGTTTTCCGGATTGACTGCTGAAATGAGCCGTCGCAATGAGTCGTAATTGAACGACCGGGTTTGGGTGGTTCCCGCGGTTCCGATTCGTTGCGTGGCGGCAGTCAGGTTGCCGAGCAGATCATAACTATATCTCGTGACGTAACCGGCAGTGACCTCCGCGTGATTAGGAAAGGAGACGGCCTCGGTTGCAGAATCAGAGCTCCTGATCTCCCATACTTCCGAAATTCGACCCAGCGCGTCAGCGCGGCTGAGTTGCTGGCGCCCGCTCTGATCCGTCGTCAGGACCTGGTTACCGCTGTAAACCGTGCTGAGCACCGCAGTGTCGGGCGTGGTTACTGAGATCACGCGGTTGAGAGCGTCGTACGCGGTAATGGTCCAAACCGGACTCTCATTCGGGGGCCGGTAAGGGTTGGATTTTTTTGAAGGTCTGCCGAAATCGTCATACTCCTGGAGGGTTGCGATGAAAGTCGTTGGACTTTCAAACTGTCGTGTTTCTTTGGGTCGGCCCAGGTTGTCGTTGAAGGTAACTATTTTGAGTAGATTGTCGTTGAATGCATTGAGATCGCTGGTCACAGTGACGGTGCGCGCTGCATCATCGTAAGCATAGCTTGTTTGGGTTTTGGCGACGGAATCTGTTTCGGCGCTAACCACCTGCGTGATCCTGTTAAGAGAATCGACGTAAGCGAACGTCGTTCGCTGATTGTTGGCGTCGACCGTTGCGGTTACCAATCCGGTGGAGAGATCGTACTCAGTAGAGGTCGTCAAGGCCGTGAGCGGGCCGGCGCCGTCCGGATCAGGCGTGGTGTTGGTGGTCGGATACGCTCGATGAAACGTGCTCGAGTAATCTATCAGCGTTGGATTAAGGAGCCCCGTATCGCGCGCGTCGTAAATCACACGGGGGCTGCCGCACTGATCAAACTGGGTGTGAGTTACTACATACAGGCCGCTCGGAAAACTGAAGAAGCTCGTACCGTTGAAGTTCAGCCACCGGCTGGACGAAGTGACGTTCGCGCGAACGGTTGTTGAGGGATCCGTCCAATTCAAGACTGCGGCGTAATTAAGAAGAGGAAACGCCGTCTCGTCGTATGTACTTGAACTCTGCGCGATGATGGTACCGCTTCCATTCTTCACGCGTGTAGCGGTCGGGAACCCGAGCAGATTTCGGTCGCGGTAACTCGCATTGGTGGTCAGATAATCGATTTCCGTAGTTCGCAGGAGCGTGCCGGTGGCAAACGTCGGAACTGATCCTATGGCGAGTGTCTGGGCCGTATTCTGATCCACTTCCAGGTAATCAAATTCGTTCGTGACGGTTTGGTCGATGCCTACACTGAACTGGTAAGTGAGATCGTAGCTATAGATTTTGGTCTTCGCGAGCGCCGGACCTCCTCCCGTGTCCAGAATGAAGTCGATCTCTTTTACGATCCGTGCGTTCCGATTGGCGATCTCAGGTCCTGATGGATTGCCTGAGGCATTAGAGCCTGTCATGGCCCACTGGGTTAGCTTGCGCCTCAGCATTTGTCCGCTGGAGGAATAAAGGCGCTCGTCGTAGGGTCTGCCGGCGCGGGCGCCATCGACACTGTAGCCCCAACTATTAGCGCCGTCGGCCCACAGGTTGCTCTCCGTCCGCGAGCCGTCGGGCGCGTTCATGGTGACCATGTTATTGGCGCTGGAATACAACCATTGCACTTCGTCTGTGCCGGAGCCGGTTGCACTCACCGTGTGCCGGACCACTCCGCGGTTGGCCTGCGCATAAACCCATCTGTAGTTGAGCGGAGAACTCACCGGAGGGACAAAGCTGTGTTCAAATTTTTCATAGCCGCCCGTCGGCAACACGATCTTATCGATCTCGCCGTAGACCGTATAAGTGAACGTATAGCTTTGACTGTTCGGCAGTATGATCTTGTGCAAGACCACCGGATTGAACAGCACGTCAGCATTACCGATACAGGTGCGACCACCGAAATCCGTCGAAAACAGACTGGGGGTATAGGATCCGTTCCCCATCGGACAACCACTGTTTGCGATGTGGCTCAACGGCTGAGTCGGATCGGTCAATACGTCGCCCAGGTACTTCCAGACAAACGTGTAGTTAATCGTCGCGCCGGCGCCACCGACAGCCGGCAAAGAGTAACTCTGATCGACGGGCGAAAACGGACCAGAGCCATGACCCCAGGGCAGCGGATTATTGATCGTGCGATCGACGGTGTCGCGAATACCGCCGCTGACCACTGTCACAGTATTCCCATTGCGATCGATGTGTTGCCCTCCGACGTATCTTGAACCGTCGGGCAGAAAGAGTGTTGCGGTCGAGCTCTGATAACGCAGGCGCGAGCCGTCTACTGCATAAAAGTTGTCAGGCGCGGCTTGAGTAGTCAGGCGGGGCTGGTCTGAAGCGCGCAACTCGTGACCGGAGCCATCGGGCAGCCACACCATCATCCGATCAACTTTGTAACAGCCGGCGGTACAGTTGCCCGTGATATTGGGCGAGCCATCAGGGTTATAAATCCTGTTGGAAGGTCGCGTATCGAACTCCGGGAAATCGACAGGTGTGGTCCAACCACGCACCGTATGTCTGCCGTATTCAGCGGTGATGATCGTGTAGGGCTCGAAGGTCTGATGCGGTGGAGGTGCGCCCACAACGTAACCCTGAAATTCCATGTTCCACAGCTTTGACGAATAAGAAAGTGTGACCGGAACATCGTGGCCGGCTCTGCCGCGGTACTGACCCAGGGACAACTGAAATTCGAGTCCCAGGTTGGTCGGGTTCACGCGCCGCGTGCTGCGCATTCCGCGATCGATCTGCTCGTTCGTGTACTGGACGCTCTGCGCCAGTACTTCCGTGCAAGCGCAGAGGCAGAAGAGAGCGAGAAACAGAACTGAGTGGTGTCGTTGTGCAGTGAATCTTTTCATTTTCGTAGCTCCGGTCACAAAGCGTCCATTGTTTGCAAGCAGGGTTGCGGCTCAACTCGGCGTCATTGCACCCGCTGGCGCAGCTCGTCCAGATGCACTTTCTTGATCAGCACTCCCGATAAAGAAGCATCCGTGTATGAGCTCACCGGCAGGCCCAGCGCCGTCAGCGCCTCATTCAGGTTCGTGCGCAACTCTTCAATGTGCATCGCCTTCACATTGACAGTGCTGTTGAGCGTTGCGTCGGTCCACGTCGCGGCTGAGAGATTCGCCGTTGCGCGGATCGCATTGACCGCTTGCCGCAGTTCCGTCACGTGCTGGGCCTTGATCGGCGTCACACCGATGCTGAGTGGATCGTCGGTAAAGGTGATCGCCGTGGCCACGTCGATACTGCCGGGTGCCGAGAGGTTCCCACCCGCGTCTGCCGAGCGCACCCGGTAGAGATAAGCGTTGATGCTGCTCACCGTTGTGTCAGTGAAGCTGGTGGAGGTGACATTTGAGTTCAACACCGTGAACGTGCCGCCCAGATTCGGCGCACGTTCCACCTGATAGTGATGCGCGTTGGGCGCTGCCGTCCACGTGAGATCGATCTGCGTCGCGGAAAACGTGTCGGCGATCAGGTTTGTCGGTGCGACCATCGGATTCGGTTCTTCGGTGGTTAACAGGCGGCCGCCCGCGTAGATGTACTCCTTCGACGGGCTGCTCGGCGGTGGCACAGGCGGCGGCGAGAAGAACAACGAACCCACTCGCGTCCGGCTCAGCGCCGGGCGCCACGGCCCAGCCACACCCGCGAGTCCCAGCACCGCGATCAAACTCACGCTGCCTACCAGCAGGTAACGCCGCTGCTTCCGCCCACCAAAGCGCCGGCGCCCTTTCGCCTGCGCACCTTTCTTCTTCTTACTCATCGGACACCTCTCTCTTTTTTGTAGAGACAGACCTTATTGCAGACTCAACAGCACCAGGATCTCACCCGTGCCCTGGGCCAACGGCTCGAGTGCTTTCCCGATCAGCGTTCCCGGACGATGCATACGCACGCCGCCCGCAACCTCCACCGGCACCGACTTCATCGCCACACCGGGCTTGTCGCTCGTGACCAGCAGATCGCCGATGTTGATTGGGCCAGTGCCGGCGTCAACCTTCACTTTCACGCGTCCGGTGCTCGCCACCAGCACGCGCCCTTCGGCCTGCTCGCCGAGCGCGATGCCCGGCCGCAGCGAGATCACACCCGCAACACGGCTGTCGTAAGCCTGCGTTGCCGCGACTACCTGATTTGCTTTACTGGGATCGAGAATTACGACCGTGCCCGCCGCGAGCTCTTGTGACGACTCAACCCACTCGGCCACGTCCTGGTACTTCGCAACGATGTTTCCGCCGGTGATCGTGCCGGAGGCGTTGATGTCGCCGACGACATCGAGTGGCTTCGCCGGATTCAGAGTGCCGATGCCGACGTTTCCGGTTGTATCGACGACCAGTCGAAAGTTGCTGGCAGTGTAGTCATAGAGTCCGAACTTCCCCGTACCGAGACCGCCGGTGCCGCCGTCGAGAAAGAATCCCCACGTTCGACTCGGCGTGATCCAGCGCAGGCGTGTCCATTCGGCGCTTGTGGTTTGAATGTCCTGCCCGATGCCTCCGCCGCCGTACAAGTGCAGTTTCGCCAGCGCATCAGGAGCGCCGGTGCCAATGCCCATACGGCCATCGAGTGTCACCGCCATCAACTGAGAAAGGCTCGCGACCGAGTTGGCGGCGCGCGACGTGTTATCGGCGAACACCGAGAGCGCATATCCACCATTCAAAGGCGCTGTGCTGATACCAGCGCCTTTGCCGGTTGTGATCATTTTCCACTGGCCGTCGTAATAAAGGTTGGAGGTGAAGTGATTGTTGTTGATGCCGGTGTAGAAGCCGTATTCCGAACCCGCGGTCGTGCTCCACTGGTGAAACACGTTGCCGCCCACCACTTCCAGTCGTCGCGACGGCGCCGCCGTGGTGCCGACACCAACGTTGCCGTTGTAAAAAACAGTGGAAGTGCCGGTCCACTGTGAGGGTGTTCCGACCTGCGACCAGGCGGTCTTGCAATCACCCGAGAGACACAGCCCGCCGGTGCTGTTCACCTGACCGGCAACGTCGAGTTTGTAAGCAGGGGCCGTCGTGCCGACGCCGACGTTTCCGTTTGTCGCATTAGTCGCTCCAGCCAGGATCACGTTGCCGCTCGGATTGATGATGAACGGGACGTACACGCCGCCGTCCTGACGCCAGATTTCCATCACCATGCTTGGACCGGAGTTGTCGCCCCCGTAGAAAGCGTCTTTTCTGATTGACCAGGCAAAATTGGCGGGCTTTCCCGTAGCGATCGTGCCGATGGGGGTGAGACTGAGGTCCGTGTAGATCCAGGTATTTCCCGCGCCGGCGAGCTGAATTCCCTCTCGGCTACCGCTGACACCGATCACAGTCAAGGGACTTCCCGGCACATTGGTGCCGATGCCTACCTTGCCGCTACTCGCGACCGACATGCGCAGCGTTGGCGTAAAGGCGCCGCCCGTCGATGTACCCGGATTAGTATAAAAGTTGATCGCTCCGAGACTCTGTTCGATCATGCTGGCCGAGAGCGACTTCGCGATCCAGCTACTACCGTTGAACGAAGCACCAGCGGATAACACCGCATGCGATGGTCCATT
>JBKPPP010000249.1:0-12552 GCA_046733615.1 Acidobacteriota bacterium | reverse complement strand
CGGATCGTCTTCTTCCGCAGCCGCCCCCAGCATGGTCCGAAACATCATGTTGAAATTACGTGGCTCGGTAAGATTCGTAGACCCGCAGTTCGCACACTTCCCTTCAATCTTGTCCGCGCGCATTCGCGCTTTGCACTCGCGACAATCGACCAGCGGATCGTGAAACGTCGCTTCGTGACCCGAGTATTTCCAAACCAGCCGGTTGAGAATGATCGAGGAATCGATCCCTTCGATGTCGTCGCGGTCATACACGAGCCAGCGCCACCAAGATTGCTTCACGTTGTTGCAGAGCTCGACGCCGAGTGGGCCATAGTCCCACGCACTGCCGAGCCCGCCGTAAACTTCGGAAGAGGGGAAAACGAAGCCGCGCCGCTTGGCGAGGGAAACAATGGTGTCGATATTTGGTGCCGCCATAGTTGATATACTTTTTATATCGAAAATATATATCCCGCAACGCGCAAAGACGCAAAGGCGAAGGTTTACCTCACCCTTGCGTCTCGCAAATCTCGCGGCTTATTCGATTCGCTACTTACTCGGTGTTGAAATGTTCACATCAATCTTCTGCGTGCCACCCCCGCCAAATAGTCGCCCTCTAAACATGAACAGTGCAACCAGCACTATGATCACAAAAATCACGAGCACCGCCACGACGCCTGCACTGCCGCCGCCGCCTCCGCCTTCGTCAGCCATGAAGGAACCTCCTGGTAATTGGTTTTGTCAGGGGGGCAAAACGGGGAACACCGAGGGTAGGCGGATCTGTTAACACAGATCTGAATGGCCGTCAATCAGTGTTTGGTGAACGTGCTTAGTGGCGTTTGCGACGACTTGGAGCGGCGCCTTTTACTTCGCCGGCCTGGACCGTCGGCGTCGCGCGCGGCGGTGTCACGCCGCTGGGAACGATAAAGAGCTCCACGCTGTCGCCTTCGCGGAAGCCGCCGTTGACGATCTCGAATCGCGAACCCTCGATTTGTCGCTCATTCGTCAGGTACTCGCGGGTGCGCTTCATCAGCATATCAACTTGTCCGATCGGGCTCATGCGGCCACCGTACACGATGATGTAACCGCGCCTGGTCGGATCGTTCTGCAACTCAGTCGCGAAATGATCGAGACGGGCTTTCTGGTCGTCAAACTTGCAACTGTCGCACTCGTCAAACTTCAACGGCTCGAGGGGCTTCTTCTCTTCAGCATTGACGGCGGAACTAGCCTGGACCGTCTGCATGCAAGCGGGATCGGCGGATCCATCGTCAACTGCCAACGTAACCGTGAGGCGCTGACCGCCGAGGCCCGTCGAGTCGACTGTGATGGTGTTTGTGCCGGCGCCGCTGAGAATGCGCGCGGTTGCCGGATTGATGGACCAGTTATACTTCAGGTCCCGAGTGCCGCCGTAGTTGACGTCGGCAGAGTAAGTGATGATCTCGCCGTCGTTCACTGACTTGGGCGCCGAGACATTCAGGCCGAACGGACAGGGAGATTTCGCGACCGGCGGCAAAGGCTTGTAGTTCACGACGACACACTTGATGCGTCCGGCCGGCAGCTCGATATCGCGGGTCCAGAGTTTACCGTTAGGCAATCGAACCACGACATTGTGCACTCCCGGCGCGAGTTTGAACTCCTGGTACGTTTCCTTAGTCTCACCGAGCGCTTTTCCGTCGATCGTCAACAGCAGACCGCCCGGAGCCGTCAGGATTTTGATAACGCCGTAATCGACTTTCTTACCTTTGGCGGAAACACTCGCAGCCGGATAAGCGACGACGAACAGGAGCGCGAACAAGAGGATGAATTTTCGTAGAGCCACAGTATTAATCCTCCTCTCGCGTTGTTGCTGATTCGCCGTTGAGCTTCGTCTGTCCGTAGCGACGCCGCAAGCCCGCGCCGGCCGCTAACAGACCCGTGCCAAGCAGCAGCAGCGAGGCCGGCTCCGGAACTGGTGTCGGCGTCGGTGTCGGTGGCGGTGGTGTGGGCGTGGGAGTCGGCGTGGGAGTCGGCGTCTCAACGTTGTTGCAATCCTCGCAGTCGTGGTTAATGAACACTAGCGGGACGGCAGCTAGAAACAGCAGCGGCCACTTCGGAAAACCACCTACTAGCGGAGGAATGTCGCCACAGTCGCAAATCGAACCTTCAACTTCCGCCTCTTCTACATAATCCGCTCCCAATTTCTGCGGATCGGAAAGGAGCGGGAACGAAAGCAAGGCGTCGAGACTAGTTCCGCCGTTTCGCTGAGCAGTGCCCTTGGTATCGTTGCGTGGCCCATCGGCCGGAGTTGCGCTCTTCGCGATGAGAACGCCTTGCGTCTGGCCCAGGGTGCTGATCCGAAGATCGGTCGTGCCCTGGTAGGTGTTCACCGTTTGGGACACCTGGTTGATGACGACTGGGCCGGCCTGAACCGAGCTCGTAGCCACGAAAAGAATGATCAGTGCGAACGCGGTAATGGAGCGGGCGGCGCGCCAGCCTTCGCGAAAACTCATACAACGATTAAGTCGGGGCAACTTCATACTGTGTAATACAGGAAGATTGCTAATCGTTCGCAAACTCCAGCACCAGCCTTGATTCTCTACCTGCTGATTTCTCCTTGATCCGGGTCGCCTTGATCTGGGAACTACTCGAAGGGGGTATATAAAAACGTCATGGATGGGTGAACACGTAATATCTTACGTCCGCACTTATGACACTCCGAGGTTCTCTGAGTCGAGCAAATACAGGGCCACATGGTTACGGCCCAAAAACCTGCATTTTTGGGCCGTAAGGATAAAAATTCGTCTGGATTTTAGACCACGGATCTGAGATTCAGATCCGTGGTTACTACTCGGTTTCGCTCTGGCTGGCAGCTTCCGCCTTGCGGTGCTCGTCCCGAAGCACCGCTTTGCGCGAGAGCTTGATCTTGTTGCCCTCACGGCCGATGCATTTTACGAGGATCTGCTGCCCCTCCTTCAGCTCGTCGCGCACGTCTTTCACGCGCCGGTCCGCTATTTCCGAAATGTGCAGCAGCCCGTCGGTGCCGGGAAAGATCTCGACGAACGCGCCGAAATCGACGATGCGCGAAACGGTGCCGAGGTACGTCTGGCCTATTTCCGCTTCCGCCGTCAGACCACGAATGCGATTTACCGCGGCATCGGCTGCCTCGCCGCTCGCCGTCGCAATCGAGATAGTGCCGTCGTCAGAAACGTCGATCTTCGCTCCCGTCTCTTCGACCAGCGAACGAATGATTTTGCCGCCTGGTCCGATCACGTCGCGAATCTTGTCGGGATTGATCTTGATCTGAATGATACGCGGCGCAAACGCGGAGATGTCGGTGCGTGGCTCGGCAAGCGTCTTCTCCATCGCGCCGAGAATGTAAAGTCGGCCTTTCTTCGCCTGCTCGAGCGCTTCAGCCATGATCTGCGCATTGATACCCGAGATCTTGATGTCCATCTGCAAGGCGGTGATGCCGTTGCGCGTGCCGGCGACTTTGAAATCCATATCGCCGTAGTGATCTTCAGCCCCTGCAATGTCGGTAAGAATCGCGTACTTGTTACCTTCCATCACGAGACCCATCGCCACGCCCGCGACTGGCGCACGCAGCGGCACGCCGGCATCCATCAGCGCGAGGGTGCCGCCACAAACAGTCGCCATCGAAGATGAACCATTCGACTCCGTGATCTCAGAAACCACGCGAATCGTGTACGGAAACTCGCTGTCTTCCGGCAACACCGTTTCGAGCGCGCGACGCGCCAGCGCGCCGTGCCCAATCTCGCGACGGCTCGAAGATCCGAAACGTCCGACTTCGCCGACTGAATACTGCGGGAAGTTGTAGTGCAGCAGGAAGCGACGCCTGACTTCGCCCTTCTCGAGATCGTCGACGAACTGCTCGTCTTCTTTCGTTCCGAGCGTGGTCGAAACCATCGCCTGCGTTTCGCCGCGCGTGAACAGCGCCGAACCGTGAACGCGTGGCAGCCAGCCGACTTCCGACGTGATCGGACGGATCTCCGAAAAGCGCCGGCCATCCGGACGGCGACGTTTGTTCAAAATGTCGTCGCGGAAAATGGTTTCTTTCAGGTGGTCGAAGACCTGCCTGGCCATCTGTCTCTTTTCCGGCTGGTCTTCCGGATACGACTCGATCACTTCCTTCTTCAGCGCGTCGACGGCCGCGTAGCTGCTGCGCTTGTCCTGGCTCTCCGTATCGAGCGAAGCGCGCAAGCGTTCGGAATACTTCTCTTCGACGTCACGCAGAATCTCTTCGTCGTGCGCCACCGGCGCGACTTCGCGCTTCTGAACCCCGAGCGCCTTGTACAATTCTTTCTGCCAGCGGCACAGCCGGTTGATCTCCTTGTGGGCCAGCATCAGGGCCTCGACCATGATCTCTTCCGAAACCTCACTGGCGCCCGCTTCCACCATTACGATCGCTTCTTCAGTTCCCGCCACGATCAGGTTCAAACGCGATTCGCGCACCTCGTCGTAGGTCGGGTTGACGATGTAACGGCCCTCGATCAAGCCGATGCGCACGCCGGCGATCGGATTCAGGAACGGAATGTCTGACAGGTACAGCGCGCACGATGCGCCGGTGATCGCGATCACGTCAGGATTGTTGTCGGGATCGGCTGAGATAACACTTGCGATGACCTGCGTTTCGTTTCTGTAACCTTCGGAAAAAAGCGGGCGGCACGGGCGATCGATGAGCCGGCTCGTCAGTACTTCTTTTTCATTCGGCCGACCTTCGCGCCTGAAGTAGTTGCCGGGAATTCGTCCGGCGGCATAGTTTGCTTCACGATACTCAACAGTGAGTGGGAAGAAATCGACTCCTTCACGTGGTGTCGAAGCGCCGACAGCGGCGACCAGCAGCATGGTGTCGCCGTAACGGATTACCACCCCTCCGTCTGCTTGTTTGGCGACCTTTCCGGTTTCTACGGTCAAGTCTTTGTCGCCTAGTTTGATTGATTCTTTCAAGTATTTCTTTTCTGGCATCTTTGTTCGTCTCCTTAGGACATTGCACCTGGCCTCAGCCAGGTCGCGGGCGTCTCATCCGCCACGCTGTTTTTTGCGCAGGGCGACTGCGCCTCGGGGAATCTTTCTAACCGCTAACGTGAAGCGAGTTGGGTGAACTGTAAGAAAAAAGGCGGCACGAGCCTCTGAACCGTGAAGCTCATGCCGCCTTTTGCTCGAAGCTGGCCGTACACGTCTACTTGTTCCAGTCAATCGCCGTCACGTTCGGCACTGCCACAAGCTCTTCGATAGACGTGGGCTGTGTAAAAGAGACTCGAAGATCTCTCGTTCAGTCCGGGGCTTGCTATCGCCGCAGACCCAGACGATTCACCACCTCATGGTAGCGTTCAATGTCGGTGCGTTTCAGGTAATCCAGGAGACTGCGTCGCTGCGAGACCATTTTCAGCAGGCCGCGCCGCGAATGATTGTCTTTCTTGTGAGTCTTGAAATGCTCCGTCAGGTCGTTAATTCGCTTACTCAAGAGTGCTACCTGCACCTGGGGCGACCCAGTGTCGGCATCATGAGTCCGGAAGTCAGTCACAATCTGTTCTTTCGCTTCTTTTGCTAACGCCACTTGCTTGAATGGCCTCCTCGATTGCAGTAACTCCGCCTAACGCGCGGTAACCGCTAAAGTTAAAAAACGGGTTCAATTTAACACTGCGGGTGCGGGAGTGTCCAGTTGGGTGTTTTGGGGGCGACTTTCCGTAACAGCCTTGGCGACACCGAAAACACGGATAAGTGCTACTATCCCGGCCATGGCAAAACCTGGAATCGTCATCCTCGGAGGAGGCTTCGGCGGCCTCTTCACGGCTCTCGATCTCGCCGGTTCCGGCGACGTGACGCTCGTCACCGACGAAGACCATTTTGTCTTCACGCCGATGCTTTACGAGTACTTTAGCGGCGAAGTCGAGGAATGGCACATCGCCCCGAGATACGACGAACTGCTCGACAACGACGTCCAGTTGATCCAGAGCCGGGTGACAAGTATAGACCTCGACGGGAGCACCGTTTCGCTCGAGCGGCGCCCGGACCCGCTGCCGTTCGAAGTCCTCGTCGTCGCCGTCGGCGGGATTACAAACTACGTCGGCGTCCCGGGTGCGGAACAGTTTTCAGTTCCTTTCCGCAAGATCGAGCACGCTGACCGACTGCGCCGAAAAATGGTCGACGCGCTCGATCGGATTCCGCCTGACATGCCGCCGCAGGACGTGCGGCGCGAGCTGACGTTCGCGGTAGTCGGGGCGGGCGCCAGCGGCTGCGAGCTCTCGACGAAGATGGCGGATCTGCTGCTCGATGCGTTCAAACGGCGCGCCTTACAGGGCGAGCCGCGCGTGCTGCTGCTCGAGATGGGCGACAGGGTCGTGCCCGGCATGGGCCAGCAGATCCGTGAATTTGTCGAAGATGCTCTGCGCCAGTCGCGCGTTGAAGTGCACACGCTGACGCGCGTGGTGAATGTTTCTGAGGATGGCGTTACGTTCGAGCATGAAGGAAAGCAGGAGCACGTTAGGACCGGGTGCGTGGTCTGGACCGGGGGCGTCCGCATGAATCCGGTGATCGAAAAACTCGACGTTGAAAAGAATCAGCGCGGCTTGCTGCTGGTCAAACCAACGCTACAGCTCGCGCAACACGACAACGTCTTTGCACTGGGCGATATCGCGTTCTTTCCGGATGCGACGCCGACACTGGCCGGCACCGCGCAGCTTGCTTTTCAACAAGCGAGTCTCGCGGCGCACAACGTCAAGGCATTTCGCGAAGGCAAAGAGCTACGGACCAAACACTTCGAAGAGCTGGGCGAAGCGATCAGTCTGGGCACGGAACGCGCCGCTGTGTTGACCGGAGGAAAAGCGTTTGGCGGCGCACTGGCGCGGCAAGCTCGATTCGCTTTGTACACGTCACGCCTGCCGACGTGGCATCATCGTTTGCGCGTCGGAGCAAGCTGGTTCTTCGAAGGGACAGCGCCGCGGCCGTTGCTGCCACTCGGTTTGGAACGTTAGTGTTCACTCTGGAACGTTAGTTGTTACTGACATTTCTGATGAACCGCTTACAAGTTCTTTTCTTGTTGCTTTTGATCGGTTTTCTTTTTGTAGTCGGGCTTAACGTCAGACGCCCCTCTCCGCCGGCAGCCCCGCTCGCCTCAATCCCGGCTCCGGAAGCCTCGCCAGCGCAATCTTCGATTCCTTCACCAGCGAAACCCTCAATCGTTATTACCGAACCACCCCAACTCATTATTCCCGTCGCAGGCGTGCGCGCCGATCAACTAATCGACACTTACGATCAAAGCCGCTCGGAAGGCCGCACGCACGATGCGATCGACATCATGGCCCCGGCCGATACGCCCGTCCTCGCAGCCGCCGACGGCCAAATCCAGAAGCTCTTTCAAAGCGAACGCGGTGGGACCACCATCTATCAGCTCAGCGCCGATCAAAAGATGATCTTCTACTACGCGCATCTCGCTCGCTACGCCGATGGTCTAACTGAGGGCAAGCAAGTCAAGCAAGGCGAGACGATCGCCTACGTCGGCGACACCGGCAACGCCGGTCCCGGCAACTACCACCTGCATTTTTCAATCGCCGTCGTTTCCGATCCGAAGCGTTACTGGGACGGAACAAACATCAATCCGTACCCGCTGCTCCACCGCTAAACTCACGTTCTACTTACGACCGATCTCTGTTCACTTCCGGCCGGTATCGTTCGCTTATCGTGCAGAAACGGGGCTCCCGCTGCGCTCTTCGCGGGCAAACCGCCCCGCCGCTGAGGGAACGCTCGTTGCTCGTGAATCGGAAGCACCTATTCTCCCACGTAACGATCATGACGAAGGAGACTGTTCACAAATGAGTTTGCTTTCACGTCTTTCGCTTGTCGCTCTTGTTGCCATCGCCTCGACTCTCGGCGCGGGCTGTGCGATGGAGCCAAATAACTCGACCTCAACGACCGTCAGCACCGCGACACCGTCGCCAACCGCAACGGCTTCACCCGTCACACAGCAGAGCGCCGCGACGGGCGCGATCACGTTGCCGGTGCTCGACGCGCTGCTATCGGAAGAAGCTTTTCAAAAACAGTTGAAGACAAAAGCCAAGCTCACGGACCAACAGATCGATTCACTGAAGAAAGCGTCGCAGGCGGAGATCGATCGCCTGCGCGCGAGCAACGCCGAGGAAACGGACGGCACCAACACCGACGCGCCAACGCGCACTGCCGAACAGCTCCGTTCGATTCTCGGCGAAGAAAAGGCTGCGCAGGTTGCCGCAGTGGCGAATGAGTACTGGGCCAAAGGCGATCAGGGCGAAGGCGGCGACACCGCGAAAGGTCCCGAGATGTTGAAGGGACCGAACGCCGTTCCGACCGACACGCGCATCGTCGTCAACATTCCGGCGTTTCGCATGGACCTCTTCCAGAACGGCTCGCTTGTGAAGACCTACAAAGTCGGCATCGGTTATCCGGAGTTTCCTTTGCCGTTCGGACTGCGCAAGGCGCAGACCATTATTTTCAATCCGGCCTGGACACCGCCCGACTCGCCGTGGGTCGCGACGATGAAGAACGTCGCGCCGGGTGAAAGAGTCGAGCCCGGAAGCAAAGACAATCCGCTTGGGCCAATCAAGATTCCGATCGGGTTGCCGTCGCTGATTCACGGCGGCAAGTCGCCGGCGAAGATTGGGAAGTTTGCCTCGCACGGCTGCGTCGGGTTGACGAACGCGCAGATTAAAGATTTCGCGGCGCTCTTGATGCAGGCAGCGAATGGTGAAGCTTCGGCGACGGAGATCGATCAATATCTCGAGGACAAGACGAAGACGAAAACAGTAAAACTGAAGCAGGTCGTGCCGGTCGAGTTGCGTTACGAAACGATCGTAATCGAGGACGGAAAGCTGCACATTTACAAGGACGTCTACGCGCAGGACACAAACACGGAAGAGAACCTGCGAGCGGTGCTCGAGGCGAACGGTGTGAAGCTCGAAGATCTCTCCGAGGAGCAGCGCCGCAAGGCACTGGATGGCCTAAACTCGATGTCGACTCACCCGCAGCCGGCCGCTTTCGCTTCGCCAAGTGCGACGGCTGAGAAGAAGAGTGCGAAGAAGACGACGAAGACCAAGGGCCCGCAGAATGAAGTGGTGATCGATCTCGGTGGCGCGGTCGCTCAGAAAGGTTATCCGGCGCCGGTAAATCTGGATGAGGGAAAAGGAAAAGCCACGCCCGCGGTCAAGCCTAAGCGAACGTAGCGGCTTCGCACGAGTAAGCAGTCGCGAGAACGGCCGTCGTCGCTGCCGCCCCGTTGATGCGAAGGAAAATCCGTAGCTAAACCTGGGCGAGGATAGCGGCTTCGCACGAATCGAGCTGGGGCGCGTCCTCAATGGGCGCGCCCGCCTCGCCGTAGTACGGGCGTCCTTCGAGAATGGCGCTGAAGTATTCCTCGATCCGGTCGAGCACTTCCTCGACTGAGTGCGAATGATAAATCGAAGTGCGAAACAGCGCGCCGCCCTGAAGCCCGCGGGTAAACTGTCCGGCCAACTGCTTCATGCGATTGATGGCCGGCGTCTCCGGCATGTCCTCGCGCAGCATATCGAAGTACTCGTGCAGAATCGCGCGCTTGTCGGCGAGCGTTGGTTCGAAGGTCTCGCGCCCGTGCATCGCGTCTTCAATCTGCCGGAAGATCCACGGATTGGCCATCGCGCCGCGTCCGATCAAAACGCCGTCACAACCCGTTTCGCGAAACTTTTCAAACGCGCCTTCGATCGTCGTAACGTCGCCGCTCCCTGAAACCGGGACCTTCACCGCTTCCTTCACCTGTCGCACCAGATCCCAGTTGGCGAGACCACGGTAACCCTGCTCCTTCGTGCGGCCGTGGAGCGCAATGTGTTCGACGCCGCAGTCTTCCGCTAATTTCGCCGTGTCGATGGCATTGATTGTGTGGTCGTAGAAACCCGCCCTGATCTTCACCGTCAGCGGGATCGTGATTGTTTTCTTGATCTCTTTGAGAATAGTTTCGAGCCGGCTGTGGTCTTTGAGCAGGCCGGAGCCGCCGCCGTGCTTTACGACTTTCGGCGCGGGACAGCCGCAGTTGACGTCCAGAATGTCGGCGCCGACTTCCTGGGCCATCTCCGCGGCCATGCACATGCGTTCCGGCTGTCCGCCGAAGATCTGCACCGCGAACGGCCGCTCGTCCGCGTAGAAACGCATCTGTCGTTTCGATTTTGGGTTGTTGCGCGTGAGGCCTTCGACGGAGATGAACTCGGACACTGATAAACCGACGCCGCCCCGTCGCTTCAACAGGCGACGAAACGAGACGTCGGTCACACCCGCCATCGGTGACAAGATCAGCGGCGGGTTTATTTCAACATCACGGATCTTAAATGGCTTCACCATCAAGTTGGCCACGGATTCACACGAATGACACGGGTAAGCCGTTCGTCGGGTCCGACACGGTGTGTCATCCGTGTGAATCCGTGGCTAAAACGCGCTTACGGTTTCTTCTTTTTGTCGTCCTTCTTCTCGGCGCTCTTGGCGGTAACCGCCGGCTTGAGATTCAAGAGCGGCTCGACACTGTCCTTGTACGTTTCGGTGACTTTGATGAACGCCTCGTTGCGGAGCTTCGCGAGATAATCCTGCCGCTCCTTCACCTGCGTCTCCATTAGCATCGCCTCGCGCACGCGACCCTCGTTGAAGCTCGGCTTCGCGCCGGCCGGCGTTCGCGCGTCCACACGCAGAATCTGGTACCCCTCACCGGTGCGAATCGGTTCACTCACGCCGCCCGCAGGCACATTTTTCAACGCCGCAACCAAATCCTCGCGCAGGTTCGGAATATCAAACTCTCCGACGTAGCCTTTATCCTGCGGCGCCGTACGCTGGCCATTCTTCTCTCGCTCGGAGTTTGAAGCCGCCAGGGCGGCAAAGTCGGCGCCGGCGCGGATCTGCGTCACGAGCTCCTGCGCTCGCGCCTTCACGGCCGCTTCGTCCTTGCCGGTAATCAACAGGTAGATCTCCGAAAGCTTCACTGTCTCAGGCGTGCGAAACTTGTCAGGATGCGCCTCGTAGTATTTCTTCACCTCATCCGGCGTGTAACCCAGATACACTTTGCGATCGACTTCCTGCTGAAACACCGCCTGCTTCATCATCTCCGTGCGCATGGTGCGGCGGACTTCGTCACACTCCATCTTCTGCTCGCGCATCGCCTGGCAGAGTTTTTCCATCGAGTTGATTCCCTGCTCCTGCGCGATCTGCAACATGCGGCGGTTAACTTCCGCCTCGATCTCGTTGGCAAGGTCGAGTTCCTTGCCGCGTTGCAGCAAGAGTTTCTCATTGATGAGCGTGGCGATGAGCTCCGCTTGATGTTTGTTAACTTCGTCCCTCGCCTGTTGCTCGGTCATGCCGTTCTGCTTCAGCGCCTCGATCCGCTCCTGGGTCTCGCGCTTGAGTTGCGAGAGCGTGATCACGTCGTCGTTGACCTGCGCGATCACCTCATCAACCACCGTCGCTTCGCCTTCCTGCGCAAACACGCCGGCGCTACTCGCGAAAACCAGAACGATCGCTATTGCAAAGTACTTAAGTTTCACTGAACTGCTCCTATTGAGTGTGCTTTGGACACGGAGACGGGAGATTCTAATCGCTGGGGCGAAGCCGGAGCAACAGGTCGCGGGCTACGTCCAGCACGTCGTCCTGTTCGTCTTCGGTCAAAACCAGGCGCAAAACGCCGTTTGGCGTAAACACCGCCCCCGGCTGCGTTCCCACGAATTCCATCAGTTTTTCAGGTGAAATCCGCGCCTTTTCACTAAACTTCACCGCTACGCCGTCCGGCGTTCGATCGATCGACAGGACTCCCAGTTCCTCGGCCAGCCGCCGCAAACGCGCGTACGCAAAAAGCCGTTCGACCGACAGAGGCACGCGCCCGTAACGATCTTCCGTCTCCGTGCGGATGCTGGTTAACGTGGCCTCGTCGCGCGCCGAGGAAACCCGCTTGTACGTCCGCAGCCGCTGCCCCATATCGGAGATGTAATCGTCGGGAATAGCCACGTCGACCCCGAGATTCAGCGCGACGCTCGTCTCGTCTTCAACCTCCTCGCCGCGCAACTCCGCCACCGTGCGCTCGAGCATCGTGGTGTAAAGATCGAACCCGAGCGCTTCCATGTGGCCCGACTGCTCGCCCCCCAAAAGGCTGCCCGCCCCCCGCAGTTCCAGATCGAGCGCCGCGATACGAAACCCGGCTCCGAGATCGGAAAACTCACGAATTGCTGCTAGACGACGACGGGCGATGGGTGAAAGTTCCTGCTCGCCCGGTATCAGGAGATACGCGTAAGCGCGCCGGTTCGAACGCCCGACTCGCCCGCGCAGTTGATAAAGCTGAGAAAGACCGTAGTTATCGGCGCGATTTATGATGATGGTGTTTGCGCGCGGGATGTCTATTCCGTTCTCGATGATGGTGGTTGCAACCAGAACGTCATATTTGTAGTCGATGAAGTCGAGCATCACTCGCTCCATCTCCTTTTCGTTCATCTGCCCGTGGCCGACCGCGAGCCGCGCCTGTGGTACCAGCCGCTTCACCAGCGCCGCGATCGTTTCGATCGTCTCGACGCGATTGTGGATGAAAAAGACCTGGCCGCCGCGCGAGAG
>JBKPPP010000248.1:0-11891 GCA_046733615.1 Acidobacteriota bacterium | reverse complement strand
CTTTGAAACACGCTCGACGATTATCGCCGCGAGGGTGTAGCCGCTGTTTGAATACGAGTATTCCGCACCGGGCGTGAAGTCGAGTGCGCGCTGATGAGTAATGACGTCGAAGGCGAGATCCTGAGTGATGACTCGATCGCCGCGGCCTACACCCGTGAGACTCATGACTGTGCCCCAGTCCCGAATACCCGAAGTGTGATTCAGCAGATGTCTGATCGTGAGCGGCGAGCCGTAATCGGGCAGTTCGGGAATGTATTTCCTGACGGGGTCGTCGAGACTCAGCTTTCCTTCCTGTTGCAGCAGTACGAGCGATGCGGCGGTGAACTGCTTCGCCACCGAGCCTGACTCGAAAATAGTCTGCGTCGTGTTCGGAACGTTATGCTCCATGTCGGCCAGTCCGAACGCCTTCTCGAACACGACGTCTCCATTGAGCGACACAGCGGCGGCGCAGCCGGGCGCCGGCGCGACATACGCCTTGGTATACTTCTCAAACGCTCGCTCAGCAGCCGCGACAACTTTCTCTTTCTCCGGAACCTGGGCCCAGCTTGTCGTCGAAAGAAACGCGATAACAGTGAAAACGAATAAGCAGATTTTTCTATTCATAGGATTTCGCTCTGCTCGCGTAGAATAGCGAGCCGGCAAGGCAGAAGATTAAGCTAAGCCGGATCACATTTAGCACAGCGGAATTATTTAGACAATAGTGGAGATGCTCATGAAAACCAGAGTAATTGGTTCCACCGCTTTGTTGGTGTTGCTGTTTGTTGCTTGCCAGCGTTCACCCGACGCGCAGACCAATCGATCTGACGTGAAGAAGTTTTCGACGGCTGATATAGCCAGGTTGCGTTGGATAGAAGGAACGTGGCGCGGGTCAGGCGCGGATCAAGCGTCATTCTTTGAACGCTATCGTTTTGAGAACGAATCGACTCTGTTGGTCGATAGTTTTCCCGATGAGAAGCTGGACAAGGTTGACGATACTTCCCGTTTTGAACTGAAGGATGGGCGGTTTGGAAATGGGAATTACGTTGCGAGCTCGATCGACGATAGCGGCATCGACTTTGAGCCGGTTGTTGGGAAGGCTAAGAATTCCTTCAGGTGGGAACGCGTCTCTGACAACGCCTGGAAGGCGACTCTGAAGTGGCCGGCCGAAGGAAACAAGCCGGCTCGCGAACGTGTCTACAACATGGAGCGAATTACCGGTAAGTGAGCAAGCGATCTCCCGATAGAACGAGAGTTTGACTCGCTACGCAAAACCTGTATGCTGGGGAGCATGTTGATTCGAATCCGCGAACAAAATGTGGAAGGTCGCCAAGCGTACCTGCCTGTTTCGCGGATGATTGATTCCTAAGTTTCAACTCTCAAGTTAGACCATCAGTGCCGTGAACAGCGTTAGCAACGCTTCGGTTCGCGGCTTTTTGTTATAGCCCTGCCACGAACGGACCCTCCGCAAAAATCGCGCTTCGTTTCACCACAAATTCCGGAGGTGAAACATGGAAACACGGCAGCGCAAGCGCGTCTCTCTGGCGCAAAACTTTCTGAGGAGTCCAAAGCTCATCCGCCGGCTGGTTGCCATGAGCATGATCGGGCCCTCCGACACGGTTCACGAGATCGGACCGGGAAACGGAATAATCACCGCGGCGCTCGCGAGAGTCGCCGGACACGTCATCGCGATCGAAAAGGATCGTGAACTCGTTAGCCGTTTGCAGGAGCGATTTCGTCTGGTCGAGAACGTGGAAATAGTTGAAGCGGATTTTCTGGACTATCCGTTTCGCGGTTGCAAGATATTTGCGAATATTCCGTACAACTGTACGGCGGCAATTCTGCGCCAGATTCTTCAGGAGCGATCGCGGTTGTGCGAAGCGTATCTAATATTGCAGAAAGAGGCGGCGAGGAGGGTTTCAGGATTTCCGAGAGAGACACTATTCTCGCTCATGGTCAAGCCGTTTTTCGAATTTCAGATCCTGACGCAGTTGCGGCCCACCGATTTCCGGCCCGTGCCGAACGTGGATTCGGTGCTGCTGTCGATCAAGCGACGCACGCGTCCGCTAATCGGCCTGCATGAAGTTGCGCTCTACCGCGATTTTGTTCAGTACGGTTTCGGGAGATGGAAACCCACTCTCAAGCTGGCATTCAAGCACGTCTTCACCTACAAGCAATGGAAACGTCTGGCACGCCAGCTCGAGTTTCCATTGAATGCCACGCCCACTGAATTGAGTTTTGAACAATGGCTGGGTTTGTTTGAGTGGTTCAGGCGCGAGGCGCGGTAAAGATGGCTTAATCATATAACCCCACGACACTCGCGCCGAGTCTCTCGGCGAGGCCTCTAGCTCCCCAACTCATCACCACGTTGTGATTCCACTCGAACAATGGGCGAGCAATGGGCTTAACGCGCCAGATGGTGACGAATTTATAGGCTTTCATACTATTATCGCTTCTCTCGCCTGCAAGGGAGCAGAGATTAACTTGGGCGAAAAGTGAGAATCAACTTATGGAAATAGCCGTTACAAAGCTGGCGATCATCTGCTTCTTTATCATTGGCGTATCTCACATGGTCCAGCCGCGCGTGTGGGTCAGGTTCTTCATGGACTTGCATAGTAAGGGAGACGTTGGCAGCTTTTTGAACGCACTACTTCATTTTCCTTTAGGACTTCTCATCGTCTCTTTCCACAACGTGTGGCACGGCTTGCCGCTCGTGCTGACGTTAATCGGCTGGGGATTAGTGCTGAAGAGTTTCATCAGTTTCGTGTTTCCGAAGCTTGGCGGAAAGTCGTTGGCCCGCACCGGCATGGACAAGTCGTGGGAGTTTGTAGTCGCAGGCGCGTTTTCGATCGCACTCAGTGGCTTGCTGATGTACTCGTTAGTTAGAAGGTAAAAGCTAAGGCCGTTCGAAGATGGCGATGGCATTCGGCCAGTCTACGGTTAACCTGAAATAATGCAGCGCAGACCCTCCTAATGCGCCCACTATCGGCTTATCCATCAGTGGCTTCATCACTCCCTGAAAACCGATGTCAGGCTGCACTGTGAACCATACCGGACCAACCGTAAATCCGCCGATCTTTAACTCCGGAACTTCAATCAACGCGCCGCCGGTAAGCGTTTTGATCTCGTCGAACGCACGCCACTCCGGATGTTTCGTGTGCCACCTCTCGTAAACTGAGCGCACCAGGAAACTAGTTGCGCGTTGCAGCGGTAGATCGTCGCCCAGCAGTTTTCTCTGTTCCTCCGTGATGACGTTTGTGGCTCCGGTATCGAGCACAAAATCGAGAGTCTCGCCGTCAACCTCAACCGTGAGGCGCGCAAAGTTGTTCTGCCGCTTTCCTGAACCGCTTGTCTTGAAGCCCAGGCGAACTTCATGACTCGGATCGTGCGCGGGAAGATCTCCCTCCGCCCGCCACAACAGTCTCTTGCCGGGATAATCAAACGTCCACACGCGGCCGGCGAACCACTGTTGGCCCAACATACCGTCTCGACGTTCCAAAACACTGTCGAGCTTTCGATTCCGCGGAAACACAAACACTCTCTGTTGAAATGAGCTGCCGAGTGGCTGGGGAATCGAGTGTTCAGTTTTGAACGCCGGTAAGGAGACAACTCGCAGCGAATTTCCGCCGTCAACGGGAACAAGCTCTGGAGTCAGTTTCAGACTTTCAGCCGTGTCTTCGTAGAGAAACAGCGAGCCCGCCGAATCTGTGAACAACGACAGCGTCACGCCCTCGGTTGTAACGGGAACCGCCACAAAGAGATTTCCAGCAAAGCGGGTCGGAATTACTACCGGCTTTCCCTTTTGTGGCTCTGGTTGTTTTGGTTGCGATTTAACCGGATGGGCGTACAGCAATGCCAGGGCAGTGAGCGCTAAACAGAGCGAGCTGTTTCGCTTCATCGTCATTCCGTAGCTTTTGTCATACTCCCATCCGTAATTCGGCCGCACCCGTAAACTGTAATTCTCAGGAGGAAAATCTGCGTTTGAGCTTCGCAGTAAGTAAGGCCAGACCGCCTCCGAAGAGCAATATCGACGCCGGTTCAGGAACTGGTTCCTCGAATTGGAAGGTCGCCTGATGGAAGAAGAAGATGGGCCTTCCTAAGTTATCGAAACCGGAGAAAGTGAGATCAACTGTCGCAGTTCCACTGCCGACCAAACTGACAGTGAAAAGCACCGGATTGATGAGACAACTTCCCGAGCACACATTCAGAGTACCGGCGAAAGTAAACGGGACCGTGATGGAGACGTCAGTCGTGACGGACGGCACAATGAAAGAAGAACCGCCTATCCCAAACAGTCCTCCGTACCCAGGGTTGGTAACGGTGGTGCCGTTTAGTGTGATACTTCCTCCACCACCCAGGCTCGAACCGAGAAACGATCCGCCGACGCCGACCGTCTTTCCGGCGAAGCAGGGACCGCACCCCAATTGAGGCGCGAAGTTCCCGGTATCACCACCGGCATTCGATGCGTGGAAGTTGTCTCCAGTCAAGTCGAAGTGCGGGCCGCCCGCTAATCCTGAAACCGTGATGGTGCCGCTCGTCACCACGATTGGGTCGGCCCGAGTAAGAGTCGGTGTAAACACGACCATGAGAAAGAGTGAACAGAGTGCGCCTAGAATCCTGGACATATGTGGCTCCTTGTTAAATACAGTTCCAGGGGCTCGTTGTTTCTGGGGTTAACGAGAAGAACTGATCGGGTAAAACGGGGTGACGGCAGTTTACCCCAGGTGAACGAGAACCGTCCAGACTTTCGCGGTAGAATGCTGGCCGAGTAAACAATCATGCGAAAACTACTTACCTCCATCGCTCTTTGCCTGCTCTTAAACGTTGCCGTCTTCGCGCAGGCAGCCGTCAGTCAAAGTGCCTTAAAGACTGCGCTTCAATCAAAACTCGAGGAGTGGCACAAAGCGGGATCTTTTCCGGGTGCGACACTCGGCGTCGCACTACCGAATGGCGAGTCGTTCGGCCTTGCGGTCGGGTTTTCCGATCGCGAAGCCAAAACGCCGATGCTTCCAACCGATCGAATGCTGGCAGGAAGCGTAGGTAAAACGTTTGCCGCCGCCACTGCCTTGCAGTTGATCAAGGAAGGCAAGATCGGGCTAGACGACAAGATTGAAAAGTACCTCGGAGGTGAAGCATGGTTCGCGCGTCTGCCGAATGCGAAGGACATCACCGTGCGACAGTTGATGAATCACACGAGTGGTCTCGTGCGTTATGAATTCAAAGAGCAGTTTACGAAAGACCTGACCGCGAACCCTGAGAAAGTACGGAAACCGGCGGAGCTGGTGGCGTACTTGTTTGACGAGAAGCCGCCGTTCGCAGCGGGCCAGGGCTGGGATTATTCCGATACCAACTACATCGTTTTGGGAATGATCATCGAGAAGGTGACCGGCAGAAAGTTCTACGACGAGGCGAACAGACGGCTGCTAAGACCACTGAAGTTAACCGACACTATTCCGCAGGATGGACCGAGATTGAAGGGCGTAATCCAGGGTTACGCCGGTCCGAACAATCCATTTGGCGGAACGGACGCAATGATCGTCAACGGGAAGTTTGCGATCAATCCGCAATTCGAGTGGACTGGCGGCGGCTATGCTTCGACCGCGCGCGATCTGGCGCGTTGGGCCAAGATGATCTATGAGGGCCAGGCGTTCTCACCGGATCTTCTCCCGCAAGTGTTGGACGGTGTGACGGCTCCGATGCTTGGACGTGAAACGAAATACGGTCTTGGAGTGATCATTCGACAGACGACCATGGGAACAGCATACGGACACAGCGGCTTCTTCCCGGGCTATATGACCGAGATGATGTACTTCCCGAAATACAAAGTCGCGCTGGCCGTGCAGGTGAATACGAGTGTAGGACGCTCACTCGGCAAGCCACTCGGGCGAGTGTTGGTCGAAATGATGGATGTGATCGCCGCCGGTCGCGGACTCCTGTGACATTGTGCGCATTATCTACGTGTGTCATCGAGCACGGCGCGCGCAACTGCGATCGTCGCCAATGCTCTAGGCGCATCGGCTCGAAAAGTTTTGGCGAGATCGAGTGCCTGATAAAAATTCTGTTGGGCCACTTCCCTGAACACGTCCGCCAAGTCTGTTGCTGACGCGAGTTCAATGCTGAGCCTGATACTGAACTTCCCTTCAAGCGTCAGACTGGCTTCACCGCGCTCTCCCGTAAAATCCGCCGCACTGTTGGCCGTCTTGATGGTTTCATTCAGGAGTTCCCAGGCTCGAGTTCGGTCTAATACGGAGAACGGACGCAACAACCCAACAAACGCATAAGCTTTCTCGCCGGTGCCTTGATCAAGACGCCGCGCTTCAGTCAATGCTTCATTTAATATTTCAGTTGCCCGAACCGGGTCGTCTTTCAATTTGAGCGTCGCTACTTGAGTCAAGAAATGCGTGCGTAAGATACGCGGCAATTCTACTTTTCGTATCAACAGCAGCGCCTCATCCGCCCGCTTTTGTTTAAGCACGGCACGGATCAGCATGTAGTCGACATACGTTGTCACACCTTTACGCGTGTCAGCGTCCTCGATCTTTTCCGCGTAATCACGCGCCGCACCGGAGTCGGCGTCTTCGGCCGAGTGAATGGCTGCGAAAGCGTATGCTCTGTCTCGTTCGTCACTGTTCTTCGCCCGATCCAATCGTTGCGCCAGCTCGTCACTCTTTGAGTCGCCACCATCGCCCATACCGCGCTTCAACGACACTTCGCCGATGTTAGCGGTCGCCTTCGCCGCCTCCGGTCCCAAAGCCGCAAGCTGAGCGTTCAAGGGACCCACTAAATCTGGCGCGAACTGCTGAAACAGCGGCAACACACGCGTTGTCATAAAGTGTGTGCCGGCTCTTCCTGCCGTCGACTGATCGATCTGACTTAATGGACGCAGCAGGATGCCCGCAGCTACTTCGAAGAACGCTCTGCGCAATTGTGGATGAAGCTGGGGCGCATCTCGTTGCGGATAACTGTTGCTCGATGGAATTCCGCTGCGTGATACAACGAGGTAAATCGAGGGGGTAAAAGCATACGACGTCAGCAGTGAGACCGTATTCGCATCCGAAGCAGGATCTGCACCAGCTAATCTTAGAAGAGAGGCAAACCGGAGATCGGCAGCCGCCGCGTGTTTTGCGCGCAGTTGTATCAGGAATTCAATGCTCGAAGAACCAACGCGCGTAAGAGCTGGATCTGCAAACTGCAAAGCGCGTTCGATATTGTTGTCTTCCAGCAGCTCACTGGCGAGTCGCAGTCTTTCAACGCTTTCAGCGGACGATAACTCGCGCCCGGCGCTGTTTGAATCATCGCCTTCACGCGGCGTCATCTTTGCCAGGAACTCCTCACCCAGCGCATGGTCGCGACGAGACGCAAGACTGAGTATCTCGCGCCTGAGATATGTTCTGGGTGGACGGCGGCCGCTACCGTTCGGCCTTTGGCCCGGTGAGTTCGAACTGGAGTTCGAACTGGAAGCAGCCAGGTCCAGCACTTCAGCTATGGCCCATGCTCGGCGGAACAACGCTCGCGCGGCTTCTTTATCATGGTTCCAGATAACGTCTGCGATTTGAGCCTGAATGCGTGCGCGCAAAGGCTCGTCAGTATAACTACGGGCCTCGATTGCCAGCGAGTTTAGCAGTGACAGTGCCGTCGCGCGGCGCTGTTCCAGTTCAGGATCGCTCTGCTTTCCCTGCTTCGGGCGAGTTGTTTGCGCGGTGACGAAGGTACTCAGGGCGAGCACCAGAGCCGCAAGTCGTATCAGGTTCATCATCACGGCACTCTCAACACTAATCGAAGTCGCTAATACGATGCTCAAGAGATCGTATCCATATAATTGTATAAGCGTTCCGATCAGAAAAAAACGTCAGCATACTCAAAACAACATAAGTTATGATTTGCGCGAAGCCATCCCTTACAACCGGAGATGATCATGTTGAAATATCGTCGTTCGTTATGTGCTCTCTTACTTTTCGCTCTTGTCGCCCCACAGTTACCTCGGACGTTTGCTCAGAGCAATGACGCCAACCCTTACGCAGCTTTAACCAAGGGACAAATCGTTCACGGTTTTCGTACGGATGCCGTTTACCTCGACGCTACGGATAAACCAATCGGGGGCCACTTCATCCACTTGCGAACCGGCTTTACACTTGACCTCCTTCAGATCCAATCGGTTCCTCAAGCGATTATCTATGCCAACACGTTCACGGTTTCTGACATGGGCGAGCCGCACACTCAGGAGCACCTGCTCATCGGCAAGGGCAACAAGGGTCGAAATATTAATGTGATCCAAAACATGTCGTTGACGCAATCGAACGCATCGACCAATCAGACCTTCACAAGCTACCAGTTCAATACGGCCGGAGGAACAGACTCGTTCTACACCGTGTTCGGTGAGTATATGAATGTATTGCTGAATCCCGACTATACAGAAGAAGAAGTGCGACGTGAGGTGCGCAATTGGGGCGTTACTGAGAATCCTGACAAGTCGCTCCGGCTTGAGGAAAAAGGCTCGGTCTACAACGAGATGACCAGCTCGATGAACAACCCAAACTGGCGACTCTACGATAATTCAATGCGCCTGATTTATGGCCCGGCGCATCCTCTTTCGTTCAACGCCGGCGGTGCTCCCGACGCCATTCGAAAACTGACACCCGACGACATCAAGCGTTATCACGATGCTAACTATCATCTCGGAAACATGGGCGCCGTCGTGTCCGTGCCCAAAGATATGACGCCTGATGCTGTGCTGACACGTTTCGATGCGATCTTCACCAAAGCCGAGCCGAATAGCCCAAAGCGCGACTACATGAGCGTCGCAAAACTTCCGATTCCCCAGTCGGCTGAACCCGGCACAATCCGCATAATCGAATATCCGAACCAAAATGCCGAGCAGCCATCCCCGATACTTTTCAGCTACCCGGCAACGCTCAAACTCAGCTTAACTGAAAGAGTTCTGCTCGATAACTTTCTCTCCGTCTTTGCCGGCGACGCGAACACAAATCTCTACAAGAAGTTTATCGACAGCACCACACGTGAACTCGACACTGGTGCGAAGGGGATGTACAGCTACCTCGACGATTCGCCCGGCGCTCCTGTTTTCATTGCGCTCACAGACGTTCCGGCAACAAATCTCAACGCGGACAAAGCCGCACTTATTCGCCAAAAGATCATGGAGGAATTTGCTCGGGTTGCCGAATTCAAAGACGGCTCGCCTGAGTTAAAGGAATTCAACGATCGTTTCCGCAACGCTCTGACGGCCTATCGCCGCGACCTCTCCAAGTTTGTAAACACCCCACCGGGGTTCGGTTTCCGCAACGGCAGTAATGGATACGGCTGGTTGTTGCAAACAAGATATCTCAACCAGGAGGGTGATTTCCGAAAGTCGGTGACGATGAAACCGCAAGTCGAACAAGCGGAAAGTCTGGTTGCGAGTGGCAAGAATTTCTGGCGCGACTATCTGGCCAAATGGAAACTCGCGGAGACAAAACCTTATGTCGCAGTAGGCCACGCAAATCCGCAACTGATTACGCAGGAACAGGCCGAACGAACAGCGCGTGCCGAAGCGCAAACGAATGAGCTAAAGAAAAAGTACACCGTGAGCGACGGCCAGGAAGCAATCAAACGCTACAAAGCTGAATACGACGCGACCACCGCGGAGCTCGAAAAACTCGCCAGGCTCAGTGATGCGAAATTTATCGATAATCCGCCGCTAACTTTTGACGATCAGATCGACTACAAGGAAACGTCTGTCGGCGATGTGAAACTCGGAGTTGCAAGGTTCGACAATATGACTGGCGCAACCACAGGTATCGTGCTGGGACTTTATGCAATTCCAGAGAAGGACCTCGTCTACGTTTCGTCTTTTCCGGATCTGCTTCGCGGCGTCGGCGTGATCAAAGACGGCAAGGCAATCTCTTACGAAGAGATGTCCGAAATGATTCGTAAGGAGATTCTGAGTCTTCAGCTTCAATTTACAGGCTCACCGGTAACGCGCCGGTATGAATTAACTGTACGCGGTTCGGGTAACGATGCGGCGGAGTCTGAACGCGCGGTGGCCTGGATGAACCTCGTTCTCAATAATCCAAACTGGCGTAAAGAAAATCTTCCACGTATTCGTGACGTGGTCGATCAACAACTGAGCGGGCTACGCCGCCGGATGCAGGGACCCGAGGAGTCGTGGGTCAACAATCCCTCAGACGCCTATCGCTACCAGGACAATCCACTTTACCTTTCAGCATTTTCCTTCTTGACTCAAGCTCACAATGTCCAACGGCTTCGCTGGATGCTGAAGAGTGCGGGTGACGAAGAAAACAGCAAAGCAATTGACGCGTTTCTGTCTAAACTCGCGACCGCGAAAGGAACGCGGGATGAGCTGAAGTCAATGTTGGTTGCGATGGGCGCAGACAAGAACCAGACTGTCACGCCCGAATTGAAACCGTTTGTCGACGACATGAGCAAATTGCCGGCTACCGCGAAGGCACTCGCCGTCGACGCCGCGGCGGACCTCTCGCAAACGCTCGGCGATGTTCCTGACTCCTCGCTCGCTTCTGACTGGACGTACCTGTGCAACCAAATGCGCCAGGACCTTGCGCAATCTCCGGAAAAAACTTTGGCGGATCTCGAGAATGTGCGTCGCCGGATCGTAAATTCGCGCAACACGCGGATGTTCTACATCGGCTCGATGGCAGTCAAAGAGAAGTTGGAGCCAATCTACAAGTCTCTTCTCGCCGGTTTCGATAAGAGCGATCTGGTTAAGGAAAGTTACGGCAGCCAGCGCCGAATCGAAGCGCGGCTCGCGGCACGGCAAGCAGATGCTGCGTCTCCGGTTTACGTAGGCTTGATGGCGCCAAACATGTCCGGCGGAGTGATGATGAACAGCGCCAGGCTCGTGGAGTTTACGGATACCAGTCGCGACGCTATTCTGGATTTCCTCACTTCGAAACTTTATACCGGTGGCGGCGCGCATTCAGTTTTCAATAAAACGATCGGCGCGGGCCTGGCTTACAGTAACGGCATCGGGAGTAACCCCGCTACGGGACTGATGTATTACTATGCTGAGCGAACACCTGAGCTACCGCAGACCTTACGTTTCGCGATCGGCGAGGTGAAGCGCCCGATGAGTGATCCGCTTGCTGAGTATGTTATCGCGCTAACATTCAGCTCGCGTGCATCGTCTCCTTACGAAGTTCGTGGTGAAGCGATGGCGTCAAATATGGCTGATGGGATGACGCCGGAAGTGGTGTCGCGTTTCCGGCGGGCGATTTTGGAGGCGAGAAAAATACCGGACCTCTCCGCTCAGCTCTACCAGCGAAAAGATAAGGTCCACGAGCGTATCTTTCCGGGCTACGGCATAAAGGGCAGAGACATCGCGGGCCGAAACTTTTTCGTGATTGGAGCAGAAAAGCAGATGGCTGCCTATGAAGCGTACTTGAAATCTGTTGAGGGCGCAGACACGCAGCTCTACCGGCTTTACCCGCGCGATTTCTGGCTCACGCTGAAGTAGTTCCATTCGCCAGACCGCGGACGTCCGATCGGAGTCACGATAATGAAGCTAGCTTTAATAGTTTTCTCCGTCCTTACCAGTCTCTCGATGTTGTTGGCTGCACAACAGGCACCGGTGGTCGTATGCCGCGGGAAGCCGCTGCCAATCACGATATTACCTGGTCCAAAAATGACGGCCGTCTCTTTGCCCCTTCGCTTTGGTGGTACGAGGCCGCCGCCACTACCCTGGATCAACACTTTTCCTTCTAAGAGTGCGTTTCGTTTGGTTATCAGGAATCACGAGGAATTCAGCGATCTCTGGAAACGGTTCCTCGCTCCAATTCCCCCGGGCCGATGGGTACCGCCAATGCCGGAAGTCGACTTTTCGAAAGAGATGATTGTCGTTGCAGCCATGGGAGAAAAGCCGTCGTCGGGCTATGAGATTATTA
>JBKPPP010000247.1:0-13862 GCA_046733615.1 Acidobacteriota bacterium | reverse complement strand
GCGTCGGTGGTTGCGGTGGCCGGAAACCTGGCGAAAGCGTCGGCGTAGGCAGTCAGCGCGTCGTTGTACTTCTTCGCGACGTAGAGCCGTTCGGCGCGCGTGATGGCTTCTTCGGCACTCGCGGGCGAGGTGGTTGAACCGAGGCGCATGATTGCGGTGGCGGCTTCTGCACTTTCGGCCGCGTCGGGCGCGAAGAAGTAGAGACGCCGGTACGAAGCGAGCGCGCGGTTCTGGTCTGACGTCGACTCCTGAGCTTTGGCGGTCGCGAGCAATGCAGCCGCGTCATCCTGCGCCACTAAATCCCTGAGCAAAAGCGGAACGGCCGCCGCGCTCCCACTTTTCACCAACAGATCAGCCGCGCGCAGCGCCGCTTCGCGGGCGCGCAGCGAATTCGGATATTGCTGAATCAACTGCTGGTAAAGCGAGCGCGCTTCCGGCAGCCTGCCCGCCTGCTCCAATGCGGAGGCGCGCAGAAAGAGCGCGTGATCTCCGATCGAAGTCTGCTCGGCGATCAGGCGCGTGTCGAGTAAAGAAGCAGCGCTGGCGAAGTCTTTGTTGTTGAGTTTTATGCGAGCACGCAGGAGACGAGCGAGCGCAGCCGTCTTCGTTCGCGGGAACTGGTTCTCGATACCCGCGACGACGTCTTCAGACGGCAACACGTCGTTGCGCGTCATGCTGCGCAGGCTTTCGCGTGCTTGTAACTCGGCCGGAGTTTGCTGCCTGGCGCGGCAGCTCGCACTCATGAGAAAAGGAAACGCGGCGACGCCGGCGAGTGCGATCGCAAGAGAAATCAGGAGTAAGCGGTGCTTGGCCATTTTGTCTTCGCGCTTAGATGTTCGTACTTTGCAAATTGCCTACCGATACAAAGTGGCTTGCATAAAAAGCGCCGAAGGCGCGGAGTTGAAGGTAGCCAGGGACAAGTGCGGAGCGGAGCGCAGCCACGCGGCCCTGGAAACAAAGGAAAGGACGAGCAGACGGAACGGGCGGCACACACGCTGGCATTACTGCTCTATCGGCCCTTCGGGCCTTAAACGATCGCTTCGCCGATCCAGGGGCAGCGCGCTTTCGCGCTCACCCCTGGCTACCTTCACAAAAAAAGTACCAAGCACTGCCCAAAGTACAAAACGAGCAGTCTAGGCGTTGACCGTGGCGCCGGGATAGTTCGCTCCGAGTTTTGAAGCATCGCCTTCGGCGAGCGTGTTCACCAACTCTCCGTGGAAGTAGTCGTAACGAGAAGCGACTTCCGCTTTGACGCGCTTGTCATACATCTCACGCGAGCGATCGATGTACTCGCGCAGGCGATCGTAAAGATCGTGCTCAGTGCGGCCTTCCGCGACTTTCTGTTCGTTGTAGAGCTTGATCTCGGAGATGAGCAGGCGCGCAAAACGTCGGGCGTCGTTGTGTAACTTGCGTTCTTCTTCACCGGAAACTTCCACCGGCAGTTCTGAATCCTGACCAAAACGGCGTCGCGAAGGCGCGGCGGGTGCGGCTTCGACCGGCGTCGAGCTCCAGGCTGATGTGTCTTCGACCGGTGTGGCGCTCCACGCCGGCGATTCCTCGACTGGCGCAGCAGCAGGCGCTTCTTCAGCGGGCGCAACGGCGCTGTCCATCATCGAGCCCGTTTCAATCGCTTGCGGTTCGTAACTCTGAATCGTGTCTGAGAACGCCGGTTCGGGTTGGCTTGCGGGCGTTGACTCAAAATTAGTTGATGGAGCTGGTTCGAAGCTGCTCGCCGGAGCCGGTGTTGGTTCGAAGCTAGCCGCAGGCGCTGATTCGTATTCGCTCGTCGGCGTATACGACGGTTGCGACGCTTCCGCCGGCGCGGTCGCCTCTTCAGCCGCCGGCGCGCGTTTGGGCGCTTGCGAAACTGACAACAGCTCAACCGCCATTCCCGAAACAGTCACCAGCGTTTCCAGCGCTTCGAGATTGATCGACTCGGAATCCAGACCGGCTGAATCGGCGTAAAGCACCGCCACCGCCCGGCCTCTGACCTTCAGTGGAATCGCGACGATCCGCTGCGGCGGGTCTTCGCCCAGCCGGTTCAAAACGAGATGGTCTTCAGCGTGCGAGCCAGGCCCACCGCTCCAGGTCGTGAGCGACTTCGCCGCGCTGCCAATCACGGTGTCAGACCCGAGCGACACGGAAATCTGCGGAATCGAGGCGTCGCCGACAGTTCCTTCAAAACCACGCCCGCGCCAACCGGTCGCGTGTTCGCCTTTTACGACAAAAAACGCCACGCGCGGCGCGAATGACGACGCACGGTTTACCAGCGCCTTGAGGATGTCAGCCTGCGACTTCTGCTCGTTAATCTCCGCGATGCCGGCCTTCACGATGGCCATGTCGCTCGACGCCTTGGCGCGCGCCGTCTCGGACGCCGCGTGCTCGATGCCGCGCTCGTGGGCCGCGTGGAGATGTTCGGTGATCGCCGCGACCAAACTGCCTTCCAACTGCACGTCAGTTTGGCGGTCGAGAAAACTTGCCAGCGATTCGTTGACGAGGCTTTGGAGAGTGGCTATCTCCTGTTTGACTGCGCTGAGGCGATTTTCGAGATAACTCTCAATCTCATGTCGCAAGCTATCTTCCAGGTGTCCGTTGACCACAGTTGGGTCCTCCGTGTCGTGATGGTGTTTTGACGAAACCTCAAGGTTTTCAGGTAGGGAAACTAACCCAAGGTCACTAGCTGCAATGAAGAGCCGGGCAGGGGCCGCACGGGCTCAGGACTGATTATGGACGGGTGATAATGAGCTAGTCAATACTTACATTTTTGGCGGGCCTTGATTGGTCTGTTATCTTGTTTGCCGTTGGTTGTAGAGGAGCGGAGGCTAAACCACCCACGATGGCCGCCAGAATTCTCATCGCCGAGGACTACGACGACAACCGCGAGCTGCTGCGATTGCTGCTCGCCGGTGCGAATTATGAGGTCCGCGAGGCCCGGAACGGCCAGGAGTGTCTGAATCTGGCCTGCGCCGACCCGCCCGACCTGATAATGGTCGACCTCTCGATGCCGGAGCTCGACGGCTGGGAGGTTTTCCGTCAACTCAAAGCCAACTCGAGCACGGCCGATATTCCCTGTGTCGCCGTCACCGCGCACACGGATCGAGACCGGATCCGCGCGCTCGAGTCCGGGTTCAGCGATTTTGTCGGAAAGCCGTTCAAGACTGAAGAGTTGTTGCTGACGGTCGCGCGGCTCGTGCGGAAACAGGCCACGGATTCTCACGGATGAACACTGCTACAGTGTCTTTCTATGTAATCTGTGGCCCAGACGTCACTGCTTGAAGATCTGCCCGCCTTTCATCACAAACCGCACCTTGCGCAACGCGCCGACGTCCCGCGTCGGATCGCCTTCAACCGCAATCACGTCCGCGAACAGACCAGGTTTGACTGCGCCGATCTTGTCGCTCATGTGCAGCACGCGCGCATCCACCGAGGTCGCGGACCGGAGCGCATCGACCAGCGGCATGCCGAACTGAACCATCGTCTCCAGCTCGCGCGCGTTGTCGCCGTGCGCAAACACGCCCACGTCGCTGCCGCTCGCGATCGTCACACCTTCCGCGAGCGCCAGTTTGAACACCGCCTTTTTCCGTTCGGCGTTCGCCGTGCTTACGATCGCAAGCGTCGGGCAAAGCGCGATGCCACGTTCCTTCATGAGGCGAAAAACTTCCGCTGTGCCGCCGTCACCGTGCTCGATTGTTTCGACTCCGGCGAGTGCGGCGCGTCGCATTCCCTCGGTCGTCGTCGCGTGCGCGGCGACTGGAACGTTTGCGCTTTTCGCAGTCTCGACGACGAGTTTCAGCTCGTCGAGTGAAAACGTCGGCGCGGCGCCCTGCGTGCCCCAACGATAATCGGCGTAGACCTTGATCCAATCGGCGCCGTGCCCGATCTGATCGCGCACGACGCGCGTCAGACTATCGACGCCGTCAGCCTCCTCCGCGCCCTGCGGCACACGCCACTCCGAAGCGTAGCCCTTCGGCCCATAACTGCCGGTCGCGACGATCGCCCGCGTAACCACGATCATGCGCGGGCCGGGAATGATTCCCTGCTCGACCGCCTGCTTCAGACCGACGTCTGCGTAGCCCGCGCCTTCCGTGCCGAGATCGCGAATCGTCGTGAAACCGGCCTGAAGCGTGTTGCGCAGGTGGTTGGTGGCGCGAGCTACGCGCAAGCTGAGCGATTCGCGCGCCACCTGATCGTTCCAGACAGTTTCCGAGTACGGGTGCAGCAGGATGTGCGAATGCGCCTCGATGAGTCCCGGCATCAGCGTCAGCCCCGGGAGATTGATGACCTGCGCGCCGGCTGGCGGACTGATGTTTGGGCCCGCGGCTTCGATCTTTTGACTGCGAACGAGCACGGACCAGTTGTCGTGAAGCTGAGCCGACTCGCCGTCGAAGACGTGCGCCGGCTTCAGCAGGTAGACCGATTCACCCGGCACGGCCATACGACGTTCTCCTTGCGTGGGCAGCAGCAGGGCCAGACAGACGAGTAACAGGAGAGAGCAACGCATAAGTATCCGCCTTTGCGATCCGATTTACTTTTCAGAAACCACGACCTGCTGGATTGACGGCGGGAGCGGATGAATCGTGCTGCGCGAAAATCCGGCGTTGGCAAACATGCGGTCCAATTCAGCAAACGTGTACGCATCTCCCGACGGCGTGCCGGTGAGCATCATCATGCTAAATCCGGCGGCGTCGGGCGGCGTAATACGATCCGGGTTCGGCACAAATTCCAGCGTCACTGCGCGACCGCCGTCGCCGAGTGCGGCATGAACTTTCCGCAAGAGTGTTTCGTTCGTCGGCGGATCGAAGTGGTGCAGGAAGTTGGTCAGCAGCACGAGGTCGTAACCGCTGCCGAAGTCGACGTCGAAGGCGCTGCCGGCGATGGTTTTGTAGCGGTCGGCGACGCCGGCCTTCTCCGCGTTCTCTTTTGCGACTTCAAGCACTGCGCCCCAGTCGAGCGCCGTCACCTCAACTTGCGGATTGTTCGTGGCGAACGCGATTCCATAAAGCCCGTGACCAGCGGCGATGTCGAGAATTTTCAACGCTCGATCGTGATTCGGATCGACAAGCTTCGCAATCAACTGGGCCGGCATCGCCATCATCGGCGCCATGCCGCGAGCGAACTTCACCCAGACCGGATGGTCCGGCCCGACTGTGCCTTCACCTTCCAGCGCCGTGCCGCCTTTGCGCACCGCTTCGGCGATGTGTTTGGAACCTTCGGTCAGCAGCGGTGAGCACATGAATTCGGTGGCGCCGCCGAGATACGCCGGCGAACGCTTATCGAGAAACGTCGCGGAGTCGAGCGTCAGTCCGTACTGATCGCCCTGCTTCGTGAGCATTTCCATGATCGTCAGATAGTCACACAGAATCCGCATGCCGCGTTCGGAAGTCTGACAACGTTTGGCGATCTGCGCGGCGGTCGTGTTGCCTTCGCCGATGGCAGTGAACACTTCCAGCTCTATGGCGGCTTTCAACGCCTCAGTGCGTTGATGTGCGTTGATGGTTTGGAAGAAAAGTTGCGGAGATGGCTGCTGGGCAGCGGGAGTCGACATGAATATAAGAGTCCTCTCTTTAAGATTTAGGATTAAGCAAAAGATTCTAGCGGATCGGTTCGCGCAGAACTACTTCAGCCGCGGCTGCCGCCATCTCCGCCGCCTGCGGATGTGTCCGGTGCAAACCAGCAACCTGCAACAGCGCTTCGCCGGTGCGTGAGAACATGCGAAACAGGTCGCCCTCTTCCGCGCGCGTCTGCCGGACGATCTGCGCCCACGGCGCGCCGCCGGCCCAGGAAACCGCCGCTCCTGCTGCCGAGAAGTTGAGCTCGGGCGCCGGCTCGATGCCGTGATTCCATTCTTCAGCCGACACTTTGAAACCGATCTCTTCGAAACGCGCCAGCGAAGAGACGATGTTGTCGTCCAGCTCGAGATCGCCGTAGTCGCGATCTTCGTCGGCGGTCAGCGCAGCCATGATTCCGGCGAACTGTTTTAGATCGAGCGAATTGAAGAGCCCGTTTTCGAGGGCTTCGCCGACGAGCAACGGCCGATCGATGTGCAGGTCGGCCAACCAGCGGCCGCGCTCGGTGACTTTTTCCGCCGCGAAGTCGAGATAGCCGAAAACGGAAAGCACTTTCGCACGCTGTTCGAACGGCAGCCAGACTTCCTCGCGCAGCGCATCGATCCTGCGCGTTGCGCGTTCGTGGTCTTCGGCAGTTTCATGTAACTGCCAGAGCAGGTCCGTGCAGCGTAGCCGATCGGGTCCGGTGATCTGCGGCGGCAGCAGGTTTTCGATCTTGTCGTCGATGATTTGGAGCGCCTCAGTCTCTTCGGCGTAGGCGTCGCGCAGGCGCGGCTCGTGCAACACCAGCTCGCGGCCACGCTCGCGAATCTCTGCAAAGGCCGCTTCAACATCATCGTCGCGCAGGCGATAGACGGGCGAGTAAACCCGGCCGATCCGTTCCTGCGGAAAACTCGCGCTTCTGCCGTCTTCACGAACGCCACGCACGTTGTTGTCACGCTTCTCGAGGACCATCACCAGCCGCTTGCCGCTGCGGCCGACGCCGACCACGCGCCCCGGTTTCACCACTTCGTTCAACCAGCGATAGAAAACTTCCGCACGTGTTTGCGGCTTCGCTTCCTGGAGACGGGCGCGCGCGCCAATGAGCCGTTCGAGACCCAGCACCGTGGAAACGGGCAGATCGCAGCCGGATTCCCGGAGCCGCTGCTCGATGATCTGTTTGCTCTCCTCGCGAGACTTTTCGAGTTGGTGAACCTGGTAAGCCGAATCGCGATAGGCAAACGAGCGCGAGGCAATCTCACGCACGCCGGCAAACGTTCCGTACGCGTCGAGCAGGTTCAGCAGCGTCGTGTAAGTCGCGCGGAACTGGCTCACGAGTGGATCGGGCGGGGCTTTGAGAAGCTGCGCGATGCGTTGTGGATCCTGGTGCAGCCCGGACGCGGCGACGACAAAACCGACGTTGTCGCGCCCTCGACGGCCGGCGCGACCGGTCATCTGTTGCAACTCGGAAGCAGACAGAGCGCGCCATCCGCTTCCGGTGCGCGCGTCGGCCCCCGTCAAGACGACGCTGCGCGCGGGAAAATCTACGCCGGCGGCGACGGTCGCCGTGGCGAAGATCGCGTCGAGCAGTCCGGCACTCATCAGTTTCTCGATCACCAGTTTCCACGCGGGAATGTGGCCTGCATGATGCGACGCCACGCCGCCGCGGACGATGGTGTCCCAATGCCGGTGGCTGCGCACCTCCGGATGTTGCTCGACAAACGAGCGCATGAACTCGCGTCGCGCCTCACGCCGCTCATCGCTCGCCGCGGGTCGCGTGAGCGCCGCTTCCGAAGCCGCCTGATCGCAGCGACGGCGCGTCGGCATGAACACGATCGCCGGCAGCAAGTTGTAACCCTCCAACGCCGTCAGCAATGTCGCCGGCGGCATTTCAGGCATGCGCAGTTTCATCTCCAGGAATCCGTCGTTTCAGATACGAGCCGCGCGATCTCCGGATTAATTCTTCCCGATTCTTCGACGAGCGGCAGCAGTCGCTTGTCGGGAAGCAGCAAAGCGGAACGAAGCGGCACCGGCCGTTTCGCCGGCCCAGTGATCACGCCGCAACGCACGCCGCGAACTTCTTCGAGCCAGCCCGCAAACTCGTGCGCGTTTCCGATCGTCGCCGACAACAGCAGCAAGCGAATGCGTGGCGGCGTAAGAATGATTGCCTCTTCCCAAACGTGCCCGCGTTCTTCGTCCGCGAGGTAGTGCGCCTCGTCGAGCACAACGAGGTCCGAGTGAACTTCACTGCCGGTGCGTAGCGAGTCGAAGAGTTGATTGCGATAGATTTCGGTGGTGCCGACGATCAGCGGTGCGTCGGAGTTCTCTTTCCGGTCACCGGTCAGAATGCCGACGCGAGCGGCGCCAAACTCGTCAGTGAACTCCTGATACTTCGAGTTCGTAAGCGCCTTCAGCGGGGTCGTGTACCAAGCGCGTTTCCCATCACTCAGCAGTCGCCGGATCTCTTCGCGGGCGATCCACGTTTTGCCGCTGCCCGTGGGAGCGGTGACGAGGACGTCTTCGTATTCGAGGGCGGCGAGTGCTTCGAGCTGGAAGTCATCGGGTTTGAACGGCTTTGCCGGTGGCGTGCCGATGCCGTGGAGAAGTTGCTTCAGGCCGTGGGAACGCGCCGGGAGAGTTGTGGGCCGAAGCTTTTCCTGAGGTTTGCTCCTCGGTTGCCAGCGTTTTCCACGGTTGCGACGCATGAATGGCCATTCTAACTGCGGCCTTGTCGCAGTGCTAACGCGTGCCCCGCGAGTTACAATCTGTCTCGCAACGCCGCGGGCGTAGAGGGCGTCTAAGCCAAACTGAAAATGAGCGAGCTGTTCGACAGTTTCGAGGTAAATCGCGATTCCAGGACGACGGTGCTACTGCGGCTCATCGGCGCTTCGCTCGCAGTTCATCTCGTGCTGCTGTGGCTCGTGGTTTACGTGCCCTCGGTGCGCGATACCTTGAACATCGCCGCGCTGATCGCCCACACGAAGTTTGTCGAAAAGGACTACGAAGCGACGCAGATCCGCGACGACGTTGAGCTCGTACAGCTCGAGAAGTTTCACTACCCGGAAGGCTACTTCGCACTCGACGCGCAACTGAACGGCACAATGCCCGGCGCTACTGTTACGCCCGATCCGTTTGCGCCGAAGATCATTTCCCAGTTTGGATCGTCGAAGGAGGTAAGTCCTGAGAAGTCGCCGTCGCCGAGTCCGGCATTGAGTCCGTCGCCCAGCGCAAGTCCGGCTGCGTCCCCTTCGACATCGCCAGCTTCGGCCGTGGCCCAGGCGTCGCCTGTTGCGAGCCCCGGTGCATCAGTGAATCGCGAAGAAGCGCAGAAGAAACTCGAAGAGACAGCCGCGAAGAGCAACGTCACGCTCCCGACTGAGAACGAAATCAACAAACAGGTTCTTAAAGACTTCGCCAAGTTTGCGAACGATCTAAAAAACCAGGGCAAGCTCGATCTCAACAAGCCGTTTGAGATCGTGATCGAAGCGACGCTCGACGAGAAAGGCAAACTGAAAGATGCGCGCTTTACGAAGAAAGCCGGTGACGAAAACCTCGTCGAGCTTTTTGGACGAATGATTACGGCGCTAAACGACAGCGGCTTTCTTACCTACCTGCAACCGATCAGCCAGGACAATCCCGGCGCGAAAGTGACGATCACGGTGAAGCAGGGTGAGAGTGAAGTGCTGGCGTCGATGGCTTCGGAAGTGTCGTCGAGCGCGCGCGCTGAGTCGCTGGCCGGCGCGCTCAACAACCTGCTCTACTGGGGCGCGGGCTCGCGAGCCGGAAAAGATGAAGAAGTGATAATGAAGAACACAAACGCCACTCCGGACGGCAAGAAAGTGGTGGTTAACTTTTCAATGCCGCGCCAAAGTGTCGTCGATATGATTAAGAGACAATTGGAGCCGGGCGTTTAATTAGATAAAATCCCAGACCGCTATGAGTTTCGACAAATTTCTAACTAAAGTATTTGGCAGCAGTAACCAGCGATTCCTCAAATCGATTATTCCACTGGTCGATAAGATCAACTCGCTCGAGCCGTCGATACAAAAACTCTCCGACGACGATCTGCGCGCGCGCACCGCCGCCTTCAAAGAGAAGGTCCAACGCGCAGTCGCCGACGTCAAAGACAAAGAAGAGCGCAAGCGACGCGAGCGAGCAGTTCTCGACGAGATTTTGCCGGAAGCTTTCGCGATCGTGCGTGAAGCGAGTGTGCGCACAACAAGCATGCGTCACTTCGACGTGCAGTTGATCGGCGGCATCGTGCTGCACCAGGGCAAAATCGCTGAGATGCGAACCGGTGAAGGTAAAACGCTGGTTGCCACACTGCCTTCCTATTTGAACGCGCTCACCGGCCGCGGCGGCGTTCACGTCATCACCGTGAACGACTACCTCGCTTCGCGCGACGCCGAGTGGATGGGTCAGATTCATCGCTTCCTCGGTCTCGAAGTCGGTTGCATTCAGAACGACATGGACGACTTCGAACGCCAGACAGCGTACGCCGCCGACATCACGTACGGTACCAACAACGAGTTTGGTTTTGACTACCTGCGCGACAACATGAAGTTTGACCTTGCGACGTGCGTGCAGCGTGGTCACTACTTCGCCGTCGTCGACGAGGTCGACTCTATCCTGATTGACGAAGCGCGTACGCCGTTGATCATCTCCGGTCCGTCAGACGAAGCCACTGACAAGTACAAGAATGCCGACGCGATCATCCCGCACCTGAAAAAGGGCGAAGACCTCGACGGCAAGAAGACCGGCGACTACGTCGTCGATGAAAAGGCGCACACGGCTGTGCTGACGGAAGAGGGCGTCGAGAGAGCGGAACGCCTCCTAGGCGTCGGTAATCTTTACGATCCTTCCAACATGGAGCTGCTCCACTGCGTCGAGCAGGCGTTGAAGGCCCACACGCTTTACAAACTCGATCACCAATACGTGGTCCAGGACGGCGAAGTCATCATCGTCGACGACTTCACCGGCCGTTTGATGAAAGGCCGCCGCTGGTCCGACGGTCTGCACCAGGCAGTCGAAGCCAAAGAAGGCGTCGAGATCGAGAAAGAGAACCAGACGCTCGCGACGATCACGCTGCAAAACTATTTCCGTCTTTACGAGAAACTGTCCGGCATGACCGGTACCGCTGAGACGGAAGCCGCGGAATTTAACTCGACCTACAAGCTGGACGTGATCGTTATCCCGACGCACATGCCGATGATCCGCGTCGACAACTCCGACGTGATCTACCGCACGTTGCCCGAGAAGTGGGACGCGGTGGTTGACGAGATCAAGGAGTGTTACGAGAAAGGCCAACCGGCGCTCGTCGGCACGGTTTCAGTCGAAAACTCCGAGCTGATCTCGCGACGCCTGATGAAAGCGTCGATTCCGCACAACGTGCTGAACGCGAAGTATCACGAGCGTGAAGCTGAGATCGTGGCCCAGGCCGGTCGCAAAGGCTCCGTCACGATCGCGACCAACATGGCGGGCCGCGGTACTGACATTCTGCTGGGCGGCAATCCCGATTTCATGGCGCGCGAGTTTTTGAAGCGCGATGAAATCGATCCTGATGACGTGTCCGAGGAACAGTGGAAAGTCTCTTTCGAGCGTGCGAAGAGAATCGTCGAGGAAGAGCACCAGGAAGTAGTCGGACTCGGCGGACTGCACATCGTCGGCACCGAACGCCACGAGTCGCGGCGCATTGACAACCAGCTTCGCGGACGCTCCGGCCGCCAGGGCGACCCCGGTTCGTCGCGTTTCTTCCTGTCGCTGGAAGACGATCTGATGCGCATCTTCGCGGGCGACAAAGTCAAAGCATTGATGCAGCGGCTCGGCATGGAGCAGGGTGTCGCGATCGAGTCGAAGATGGTTTCGAAACGGATCGCCGCCGCGCAGAAGTCGGTTGAAGGCCGGAACTTCGAAGCTCGCAAACACCTGCTCGAATACGACGACGTGATGAACAAGCAGCGCGAGACGATCTACGGTCTCCGCCGCCAGTTGATGGAAGAGCCGGATCAGCGCGAGTACCTGATGGGCGATCCCCCGTCATCGGGTGTTGCTTACGATCTGCTTTCCGACATCACGCGACAGTATTTGAATCCGGAAGTCTCGCCTGACGATTGGGACGTCGAGAACTACAAGATTCAGGTCAAAACCATCTACGATTTCGACGCTGACAGCGAGCGTCTCGATGTTGCGAGCATGAGCTCGCAGGAAGTCGTCGACGCGATCTGGGAACGGCTGAAGGTCAAGTACGCGCAGAAAGAAGATCAGATCGGGCCGGAAGCGATGCGCACTTACGAGCGCATCATCATGCTCAACATCATCGACGCGCAGTGGAAAGACCACCTCCTGTCGCTCGATCACCTGAAACAGGGAATTGGGCTGGTCGGCTACGGGCAGAAGGATCCGCTCGTCGAATACAAGAAGCAGAGTTTCGATCTGTTCCAGGCGATGCTGGACCGCATCGACACCAACACGATTCGCTCGCTCTTCAATTTGCAGATCGTTTCCGGCGATCCGCCCGAGACCGTTCGTCGCCGGGCGCCACTGCGGCCCTCGCCGCTCACGTTCACCGGTCCGAACCAGGGCGCGACTCCCGCGGGCGAAGATGCCGGCCGAGTGAAAACCGTGGTGCGCGATCAGCCAAAAGTCGGACGCAATCAACTCTGTCCCTGCGGATCCGGGAAGAAGTACAAGAAGTGCCACGGCATCGCGGCGTGATTCTTAATTGAGCTCGCAAAACTCCGTCGTTCAAGCCATCATTAACGGCACCGCTCCACAACCGGCGCGCCTCGCAGCAGCCCGCGGGATGTTGCCGTTACAGCAGAACGAACTACTCGAAATCCTCGTCGCGCTCGTCAATAGCGACAACGCGGAGATCGCCGCCGCTGCGAAAGACACCCTCGACTCTGAAACCCCGGAAGATCTTGCCGTTGCCGCCTCCGCTGAAGACACTGCGCCCAGCGTGCTCGCGTATCTCGTCACCCAACCCGACACGTCGCCCGCCATCTGCGAGGCGGCCGTGCTCAATCCCAAAACTCCTGACGACGCACTGGTGAAACTCGCCGCTGCGACCGCGCACGGCCCGCTGCTCGAACTGATCGCGATCAATCAGCAGCGACTGGTCCGTGTGCCTGAACTGATCGAAGCGATTCTCGGCAATCCCGCGTGCACCGGCGAAGCCGAGAGACGCGCCCGCGAAACGCGCAAGGAGTTTTTCGAGAAGGAACGCGGCGCGCGCCAGATCGCCGGCGAGCTCCGCGCGCGTGGTCAGAACGCAGCGGCGGAGTTTTTCGAAAATGCGGAACTGACCACTGCTGGCGGCGAGCTCAGTCTCGACGACGCCTGGCTGATCGCGCAGCACATCGAAGTCTCCGATGCCGATATCGACGAGTCCTGGCTGCCGGCCGAACGTTACGAGGAGCTGATTTCCGAAACTCCGGAGCAAACCGCCGCAAACGTCCAGCGTATTCTCGAGCACGAACGGCTCGAAGGCGGCGAAGTCACTGCCGAACGAGTGTCGCTGATCCGGCGGGTGATGTTCATGAACACGAAGGACCGGATGAAGCTGGCGATGAAAGGCGACCGCGAAGCGCGCAGCATCCTGATCCGCGACTCAAATAAGATCGTCTGCTCGGCAGTCGTGAAAAATCCGCGCATCACCGAGCAGGAGATCGAAAACGTCGCATCCATGCGGACCGTTGCGGAAGAGGTGCTCCGGCTGATCGCCCTGAACCGCGCCTGGGCCCGGGCCTACCCGATAATTCACAATCTGGCCCGCAACCCGCGCACTCCCATCCCAACAGTGATGAACATCTTGCCGCGCATCAGGACCAAGGACCTCGAGCACCTCTCACAGAACCGAAATGTGTCGGAAGCAGTCCGTCGCCAAGCATATCGTCTGACCAGCGCGCGCAGCGGCCAGTGAAGCTGTCACAACTTTTTTGCGAAAAAGTTAATAATGTTCTTGACAGGTTACAATTCGTCAGTATAATTTCGCACACAACGAAAACCTAGCCAGGTTCTTTGCTAATTGAAAAGTTGTTGGGTGTCAGTCGGCTGGTGCAGAATTGAACTCTTTTTACGCACTTATCTTGACCCGCACAGAGCGCCGCCCGTCGGAATCGTTGGCTTTTTAACGGTTCTCATGCTTTGGATTGCCACCCGTTTTGCCCGAACCCTGCCCTTTTGGTTTGCCCCGCTAGTTCCCCTGGACCGGCGGGGCACATCTCTTTCTGGAGCTTTTTTCGATTTTTAATTGGATCTGGCCGAGACTTCGGTCGCAGCCGGCTGGTGTTCAGCCGTCGAAGCGGCTACGGTCTG